>JAXDIE010000072.1:0-32848 GCA_034664165.1 Thermoleophilaceae bacterium | reverse complement strand
TCGTGCGTGTTACTCACCCGTTCGGCGGGAGCACGTTCCGTCTTCACGCGCGAGGGCTCGCATCGTCCATATGTCCAGACGGCTAATGGACGATGCGAGCCGCGCCGATGACTTCCGGCTTAGATCTTGTGGCGCTGGAGCAGCTTCTTTCCGATGACCATGCGCTGGATCTCGGAGGTGCCCTCGCCGATCAGGAGGAGCGGAGCGTCGCGGTACAGGCGCTCGATCTCGTACTCCTTCGAGTAGCCGTAGCCGCCGTGGATCCGGAAGGAGTCCTCGACCACTTCCTTGCCGGTCTCCGACGCGAACAGCTTGGCCATCCCGGCCTCCAGGTCGGAGCGCACGCCGGCGTCCTTGAGCCTGGCCGCCTTGCGCGTCAGGAGCCGCGCGGCCTCGACCTTGGTGGCCATGTCGGCCAGCTTGAACTGGATGGCCTGGTGCTCGGCGATCGGCTTGCCGAAGGTCTGGCGCTCCTGTGAGTACTTGAGCGCCAGCTCCAGCGCGCGCTGCGCGATGCCCACGCCGCGGGCTGCCACATTCACGCGGCCAACCTCGAGCGCGTCCATCATCTGGCCGAAGCCCTTGTTCAGCCCCGCCTCCTCGCCGCCGAGGATGTTCTCGGAGGGGCACTTGTAGTCCTCGTAGATGAGCTCCGTGGACTCGACGCCCTTGTATCCCATCTTCTTGATCTGGGGCGGGATCGTCAGGCCGGCGTACTCGCCCTTGCCCTCAGCCTCGCCGGGCTCCTTCTCCGTGATGAAGCAGGTCATGCCCTTGTACGGCGGGCTGGCGTCCGGGTCGGTCTTGGCCAGCAGGAAGACCAGGCCGGACCTGAGCCCGTTGGTCACCCACATCTTCTGGCCGTTGATCACCCAGTTCTCGCCATCCTTCTTGCCGCGGGTGGTGATCGCCTGCACGTCGGAGCCAAGGCCCGGCTCCGAGAGCGAGAAGGCCGCCCGGATCTCGCCGGTGGCCATGCGCGGCAGGTACTTCTCCTTCTGCTCGTCGGACCCGAACTTCATGAGCAGGTACGAGCCGATGAAGTGCGTGTTGACGATTCCGGAAACCGAGATCCATCCCCGCGAGAGCTCCTCGACGATCAGCGCGTAGGTGGCCAGGTCCAGCCCCATACCGCCGTACTCCTCGGGGATCGTGACGCCGAAGAGGCCGAGCTCCTTCATCTGCTCGACCACGGCGTCGGGGAACTTGTCCTCGTGGTCGTGCTCCTCGGCGATTGGCAGAACCTGCTCATCCACGAACTGGTGAACCATGTCCGTGATCGCCTTCTGCTCGTCGGTCAGCTCCGTGTACTTCTCGGCGGTGGCGCTCATCTCGGAAGGGGCTCCTAGTCGTTCATTTCCCCTTGGCCCCGGAGGCGGGATCCGTGCCGCCCTTCAGATCCTTGGGATCCGGCAGCTTCGTGGTGCTCGGGGTCGTGGGGGTGGTGGGTGTGGTCGGGACAGTGGGTGTGGCGCCCGGCGTGATCGGCTCGGTGGCCGTTCCGGGAGTGGTCGGCGTCGTGGGCGTGGTGGCCGTGCCAGGCGTCGTCGGCGTCGTGGTCGTGCCGGAAGTCGTGGTCGTGCCGAACTCGTAACCCGCCGCCAGGAACTCGCTCTGGAGCTTGGTCAGCTCGTCCTGGTACTTCTGGCCCGCGTCGGCGAAGGCGGCCATGCCCTTCTTGTCGTTCTTCTCGGCCGCCTGCTGTGCCGCGGTTGTGGCCGCGGCGAGCGACCTGCTGGCCTTGGTCAACCGCACGTGCAGCGCCTTGATCTCGGCCGGCGGATTCATCTGCGAAAGGGTGGTGGTGGCGTTGCTGTACGCCGCGGCGGCCGTCTCCAGCTGGGGCGCCAGATCCTTCGCGCTGGCAGCCGACGGCGCCTGGGTCGCCAACAGCTGGGAGGCGCTGATCACGGGCTCGAGCGCGTCGGCCACGTCGTCCTCGTAGGCCTTCTTGGCCGCGGGCGTGGTGGGCCCGGCCGTGGTCGTGGTCGGCGTGGTGCCGGTCGACTTGACCGCTCCGCCACAGCCTGACGCCGCGATCAGAGCCACGAGGGCGATCGCGAAGAGGGCGCATCGAAGTGCGCTGAACGAGGTCAGTTTCCTGCTGTAGACAGAGGCCATGGGTCTCCTTGAGTCAGTTGTGCCGCCCGAGGAGTTTAGATGGTTGTCGCGGAATAACCGCTGCCGTGCCGGCCTCGTACGATCCATCGGTGAACTTCGCCCTGGACGTCGTCGGCGCCTCGCCTCCTGCCCGGACTGCCCTCCTGGCGCTAGACGGGCACGGCGGGCGCCGGGAGATCACGTTCGCCGAGGTCACCGACCGCTCCGCCCGGATGGCGACCGCGATGGCGGAGCTGGGCGCCCGCCGCGGGAGTGTGGTCATGACGCTGATCGGCAACAAGCCCGAGTGGGTTTTCGCCATGGTCGCGTGCTTCCGGATCGGGGCCGTGGCACTTCCGTGCACCGAGCAGCTGCGCGCGAAGGACCTGGCGGCCCGGATCGCCGTGGTCGAGCCGAGCTTGGTGGTGATCGACCCGCGGAACGCCGACGCGTTGGCCGCCAGCGGCTACCGGGGCGCGGTCCTCGACCCGTTCTCCGAGGATCTGGATGGCTTCGAGCCGGCCGAGGCGGTGGACCTGGACCCGGAGGACCCGGCCATCATCACCTTCACGTCCGGCACGTCGGGCGAGCCCAAGGCCATCCGCCACGGCCAGCGCTACCTGGGCGGCCAGGCCACTCAGGCCGAGCACTGGTTCGGCGCCCGCGAGGGGGAGCTGGCCTGGTGCACGGCAGCCAGCGGATGGTCCAAGTCGGCGCGCAACGTGTTCATGGCCCCGTGGCTCCGCGGCGCCACGGCCCTGCTGGAGGACGCGCGCTTCGATCCGCAGGGCCGGATGGCGACGATCGAGCGTGAGGGCGTCAACGTCCTCTGCATGGCGCCCACCGAGTACCGGGCCATGGCCAAGCGCACGGAGCTGCACCCACTCCCCGCCCTGCGCCACGCGGTGGCGGCAGGAGAGCCGCTGAACCCCGAAGTGGTACGCGCGTGGTCGGAGTCGGTGGGCGTGGATATCCACGACGGCTACGGCCAGACGGAGACCGGGGCGCTCACAGGGATGCCGATCGGGCCGCCCGTGCGCCCGGGATCGATGGGACTGCCCCTCCCGGGCTTCAAGCTGTGGATCGACGACGGCGAGCTCTGTGCCGACCCGGCAACCGTGCCCACGTTCTTCATCGACGGCGGGGACGGCGTGTGGCGGACCGGGGACCGGGTGCGCCAGGACGAGGACGGATACCTGTGGTTCGAAGGCCGGACCGACGACGTGATCATCTCGGCCGGGTACCGGATCGGCCCGTTCGAGGTGGAATCCGCCCTCCTGTCCCACCCCGCGGTCGCGGAGGCGGCTGCCGTGGCGGCGCCCGATGAAGAGCGCGGACAGGTGGTCAGGGCTGTCGTGGTGGTCCGGGAGGGCCACGCGGCGGGCCCCGAGCTGGTGCGCGAGCTCCAGGACCACGTGAAGGCCCAGACGGCGCCCTACAAGTACCCGCGCATCATCGACTTCGCCGAAAGCCTGCCGAAGACCGAGAGCGGCAAGATCAAGCGCTCGCAGCTGCGCGACGAGAGCTAGGGTCGAGCCATGCCAAATCGGTTGGCCCAGGAGACCTCGCCCTACCTGCTCCAGCACAAGGACAACCCCGTGGATTGGCGGCCCTGGGGCACGGAGGCCCTGGATGCCGCCCGCGAGCTGGATCGGCCGCTGCTGGTCTCGATCGGCTACTCGGCCTGCCACTGGTGCCACGTCATGGAGCACGAGTCCTTCGAGGACACCGAGGTCGCCGGCTTCATGAACGAGCACTTCGTCTGCGTGAAGGTGGACCGCGAGGAGCGCCCCGATGTGGACGCCATCTACATGGACGCCTGCCAGGCCATGACAGGCCACGGGGGCTGGCCGCTCAACGTGTTCATCACCCCAGACCAGCTCCCGTTCTACGCCGGCACCTACTTCCCGCCGGATGACCGCTCGGGAATGCCCAGCTGGCGCAAGGTGCTGGAGGCCCTGGCCGACGCGTGGAAGACCCAGCGCGATGAGATCTCGACCAACGTCGAGCAGCTGACACGCCGGCTGAGCGGGGGAGCGCTCCTGGCGCCCTCGGCCGAGCCGATGGATGCACGCGTGCTCAACCAGGCCGTGACCACGCTTGGAGAGGGCTATGACACCGTCCATGGCGGCTTCGGCAGCGCTCCCAAGTTCCCGCCGGCATCGGCAATCGAGTTCCTGCTGCGCCGCGGCGAGACCGAGATGACGGCCCACACCCTGTACGCGATGGCCTCCGGCGGCATGTACGACCAGGTCGGCGGTGGCTTTGCCCGCTACTCGGTCGATTCCGCGTGGCTTGTACCCCACTTCGAGAAGATGCTCTACGACAACGCGCTCCTGGCCCGGGCCTACCTGCACGGCTGGCAGGTCACCGGAGACGGGCCGTTCCGGGACGTCTGCACCCAGACGCTGGACTGGGCCATCCGCGAGCTCCGCGGGCCCGAGGGCGGGTTCATGTCGGCGCTGGACGCCGACTCGGAGGGAGTCGAGGGCAAGTTCTACGTCTGGACGCCCGAGCAGCTGCGCGATGCCCTGGGCGACGACGACCTTTACCAGCAGGCCGTGACCTACTTCGGGGTCACGGACGCCGGCAACTTCGAGGGCCAGAACATCCTGACGCGCTCCGCCCCGGCGCCGTCTCGCCTGGATGAGATCCGTGAACGGCTGTACGCGGTCCGGTCAGAGCGCGTCTGGCCAGGACTGGATGACAAGCGGCTCACCGCCTGGAACGCCCTGATGATCTCCGCTCTGGCCGAGGCGGGCGCGGTGCTCGAGCGACAGGACTACCTGGATGCCGCGGCCGCCGCGGCCGGGTTCGTGCTGTCGGAGTTGCGTGACGCCGAGGGCCGCCTGCTTCGCACCTGGAAGGACGGCGACGGGAGGCTGAACGCCTACCTCGAGGACCACGCCTTCCTCGTGGAGGCGCTGGTCACGCTGTACGAGTCCACCTTCGAGCCCAGGTGGCTGGAGGCCGCAGGAGAGATCGCCGGCGCCATGATCGAGCGCTTTGCCGACGATGAGCGCGGCGGATTCTTCGAGACCTCGGCGGACCACGAGCAGCTCCTGACGCGGCGAAAGGACCTTGAGGACCACCCCATCCCCTCCGGGAACGCCAGCGCCGCCTACGGGCTTCTCAGGCTGGCCGCCCTGACTGGCGACCACGAGCTCGAGGCCCGGGGTGTCGGCGTCCTTCGCCTGCTGCACGAGATCGCCGTGAAGCACCCTCACGCCTTCGCACACCTGCTTCAGGCCATGGACTTCCACCTGTCCCCCACGCGCGAGGTCGCGCTCGCCGGGCCCGGGCCGGGCGAGCTGGAGCGCCTGGTGCGCCAGGCGTTCCGCCCCCACATCGTCCTGGCCGGCACGCCCCGCGACGGATCGGATGCCACTGCCGTGCCCCTGATGCTCGGACGCGAGCCCGTGGAGGGCAAGACCGCCGCATACGTGTGTCAGAACTTCAGCTGCCAGATGCCCGTCACGACCGCCGAGGAGCTGAAGGCTCTACTCGGCTGAGCTCACAGGATCGAGAGGTACCTGTCGAGCTCCCACTGGGATACCTGGACGCGGTAGTCCTCCCACTCGTGGCGCTTGATCTCGATGTAGCGGTTGAACATGTGCTCGCCGAGCGTCCGCAGGACCAGCTCTGACTCGGCCGTCAGCTCGATGGCCTCACCAAGGGTCTCCGGCAGCTGCTCGATCCCCATGCGGCGGCGCTCATCCGGCGACAGGTGGTACAGGTTGCGCTCCATCGGCTCGGGCAGCTCGTATCCCTTCTCGATGCCCTCCAGGCCCGCCTGGAGCAGTACGGCGAAGGTCAGGTACGGATTGCATGCCGGGTCCGGGCAGCGGAGCTCCATGCGCGTGGCCTGCTCCTTGCCGGGGTGGTACAGGGGCACCCGCACCAGGGCGGAGCGGTTGCGGCGCGACCAGGCGCAGTAGACCGGAGCCTCGTAGCCCGGGACCAGGCGCTTGTAGGAGTTGACCCACTGGGCGAAGATCGAGCAGATTTCGCGCGCGTGCTTGAGCTGGCCGGCGATGTAGGCCTTGCCCACGTCGGAGAGGAAGTACTGGTCGTTCTCGTCGTAGAAGCAGTTGCGGCCGTCCTTGAAGAGCGACTGGTGGGTGTGCATCCCCGACCCGTTCTCGCCGAAGAGCGGCTTGGGCATGAACGTGGCGTGCCAGCCGTACTTCATGGCGTATTCCTTGACCGTGATCCGGTAGGTCATGCAGTCGTCGGCCATCTTCAGCGCCGGGGCGTAGCGCATGTCGATCTCGTGCTGGCTCGGGCCGACCTCGTGGTGCGTGTACTCGACGTGGATTCCCAGCTGCTCGAGCGCGAGGACCGTCTCGCGCCGGACGTCGGACCCGGCGTCAAGCGTGGTGAGGTCGAAGTAGCCGCCCTCGTCGAGGACCTTCGGCGGCTTGCCCGTCTTGGGCTTGGCGCTCTTGAAGTAGAAGTACTCGAGCTCCGGGCCCACGTTGAATGCGTCGAAGCCCATGCTCTCCGCCCGCTGCAGCGCGCGGCGCAGAACGTGACGCGGGTCGCCCTCGTAGGGCTCCCGGTTGGGGGTCACGATGTCGCAGAACATCCGCGCGACCCCGGACTCCTCTGGGCGCCAGGGAAGGACGGCGAAGGTCGAGGGATCGGGCATGGCGATCATGTCCGACTCCTCGATGGCATTGAAGCCCGTGATGGAGGAGCCGTCGAAGCCCATGCCGCCCTCGAAGGCGTCGTCCAGCTCCTGCGTGTTGACCGAGAAGCTCTTCAGCTGCCCCAGGATGTCGGTGAACCACAGGCGGATGAAGCGGATATCCCGCTCCTCGACAAGCGCCTTGATGTCCTTGATCGACTTGGTCTGTTCGTCGGCCATGGCGTAACCCTACTCATGCAGGTGCGAGGCCGTATTGGCCCACATGCACGAAAAAACCGCCTTTCGGCGGTCAGTGCGTCCTAGTGGGTGCCGTTGGAAGCGGCGTGGGCGGCGGTCGGGCCTACCCACTTGTTGGCCCACGACTTGAGGTCGCGGAGCACCGGCTCGAGCGCGTGGCCCTTGTCGGTAAGGCGGTACTCGACGCGTACCGGGATCTCGTCGTAGACATGGCGCTCGACGATGCCCTCCGCCTCGAGCTCCTTGAGCCGCTCCGAGAGCAGCCGGTCCGAGAGGTCCGGGACCAGATGGCGGATCTCGGAGAAGCGCAGTGGCCCACCGATCATCACGAAGAGAATGGCCCCGCTCCAGCGCTTGCCGATCAATTCGACCGCGTGGTGGTAATGGGTGCAACAGCCCTCGAGCTTCCGGGGGGCGCCGTCTGTGGCGACTGGCTTGGCAGCGGTGACAGACATCTTCACAAATGGTAGCCGGTGGCCAGGGCGTGCAGGCCGCTACGCGGCGGCCTGCATCACCCGAGCCTCTTCGACTGAGCCGTCGACGGGGATATCGCCCGCCTTGGTGACGAAGTTGGTGAACACGCTGAGCGACACGTGTGCCACCAGTTCGAGGATCTGCTCGTCCGTCCAGCCCTCCTCGCGTGCCTCCTCGACGAGGTAGGCCGGGGGAGCCGCCTCTGCCTCAAGGAGCGCGCGCACGAAGCGCAGGAGCGCTGCCTCACGCGGGTCCGATGACTCGAACTCGCGAGCACGGGCGATCTCGTCGAAGCCAAGACCGGCCTCACGGGCCGTGCGCTGAAGGGTTGCGAGGCCATACTCGCTGCCTTGGTGCTCGGCTACGGCAAGGGCCACCCGCTGTTGCGTCTTCAGCGGAAGGGTTCCGTGCCTCAGCTCTGAGCGGAAGCGCGCGTACGCACGAAGCGTTGCGGGCGATCCGGCCATCACCCCGACGATGTTGGAGAGCTGTCCACCGGCTGCCAGCGCGCCCTTGAGCACGGGAAGGCTCCGCTCCGGAGCGGTCAACTCGTCGTGTACCTGGAATCTACTTTCCTTGGTCTTCATAAGGTACTTCACTTTCTGCACTCGCTTACGTGTAGTAAGAGTATCGGAGACTGCGGACGCGTGCAAGCTCCCTGCACCGCTACCCGGGATACGGGGAATGAAGCCCGCCGGATGCCTGGGCGGACGCGAGAGGCTCTGCTGGGGAGGGAGCGGCTAGCTGTGCGGCGTGAGAGCCGGCGCCTGCTGAACAGGGGCGCTGCTCTGGGCCTGCTGGCCGGCGCCACTGGCGCCGCCGGTCGCAAATGCGAGGCAGATCATGAGGATCCCGAGCATCACGGCCCACATGGCCATGCGATCGGGGCCTGCTGCAAGTACACGTGAAGAGACGGGACGGCTACGGGGAGTCCGGGTGGTGCGCACAGCCCTGGGTGCCGCGGGGGCAACGGAACGGCGCTGGATCGCCTGAACCGGCTGTATCTGGGCCCTCTGTGGGCGCGCTGCTGCTGGACTCATGACCCTCTTTCTGTCGGCCTACGGAGTTAGCTGACGGACTCGCGCTGAAAGAGCAACGCTACGCCTGATGTGCTGGCGATTCACCCCAAGCTCCATATTTGGAGCCAACTGGTTCCCCCGTGTCCCGTTCGGCGGCGGGACCTCGGCTTGCGGGCGCGATACTAACAGCGTAAGCAGGGGAAAACTGATCAGACCGGGGGCTGCGGGCACCTACGGGCCCGCAAAGAACCCGCATTCTCCGCACTCCAACTGGGCTGGAGCCCGATCAGCGGGTCTTGCCGGCCACAGCCGAGACGTACTCCGCGACCGCGTTGGCGTTGTCACCCTCGAGCAGCCCGGATGGCATCCGGTCCTGCCCCGTGCCGCCGATCTTGATTGCGTTCAGGACCCGGTCGGGCGTGACCTCGCCCAGGCTGTCAAGGGAGGGGCCCGTGATGCCGCGGGCGTTGACCGCAGCCAGGCTGTGACAGCTGGCGCAGGTCTGCAGGAAGATCTCCTTGCCCCGCGTCTGCTCGGCGGTCATGTGAGTGGCCGCCAGGGTTCCGGCACCCAGCGAGTCCGAGGTGTGGGCGATGATCGCGATCGGGACGGCCACGCCCAAGCCGAGGTAGACCACAAGGATCACAACTCGGAAGGTCCGGTTGCCCTTGGTCAGGTAGGCCTCGCGGGCCTTGGCCGGGCCTCCCGAGAACGCGATGAAGATCACCGCGGACCCGAGGACCACGAACGGAATCAGAAATAGGACGACGTCCACGGTCGCGGATGCTATCCGCAGGCCGAGCGGCACGTCCGGCGGTGCCGTCTGGTCCGCGGGCGAGACGTGTTGATCAGCGCCGGATGACGCGCCTGGCGATGGCCAGGGCGGCAACCCCCGCGGCGGCCACGCCGGCCACGAAGACAGGCGATACCCCTGCGTCGGCGGCCTTGCCCTTCAGCAGGGCGGCCGCATCGGGTGGCGGGGGATCGGGCAGCGGAGTGGGTGCGGGCGCCGCGACGGGCGGCTGGGCAGGTGGCTCGGGCGGCTCGGGCGGCTCCGGGGCTGGTGGCTCCGGCTTCGGCTCGGGCTTGGGCGGCACCGACTGCGTGGGTTCGGCCTTGGGCGGGTCGGGCGGCGCAGCCACCACCACCGGCTCGGGCGGCTTGGGCGGCTCGGGCTTCGGTGGATCGGGCTTCGGCGGCTCGGGCTTCGGTGGATCGGGCTTCGGTGGCGCCGGCTTGGGGATCTCCACCTTGGGCGGAGGCGGAGGCGCAACGACCGTCGGCTCCTCGTACACGGGTGGCTCCTCCGCCGGGATCAGGGCCTCGGACGGCTCGTTGTCACCCGGCGCGGGAATCAGGCTGGCAATGAGCGCGACGCAGAATCCGCTGATGGCCAGGACGATGAACCCGGTATCCGCGGCGACGACCATCAGCACCAACCCCACCGCGCCCACGAGCAGGCCAAGGGCGACCAGACTGGTGCGAAGAGCGCTCACACGACCGAGCCTACCTGTGGGCCCAGGAGTCGCGCCCGGTCAGTCGCGCAGGGCGAGCTCGACCAGGTCGGTGGCGTTCTCCGGATGGTCCTTGTCGGCCAGGTGATGGTCGACGGCCCGGGCGCATTGACGGCCTTCCGCGATCGCCCAGACGATGAGTGACTGGCCGCGCCGGGCGTCACCACAGGCGAACACGCCGGGCACGGACGTTTCCCAGCTGTCGGCGCTCACATTCCCGCGGGGGTCCAGCTCGACCCCCAGCTGCTCCACCAAGCCGTCGTGCTGCGGATGCAGGAAGCCCATTGCCAGAAGCACCAGGTCGGCAGGCATCGTGAACTCGCTGCCCTCGACCTTCTTGAAGTCGGGTGCCGGACCGACCTCGCAGCCGTGCAGGGTCGTGACCTTGCCGTCCTCGCCACTGAAGGACTCGGTCGAGATGCTGAAGCGGCGTTCACCGCCCTCCTCGTGGGCTCCCGAGGTGCGGAGGATCAGCGGCCACAGCGGCCACGGGGTGAGCGCATCGGGCCGGGTGGGCGGAGGCTCGGGCAGAAGCTCGAACTGGGTGATCGACTTGGGGAACTCGCGGTGCGAGTTGCCGAGGCAGTCGGCGCCGGTGTCGCCGCCGCCGATGATGATCACGTGCTTGTCGGCAGCGCTGATCGGCGTGCCGTTGGGGAACTCGCCCGCGACGAAGCGGTTGCGCAGCTCCAAGTACTCCATCGCGAAGTGGACCCCGTCGAGCTCGCGCCCCGGGATGGGAAGGTCGCGGGGAATCGTCGAGCCCGTGGAGATGACCACGGCGGCGTGCTTCTCCATCAGCTCGGCGGCCGTGATGTCGACGCCGACGTTGACTCCCGTCTTGAAGATCACGCCCTCTTCGGCCAGGAGATCCACACGGCGCTGTACCACGCCCTTGTCGAGCTTGAAGTCGGGGACACCGAAGCGCAGCAGCCCTCCGATCTCGGAGTTGCGCTCATACAGCGTGACCTCGTGGCCGAACTGGTTGAGCTCGGCCGCGGCCGCGAGGCCCGCGGGACCAGACCCGACAACGGCCACGCTGTGGCCGCTGCGCAGGGCGGGCGGATTGGCCGTGACCCACCCCTCCTCCCATGCGCGGTCGATGATCGAGACCTCGATCTGCTTGATCGTGACGGCGTCGTCGTTGATGTCGAGCACGCAGGCGGCCTCGCAGGGCGCCGGGCAGATCCGCCCGGTGAACTCCGGGAAGTTGTTGGTCGCGTGGAGCTGGGTCAGGGCCTCCTCCCAGCGATCGCGGTAGACAAGGTCGTTCCAGTCCGGGATCAGGTTGCCCAGCGGGCAGCCCTGGTGGCAGAACGGCACCCCGCACTCCATGCAGCGGGCGCCCTGCGCCTGGATCTCGGCAACCGGGGGCAGCTCCTGGTACTCGGCGAAGTCCTTGAGACGTTCGTCGATGGGACGCTTGCCACCAACAACGCGGTGGATCTTGAGGAAGCCTCCGATTTCACCCACCAGCGACCACCTCCGCCGCCTCGCGCTCGGCCCGCTCGGCCAGGGCGCGCTTGTAGTCGACCGGCATGACCTTGATCCAGGCGGGGCGCAGCTCATCCCACTCGGTGAGCACCCGCTCCGCCACGGGGCTGCCCGTCCGGTCCAGATGCTCCTGGACCAGCGCGTGAATCTGCTCGAAGTCCGTGTCGCTGAAATCGGGGTCGTCGGCGCCCTCGAGCTCGACGATCTGCCTGTTGCAGCGCGCGGGGAACTCACCGTCCGGATCCAGGATGTAGGCGACGCCGCCGGACATGCCTGCCGCGAAGTTGCGCCCGGTGGGCCCGAGCACTACCACGGTGCCGCCGGTCATGTACTCGCAGCCGTGGTCGCCGACGCCCTCGACAACAGCGCTGACGCCCGAGTTGCGGACGGCGAAGCGCTCGCCGGCCAACCCGCGGAAGAAGGCCCGGCCGGCCGTCGCGCCGTACAAAAGGGTGTTGCCGACGATCACGTTGTCCTCGGCCACGAACTCGGTGCCCTCGGGCGGCTTGACGGCCAGAATGCCGCCGGACATGCCCTTGCCGGTGTAGTCGTTGGCGTCGCCGTCCAGCAGCAGGGTGACGCCGCGGTTCAGCCAGCCGCCGAAGCTCTGCCCTGCCGAGCCCTCGAGATGCACAACGATGGAGTCCTCCGGCAGGCCGTCGCGGCCGAAGCGCCGGGCGATCTCGCCCGAGAGGAGGCCGCCCACGCAGCGATTCTTGTTCTGGACGTGGAGGCTGAACTCGGTCGGGAGCCCGCCATCGAGGGTGGCCTGGGCCTTGGCCATGATCTGGTGGTCCAGGTGGTCGTCCAGCACCGGATCCTGCTTGCGCACCGCGCGCCGGGCCACCTCCGGCGGCATGTCGGGCTGGGCCAGGAGGCCGCTCAGGTCGACCCCGCGCGCCTTCCAGTGCTGGATGGCCTCGTCCATCTCCAGGAGATCCGTCCGGCCCACGAGGTCCTCGAACTTGCGGATCCCGAGCTGGGCCATGAGCTCCCTGACCTGCTCGGCCAGGAAGAAGAAGAAGTTCACGACGTGCTCGGGCTGGCCGCGGAAGCGAGCGACCAGCTCGGGGTCCTGTGTCGCGATGCCGACCGGGCAGGTGTTCAGGTGGCAGGCGCGCATCATGATGCAGCCCATCGAGATCAGAGGAGCTGTCGAGAAGCCCATCTCCTCGGCGCCCAGCAACGCGGCGATGACCACGTCGCGCCCTGTCTTCATCTGGCCGTCGGCCTGGACGACGATGCGATCGCGCAGCTTGTTGAGCACCAGGGTCTGCTGGGTCTCGGCCAGGCCGATCTCCCAGGGAATGCCCGCCGAGTGGATCGAGGAGACAGGCGATGCGCCGGTGCCGCCGTCGAAGCCCGCGATTGTCACGTGGTCGGAGTTGGCCTTGGCCACGCCCGCGGCGACGGTTCCCACCCCGACCTCGGAGACGAGCTTCACGCTCACGCGGGCCGTGGGGTTGGCGCAACGCAGGTCGAAGATCAGCTGCTTGATGTCCTCGATCGAGTAGATGTCGTGATGCGGCGGGGGCGAAATCAGGCCCACACCCGGCGTCGAGTGCCGGATGCTTGCGATGTACTCGTCGACCTTGTGGCCGGGCAGCTGCCCGCCCTCGCCCGGCTTGGCGCCCTGCGAGATCTTGATCTGGAGGTCGTCGGCGTTCACCAGGTAATGGGCCGTGACGCCGAAGCGCCCCGACGCCACCTGCTTGATTGCGGAGCGGCGGCTGTCGCCATTGGCGTCAGGCGTGTAGCGGCGCGGGTCCTCCCCGCCCTCCCCGGTGTTGGACTTGCCGCCAAGGCGGTTCATCGCGATGGCCAGCGTCTCGTGGGCGACCGGCGAGAGCGAGCCGAGCGACATCGCGCCGGTGGCGAAGCGCTTGACGATCTCCTTGGCCGGCTCGACCTCCTCGATCGGGATCGGCTCGGCGGCGAACCTGAACTTGAGAAGTCCCCGGAGGGTCGCGTGGCGCCTTGACTCGTCGTTGGCGAACTGCGTGAACTCCTCGAAGGTCTTGGCGCCGCCATCGCGCACGGCGAACTGGAGCTTCCCGATGGTGTCGGGGTTCCACTGGTGGTACTCGCCGTCGCGGCGCCAGGCGTGGACGCCTCCCACGGGCAGGATCTCCCCCGCCCCGCCCTGAGGCTCGCGCGGGTATGCACGGCGGTGCCGGGCCATGGTCTCGACCGCCAGGACACCCAGGTCCACCCCGCCGATCCGCGAGGTGGTGCCGGTCATGTAGCGGTCGATGAAGCTCTTCTCGAGGCCGACAGCCTCGAAGATCTGCGCGCCTGAGTAGCTGCGCACGGTCGAGATGCCCATCTTGGACATCGTCTTGAGGATGCCCTTTCCGGCGGCCTTCACGAAGTGCTTGTCGGCTTCGCCCGCAGAGTCGACGCCGGGGAGCAGGCCGTGGCTGTGCATCTCGTGCAGCGACTCGAAGGCCAGATACGGGTTGAGCGCGGCCGCGCCGAAGCCCAGGAGCGTGCAGAAGTGGTGAACCTCGCGAGGCTCGGCCGATTCCACGACCAGGCCGCAGCGAAGCCGTGTGCCCTTGCGGACCAGGTGGTGATGGACCGCCGAAAGTGCCAGCAGCGCGGGAATGGGCGCCCGGTCGGGGCCGGCGCCGCGGTCGGACAGGATCAGGATGTTGTCGCCCACCGCGATCATCGCGGAGGCCTCGCGGCACAGCCGGTCGATGGCCGAGTCCATGCCGCCTGGCCCGTCGGCCACAGGGAACGTGATGTCGAGCGTGTTGGCGCGGAAGATGTGGTGGTTGATCTGTCGCAGCTTCTCCAGCTGGCCGTCGGTGAGGATCGGCTGCGGGATCAGGAGCTGGTGCGCGTGGTCGGCGGTCTCGGCAAAAAGGTTCTCCTCGGGCCCGATCGGCATCGAAAGGCTCATGACCAGCTCCTCGCGGATCGGGTCGATCGCCGGGTTCGTGACCTGCGCGAACAGCTGCTTGAAGTACGAGTAGAGCATTGGCTCTCGATCGGAAAGCACGGCCAGTGTGAAGTCGTTGCCCATCGACCCGATCGGCTCGGCCGCCCCTGGCCCGCCCATGTCGGCCAGCGTGACCCGGATGTCCTCCTGCGTGTAGCCGAACATCAGCTGCCTGGTGCGCAAGGGCTCGGCGGGGACCTCGCGCGGGGCCACGTCCTCCAGCTCGCTCAGCTGCAAGGAGCGGCTGCGGTACCACTGGCCGTAGGGCTTCTGCGAGGCCACGCGGTGCTTGAGCTCCGCGTCCTCGACGATCCGGCCCTCCTCGAGATCGATCATGAAGATGTTGCCTGGCTTGAAGCGGCCCTTGCGCACGATCTCCGAGGGCTCGAAGTCGAGCACGCCGGTCTCCGAGGCCATGACCACGAAGCCGTCCTTGGTCTCCAGCCAGCGCCCGGGCCTCAGGCCATTCCTGTCAAGCGTGCCACCCAGCACCCTGCCGTCGCAGAACACGACTGCCGCCGGGCCGTCCCACGGCTCCATGATGCAGTCGTGGTAGGCGTAGAAGTCGACCAGCTCCTCCGGGAGGTCGTCCCGGTTCTGCCAGGCCTCCGGAATCATCATCATCAGCGCGTGCGGCAGCGATCTGCCGCCCAGCACGAGCAGCTCGAGCACGTTGTCGAACACCGCCGAGTCCGATCCGCCAGGCCGGATGACCGGGGCGATCTTCTTCATGTCCTCGTCGCCGAACAGGTCCGACTCCAGCTCCGACTCGCGGGCGCGCATCCAGTTGGTGTTGCCCTGCACGGTGTTGATCTCGCCGTTGTGGGCGATCAGGCGGTACGGGTGGGCCAGCTGCCAGCTGGGGAAGGTGTTGGTCGAGAAGCGCGAGTGCACCAGCGCGACAGCCGTCTTCACGCGTTCGTCGCGCAGGTCAGGGAAGTACACCGGCAGCTGCGGCGAGGTGAGCATGCCCTTGTAGACGATGGTCCGCGAGGAGAACGACGGGATGGCCAGGTCCTCCTCGTCGAAGCCGCGCTCGGTCAGGCGGCGGATCACGTAGACCTTGCGCTCGAACGCCTCCTGGTCCTCGCCGAACGAGGAGCCGATGAAGACCTGCGACATGAACGGCTCGGCCGCGGCAGCCGTTGCGCCCGGCACCGAGCTGTCGACGGGCACGTCGCGCCAACCCAGGAGCTCCTGGCCCTCGCTGGCAATCGTCTCGCGGATGCGATCGACGATCTGGACGCGCAGGGCGCGGTCCTTCGGAAGGAAGAGCATGCCCACCGCGTACTGGCCCGCGGGCGGAAGCTCGAAGTCGACCTCGGCCCGGAAGAACTCGTCGGGGATCTGGATGAGGATGCCCGCGCCGTCACCAGTGTCGAGCTCGGCACCGGCTGCGCCACGGTGCTCCAGCCGGTCCAGAACCTGAAGCGCCTTGGCGACGGTGTCGTGCGTGGGGACCGCATCGAGGCGCGCGACAGCCCCGATGCCACAGGCATCGTGTTCGAGTTGCGGGTCGTAGAGGCCCGCGGCCCTGGGTCGCTTCAACACGGTCATGGATGGAGCCCCCTCCTCGGGGCGAACGGCGGCGAACGGAAAATGCTACCGGCGAAGCGCAACGGACACTCGCCTCGGCAAATAGAAAGCCCCCGCCGAGGCGGGGGCTTCCCTTAGCTGGCCGATAAGCCGGATCCTGTCTTGAGCAACCATCCATCTGCTCTGACCTGGGCCAGAGCGGGCCATTTCAGGCCCCGCGACCTACCTGGGACTCAGCGGGCAGCGTCAACGTCCCTGCTTGGTCTTGCACCTGGTGGGGTTTGCCTGGCCGGCGTGTCGCCACGCCGCCGGTGCGCTCTTACCGCACCATTTCACCCTTACCGTCGACGGGCGCACGTGCAGCCCGTCGCTTAGGCGGTGTATTTCTGTGGCACTTTCCCGCGGGTTTCCCCGGGTCGGATTCCCCGACCACCATGCCCTCCGGTGTCCGGACTTTCCTCGAAGCGACGGTTTTCTCTCCGCCGCCCCGCGGCTGCTTGGCCAGCACTGGGATGCTACGCCGCGCGCCCGTGCCGGTCCAGCCGCTGCAACGGGTCGCTCAACCAACGAAAGGGAAGCGATGAGTGTCGATCCACGACCCGAGGACTTCGCCAGGTACCTGGCCGAGGACGATGGGCAACCCGTCTACATGCTGAACCTCCTGCGTTACAAGCCCGACGGAGGGCGCGAGCGCTACGCGGAATACGCGGCAGCCACGGGCCCGTTCCTTGCGGCCGTCGGTGGAGAAGTGGTGCACGCCGGCGACTGCTCGACGCTCGTGGTCGGCCCCGATGAGCACCGGTGGGACGCGATCCTGGTGGTCCGCTACCCCAGCCGGGCCGCGATGGGCGAAATGGTCGCGAACCCCGAGTACCTCGAGGTCAGCAAGATCCGGAGCGAGGCTCTCGACGCCGCGGTGCTCCAGGCGACCAGCTCCTGGATGGGCTAGCCCTGGTCCAGCTCGAAGAGCAGGTGTGCGGGCTCTCCGGCGGCGTCGCGAACCAGCGAGACCCTGCCGGAGACCTCAACCAGCAGCCCGGCACCGCCGGTGTAGAACGTCTGCACCTGGGCATCGTCGCGGCGGCCTTCGCGGATCTCCGCGTGCAGCGCCCCGTGTGACTCGCGATTGTCGCGGTCGATGAGTGACGGCCACGAGGCCGACCTGAACTGCTGCTCAGAGAAGCCGACCAGCTCCGCGAACGAGTCGTTGAGCAGCCGATAGCGCCCGTCCAGGTCGAGCTGAGCCCTGGGCGTTGAGGCATCGTCGAAGCCCGGGATGGGCTCTCGGCCCGACTTGGTGTTCCGGGAGATGCCGTTCACCCGGGCCGGCTGGGCGCCGCGGGCCAGGCGATCGCCGGCCTCCGACAGCTCGCGGCTGGCCGCGGCCACCTGGAGGGCGGCCTCCTCGGCCCTGGCCTGCGCACCGGTAGCAGCCGCTGCGGCAGCCTCGGCCGCGGCTCTCGCGGCCTCGGATTCGGAGGTTGCGCGCTCGGCGCGTACCTGTGCGTCGTTGGTGGCAGCCAGAAGGCCCTCCAGATCCGTACGCAGGCCGGCATCGGCTTCGGGGTCCGAGCTGGGCCCCCGCTGTTCGGACAGGCTGGCCTGGAGCTCGCTCATCCTCACCGCCAGGTCCTCTACCCGCGCGTACAGCCCGGCGAAATCGGCGGCGGCTTCCATCGAGCGCCGCAGTGCCTCATCGGCGGTGTGGGCAACCTCGTCGAGCCTCCCAACCACCTCGCCGGTGTGAACCAGTCGCTCGGCGGCGGCTGCGGCGCCGCCATCCTCGTCGTCGACGGCTCCGGCCGGCGGCCGGCGGCTGCCCGATCGCGACCGGACCGCCGTGGTCCGCGCCTCGGTGAGCCACTCGACGTCGTCGAGCGGGCTGACGATGACCATGACCCCGGCAAGACGCCCGTCGGACTCCACCGGCTCCTCGCCCGCGAGCGTCGCGCCAAGAATGTGCAGAACGCCCTGATGGGCCTCCCGCAGCGCCGCCTGGCCCTCGTTCACGGACGCGGCCTCGAGGTCGCGGATCAGGCCGCTGAACGCGAGGCCGTGGCGAAGGTCGATCGGAACCACCGACAGGGCACACGCCCGGGTATCCCCGTTGCGATCGCGTGCGTCGATATCCAGGTGCGCAGCCACGAGCCTCGAGTCATTGACCAGCAGGCTGACCGGGTCTTCTCCGTGATCCGACCCCGTGAGGGTCGCCGTCAGCGGGCGCCCGCGCACGTCATCGATGGTGAGGCCGAAGAGGGCCTCTGCCTGGACGCCCCAGCCCGTGATGGCGCCCCGCGGGTCCGTTAGGACGTAGCTGCCTGCGAGCAGCAGCGGGATGACGGGTTCCAGCACCTCGCCAAACTGGTCCTGCGTTTCCTCGGCCAACAGCCCTTCAGAAGTCATCCCTGAGTGTGTCGGCCGAGCCCAGTCCCCGCCTGACTTCTTGCGGCCCGGATACGACTGTCGTCCAGTCTGGGCCCTGGCCCTTCGGCCAGATCAGGGCGCCGCGCTCACGAGAGCTCGGAACCGCAGCCCCCGCAGACGCCGGCCTGGTCGGCCCGGCTCATGATCCCGGCGCATACAGGGCACTGGGCCGCCCCGGTGGCAAGCAGACCCTCCCAGGTCTTCGAGAGCTTCCCCTCGAATGTGAGCTCGCCACCGGAGCGGGTCCGGTGCTGTCTCCGTGCGCCCCGGCGTGAGCCGGCGCGGGTTCGAAGTTCTGAAGGCTTTGTGAATGTCGCGGTGGTCATGTGACCCTCCTTGTGACCCCCACGACCTTTCCGACGATGGCCACGTCGTCCGTGGCGCGGATCGGCTCGTAGGCGTCGTTCTCGGGCTGGAGCCGGATGTGATCCGGCTCCCGGAAGTAACGCTTCACGGTTGCTTCCCCCTCCAGCAGCGCGACGACGATCTCTCCGTCGACGGCGCTCTCGCGCCGCTGAACCACGACGTGATCACCCTCGAGGATGCCGGCGTCCTTCATCGAGTCACCGCGGACGAGCAGCAGGTAATCGCCCTCGTCTCCGCCCGCGATGGTCGGCACTTCCATGTACTCCTCCACGTTTTCCTCGGCAAGGATGGGCGAGCCGGCCGCGACGGTGCCGACAAGCGGCAGCCCGCGGGGCGAGACGGCGCGGCGTGCCTTGTCGACGAGCACCTCGATGGCGCGCGGCTTGGTCGGGTCCCGCTTGATCAGGCCGAGTTTCTCGAGGTTGGCCAGGTGCGTATGCACGGTCGAGCTGGAGGTCAGGCCGATGGCGCTGCCGATGTCCCGCACCGTGGGCGGGTAGCCGTGCTTTGCCGAGTAGCGCTTGACGTACTCGAAGATCTCCTGCTGGCGTTTGGTCAGGTTCAGATCGACCATTTGTCAGTCCCCTCTCGGTCGGTTGTCGGCGGCGTCCGTTCGAACATGTGTTCGTAAAGGTACTCCACCTGACGGACAACTCCTACCCCGGACGGCCAAAAACCCTCCCCGGCCTATAATCGGCCGTCGCTGCGCGCTCGTGGCGGAATTGGTAGACGCGCAAGGTTGAGGGCCTTGTGGGCCGATTGGCCCGTGGAGGTTCGAGTCCTCTCGAGCGCATCGGAAAGGCCTGGAAGCCGGATTCCTGTGAGGAATCGGCTTCTGGGCCTTTTCAGTCGGGCTTCGGCTTGACGGTGAAGTCCGCCTTGGCAGGCGTGCCGTCCACCTCGCCGGTGCGCGAGGTCGCGAAGACCTCGAAGTGATACTTGCCCGGCTCGAGCCCCTTGATGATGATCGGCTTCCTGCACGACTTGACGCGCCCCTTCTTGCCGGGCCTGTCGAGCTTGCAGCTGAAGGTCGCCCCGCCCTCCCGCTGGCCGCCCCGCAGGGCGACGAAGCGCAGGATTGTCTTCGCGCGGTTTGCCGTCAGTGGCTTCTTGACGATGGCGGTGTCGAACTCTCCCTTGACCACCGCCGCCAGGACACGGGCCTGGGCCTGGTCGGTGTTGTCGGCGAGAACCGCGTCCGTCTCGGTCGCATCCACGCTCGCGGCGTTCTCGATGACGTTGCCGCCCTGGTCCGCACCCGCGCGTGCGATGAGCGTGACGTCGGCCGAGCCCCCTGAGGGGATGGTTCCGAGCGCGCAGGAAACAGGATCGGTCGCGTTGCAGCTGCCCTGAGTCGGCGTCGCCGAGACGAAGCTGAGCCCCGTGGGCAGGTCATCGGTGGCCTGAACGTCCGTGGCTGGGCTGGGACCCGCGTTGGCCACGTGCAGTTTGTAGGTGATCTCGCCGCCTGCCTCGACGGTGTCGCTCACCGCCTGCTTCGTGATGCTGAGGCCTACGACCGGCTTGGCATCCGTCGAGGCGGTGTCCTGGTTGTCGGCCAGGGCGAAATCCGGAAGCGGACCTGTGATCGAGGCCGTGTTCAGAAGCGTGGTGTTGCCGGCGCCAACATCGACCTCGACGACGATCTGGATCGAGTCGTTCTCGGCGAGCTGAAGGTCAGCGATGTCGCAGGTGATCGTGGGCAGGGCGGCCGTGTTGCAGCGCGGGTCCGCCGAGACCAGGGTGACGTTGCCTGGCAACGTGTCGGTCACGACCGTGGGATTGGAGATGCTCGGGCCGGTGTTGGTCACATCCAGGCTGTAGGTGACGTGTTCGCCGACGCTCGCTGTCGCCTTGTCCGCGTTCTTCACGATCTGCAGATCGGCGGCCGGCGGCGTGCATGTCCGCGCGGAATCGCGGTCGTTTCCTGTCACGGGATCGGCCTCGTTCCCGAGCACCCGGGCATCGTTCTGCATGCAGGTGGCGAGCGTGTTGGGGGCGGTGCCGGTGATGACGATGTTCGTGGAGCCGTTGGGTGCGAGCGGACCCACGTCACAGGTCACGGCGTTGCCGGTCACCGTGCAGCCCGGTGTCGCCGACTGGACGCCTGTGACCTCACCCGGCACCACGTCGCTCACGGTGGCGCCGGTGCTCGCGTCCGGGCCCTTGTTGGTGACCGTCAACGTCCACGTGATCTGGCCGCCCGTCTGCACGAGACTCGGGGTGGCGGTCTTCGTCAGTTCGAGGTCGGCGGCGGCCGTCGTGCACGTTCGGGCCTTGGCCCTGTCGTTCGTGGTGTCGGAGTCGGCCTCGTTTCCGGTGACCAAAGCGTTGTTCTCGAAGCAGGTCGACGGCGTATTGGGTGCGTCCCCGGTTACCTGGATCTGCGCCATCTGGCTGGACCCGAGGGGGTCCACGTCGCAGTTGAGCGTGTTGCCCTGGAGACTGCAGCCCGGTGTGGATGTCTGGACGTTGGTGACGCCGGCCGGGAGCGTGTCCGTGACAAGCGCGCCGGAACTGCCGTTTGGCCCCTTGTTCTTCACCTTGAGCGTCCAGGTGACCTGATCGCCGGGATTGACCACGGCGGGAGCGGACTTGGTCAGCTCCAGGTCGGATACGGGGGTGGTGCAGGTGCGCACGTGGGCGTCGTCGTTGCCGGGCTGCGGGTCGCCCTCGACCCCGTCGACGGACGCGTCATTCTCGAAGCACGTGGCCGGATCGTTAGGGGCGTTGCCCTTGATCACGATCTGGGTCGAAGCATTCGGAGCCAGCGGGCCAACCGCGCAGGTGACCGTGTTGGCCCCGACGTTGCAGCCCGGCGTCGGACTCGTGACGGTGCCGACGTTCCCCGGCAGTGTGTCGGTGACCGTCGAGCCGCTGCTGGGGTCCGGACCCTTGTTTGTCACGGTCAACGTCCAGGTGACCTGATCGCCCGGGTCCACGATCGGAGCGGCGGTCTTCTTCAACTCGAGGTCCGCAGCGGGTGTCGTGCAGGTCTTGGCGGTGGCATCGTCGTTGCCCCCGGCGGGATCGGTGTCCTGCCCGTCCACTGTGGCGGAGTTGGTGAAGCACGTCGAAGGCGAGTTTGGCGCGGTTCCGGTGATGACGAACTGACGAACTCCGTTGCGCCCCAGGGGGCCGACGTTGCAGGTCACGGTCTGCGCGACGAGATTGCAGCCGCCTGGCACGACGACGCCGGTGACACCCGCCGGTAGCGTGTCCGTGATCGTCGAGCCCGTGCTGGCCTCGGGCCCGTTGTTGCGCACCGTGAGGGTCCAGGTCAGCGGACCACCTGGATTGACGACCGATGTCCCGGCCTTGCTGAGCTCCAGGTCGGCGACCCTGCTCGAGACCGGCGTCTTGACCTCGTTCGAGTCCGCATCGAGCACCTCATTGGTCGTGGCGCCGGTGAAGTCCACGTGGGCCTGGTTGGTCGCGCTCTGGCCGTTGGGGAACCCCGCGTCGACCGTGACGCGGAAGCGGACGGTCGAGGATGCCCCGGGGGCGATTGAGCCCCCGTTGACGCCGTTTGCGCCGGAACCCAGGCGGAACACGACGCGGTCGTTGCCGCCATCGAATTCGGCACTGTCGTTGCCGGCACTGTCGCTGCGGGCTCCCACCGGGGCCGGATTGCCAGAGACCATCTCCAGCGACCCTGGGACGTAGGTCGTGTCCTGGGGGATCGCGTCACGCAGGACCACGTCGTCGGCCGCGTCGCTCTTGCTGCCTGTCGCATTCGCGACGTTGACCATGTACTGGAGCGTCTCTCCGGCGTGGGCGTCGGTGGCGTTCGGCCGGTCCACGTTCTTGACGGTCTTCGTGGCGGTGATGTCCGGGTTGAAGATGTCGATCGCAGTCGTGATCGCGTTGGCGTAGTAACCGTCGCCGGCGGTGGTGATCGTGACGTTTGCCGATGTGGCGCCGTTGGGAATGACAGTCGGATTGACCGCATCGGCGTCCACAAGCTTCGTGTCCCAGCCGAGTTGGTTGAGGAAGTTCGGCGTGCGATCGCCCTGATCGACCCCGAAGCGGGTGATGCGGGAGTTGAAGAAGTCGTTGCTCGGGGTGGCGGCATCCTGAAGGGTGGTCGTGTTCACCTTCATGGCGTCGCCGACTCCACCCCCATCGCCCTCGACGGCGCTGACACCGATAGCCGTGTTGAAGGCCCCGCTGGGCGGGGTTACGAACCCGCTTACGCTGAATGCCTGTGGCGGGCCAATGAAGCCGTCGAAGACCGAGAGATTCCGCCAGGGCTGGGCCGGATCCTCGTACGCAACCCACAGGGCCCATCCGCCCTCGCTGCTGACTCCGTTTGCAAACGTGGGGTTCGGCCGGATGGGCACGCCACCCACCAAATAGTCACCGGGCCCCGCCGACTGAACGAGGCTGGTGATATTGGCAAAGCTGTTCCAGATCGCACCGATGCTGTTCCCGCTGCCCACGGTCCCGCTGGTGTCGAACGCGGTTCCGGTCACGGTCTGGTAGCCCCCGGGCCCGGGCGTGTCGATCAGCGGGTGTTTGAAGTCGTTGACGTCGTTCGGGTCACTTTCGCTGAACGGATCGGCATCACCCGGTGCGAGGACGTTGCCCGCCCAGTACAGGCCCGCGAAGATGACCTTTGCCCCGGGAGGGAGCGTGAGCGTGGCTCGCGACGAGGTCTCGGTAGTCGGGTCGCTGTCCACGTCGAGCAGCTTGATCCGGCGCGCATTGTTGGCCGCGTTCAACACCTGGTTGGCCGAGACTCCAGAGACGTTGCAGCTACCGTCGGCCTGCGGGCCCGTGATCGGGCAGTGCGTGAGGGTGTTCGAGGCGAACGCGATATTGCCGCGCGCGTTCTCGCCAAAGCGCTGGGTGAAGGTCCGCAGGGCGGCCGAGGCCGGCGCGGCGATCGCGAGCAGCGCCAGTACGACGACGCCCAACGCGATGCCGCTCGTCTTGGCCCGATCGACCCTCTTCACCCTCGACCCCATCCCTGACCTCCGCGTCGGCCCTCTGAGCGCTGCATATTCGCATGTCGTCAGCCCAATCACGCCAATGCAGGGTCTCCTGCAGCGCCGGCGTAGCTTGGATGGTGGAGAAGTCGCCCCTTAAATGACTACGAGGACCGAGCTGTGCCGCCCCGGTCCCCGTGTCTTGGCTCCAGATTCCCCCGAGTCCGGCGCGCCTAAACCAGAACTAGACTCGCCTCCATGCTCCGCGCCGTCACCGCAACCCGCTACGTGCGACCTTTTCGTGAAGGCGGGTCCCTCCCGGGCCTGATGGAAGCCGACGACGACGGGATGTACGTGGTCAAGCTGCGCGGCGCCGGCCAGGGCCCGCGGGCGCTGGTGGCAGAGGTGCTCGCCGGCGAGATCGCCCGCACCCTCGGGCTGCCGGTGCCCGAGCTCGTGATCGTCGACGTGGCGCCCGAGCTGTCCCGCTCGGAGCCCGACCCGGAGATCCAGGAGCTGGTGCAGGCCAGCGCGGGCACCAACGCCGGACTGGACTTCCTCCCTGGCTCGCTGCCCTACGCGCCCGCCACGGAGAGCCCACCCGCGCCCGATCTGGCCGCCGACATCGTCTGGTTCGACGCCCTGGTCGAGAACGTCGATCGCACGCCGCGCAATCCGAACCTGCTGGTCTGGCACGGAAAGCTGTGGATGATCGACCACGGTGCCGCCCTCTACCGCCAGCACGGCGGCCTTGCGAGCGCGGATCCGGCGGCCCCCTTCGAGCTGATTGCCGACCACGTGCTGCTGCCTGCGGCCGGCTCGATCGTTGCGGCCCACGGCCGGATGGCGGCCAGGCTTGATCGCGATCGCATCGCGGCTGCAGCCGCGCTGGTGCCCGCCGACTGGTGGGGCGGCGATGATCCAGCCGTGCACGTGGACTTTCTGAGCTCCCGCCTCGCGGCTGCCGAGGCTTTCAGCGCCCGGGTGGACGATGGCCGCTGAGCGCGAGAGCTTCCAGTACGCGATCTGGCGCGTGGTTCCCTCCGCCGCGCGCGGCGAGCGGGTGAACGTGGGCGTGGTGCTCTACTGCCGCCGCCGCAGCTTCCTCGACGCGCGCGTGCACGTGGACCCGGACGCCCTGGCACTGCTCGAGCCCGGGCTGGATCTGGCCGCGCTCGAGGCCCACCTGACCGGGCTGATCCGCGTGGTTCGCGGCGAGGATGCCGGCGGGCCCATGGCCGCGATGGACCAGAGCGACCGCTTCGGCTTCGTCACGGCCCCCTCCGACACGATCGTCCAGCCCTCGGCGGTGCACGTGGGCCTGTGCGACGACCCCGCCGAGACGCTCGACCGGCTTTTCGACGAGCTGGTCGGGCGCCCCGGCTGAGCTCAGACGCGGGCGGCCCGGCCCGGGCTGGAGCGCAACCGGCCCATGATCCGGGTGAGCGCCTGGTGCTCGGCCTGCGCGTGGGAGCCCTCGACGTCGAAGATCGGCAGCCGCTCGTCTAGCCAAGGCGGCAGCCACCATGTGGAGAAGCCGAACAGCTTCATCAGTGACGGCAGAAGCACGAGCCGGACCAGCGTGGCGTCGATGAACACGGCCACCGCCAAGCCGATGCCGAACTCACGGATGATCACGAAGTCCGAGAGGCCGAACGCGAAGAACACGGCCATCATGATCGCGGCCGCGCCGGTGACTACGGCCGCCGTGCGGCGGATTCCGAACTCGATGGCGAGCTCCCCGCTCTGGGTCCTCACGTACTCCTCGCGCATACGGGTGAGCAGGAACACCTGGTAGTCGATGGAGAGCGCGAAGGTGATGGAGAAGACCGCCGCGACCGTCACCACGTCCAGGGCTCCCGCTCCTCCCAGCAGCGGATGCTCGCCGACGAACAGCGCACAGAGGGCGCCGAACCCGACCGCCACGGTGAGGACGTTCAGCCCCACCGCCAGCAGCGGCAGGAGCAGCGAGCGCAGGATCGGCACGAGCAGGAGGTAGGTGACCAGGGCAATCGCCCCGATCAGCAGGGGCAGCCTGCCCGTGGTCACGCGGTCGTAGACCACGAGCTCGGGGGCGGCCCCGCCGACGGCTGTCGAGATGTGGCTCTCCTTGCTGAAGGCGGCGGCGTCTGCAGTGATCGTGTCGACCACCTCGTTGGTCCGCGGATCGTTGGTGGGCACGTCGGGCACCACCACGATCCTGCCGTCGGCGCCGCCGTTCGCCAGGTCGATGAGGAAGCCCGCGGACTCACGATCCCTGGGGCGCGCGCCCGCGAGCGCTGCCAACCCCACGTACCCGGAGTCCACGAATCCGGGCGACTTCCTGGAGATGTCCGACAACCCCCCGGCCCGGTCGGAGATCTTCTCGAGGCCCGTCTGCAGCGGCCGGCTTCTGCGGCCGCCCTGCGCGAGCTTGCTCGACAGGGTGCCCAGGCCGCCCCGGGCGCGGCCGAGGCCCGCATTCAGCTCGTCGGTGCCCGCGCTCAGGCGACCGAGGCCGGCGGCCAGCGAGTCAACGCCCTCCACGAGGCGGGAGATCTCCGGCCGCGAGCGGTTCAGCAGGGCGAGGTAGTGCTGGAGCTCGCTGTGGATACGGCGGTTGCCGTGCTCGATGCGCTTGAGTCCCCCGGCGAGGCGCTCCGATCCGTGCGCCAGCCTGTGCGCCCCGTGCGCAGCCCTGTTGCTGCCGCTCTCCAGGCGCGCGGCGCCGTCGGCCCCGCGGCCGAGGAGCTTCTTGCCCTTCTTGAGCGAAGCCACCAGCCCGTCGTAGCGGGCGTTGACGCGGCTGCCGTCGCGGGGGTCCTTGCCGGTGGTGGCAGCCAGCGCCGTGTAGGTCGCACGCAGCGCCTTGCCGTAGCGCGGATCGGTCTTGCCGATCAGCATGTTGTTCAGATCGTCAATGGCGTTCTTGAGCTGCTGCTCGATGACCCCTGCCGGCTCGGTCAGCCGGCCCAGGTCCTTGCCGCCGCCCCCCAACCCGTCGGCCAGACGCGACACGCCCGGCCCGAGCTTGCCGGCCAGGCCGTCGTGCAGCCGTCCGGCCCCGCGCGCAAGCCGAACCGACCCATGCTGAGCGCGGGAAGCGCCATCGGCCAGCCGCCTCGTGCCGTTGCGGGCACGTGTCAGCTTGTGGCGCAGCGGATCGAGGTCCTTCTTCGCGGCATCGGTTGCCTGGGCGATCCGATCCGCCCCGGAGCTGGCCCGGTGCCCGCCCTGGCTGAGGCGCCCGCTGCCCTGTTCGGCGTTGGCTATCCCCTGCTCCAGCCGGCGGCTGCCGCCTGCTGCCCTGATCACGCCGCCGCGCAGCTTCCCCACCCCGTCCGCCGCCCGGGCCAGGCCGTCGGTCAGCTTGGATACCTGCTTCTGGCTGTCCTCCACGCCGGCGCCCTTTCCGCCGCCGCCGGGAAGCTCCGCCGCCTGGGCCAGGGAGCCGGGGCCGACTGCGAGCTTGACGTAGTCGACATCTGCCAGCGACTGCTCGAACGTCCTGAGCGCCTTCAGACGCGCGGGCGTGGTCAGCGAGCCCTCCGGCGCTTTCACCGAGATGTCCAGGCTGGGTCCCAGCCCGGATTGCCTGACCTGGTCGTAGCTCTTGAAGCCGTCACTGCCAGGCGGCAGCTGCCTGGGGTCGGGCGGGATCGCGTCGAGGCCCAGCACCGGGCTGGCCGCCAGCAGCAACAGCAGGAGCACCGCTGCGGCGGCGAAGCCCGGGCGCCGTGTCAGGCGCCCCACGATCACCTCGATCCGCCCCGGACCGCTGCGCTGGGTGCGCGTGGGGCCGATTCGCAGGCGGTTCACGCGGTGGCCGAGCAGGCTGAGGATCGCCGGGGTCACGATCGCTCCGCCGACGGCCGCGATCGCCGTCACGGTGATCGCGCCGACCGAGGCCGAGAGCAGGATCGTCCCCGGCGACAGCAGCAGCGACACGGACATGATCGCCGTGAGGACGACGGCCGCGAACACCGCGGTCCGGCCGGCGGTCTGGGCGGCCAGCGAGGCCGAGTGCCGGACGGAGGTTCCGGAGTCCAATTGCTCCCGGAATCTGGTGACGATGAGCAGGGAGTAGTCGACTCCGAGCGCCAGCCCGATCAGCGACGCCAGGCTCAGCGTGACGGCGTCAAGCGGCACCCAATTCGTGAGCAGGGCGATCACGCCGCACGCCGCCCGGACACTGCAGAGCGCGATGAACAGGGGGATCATCGCCGCGACCACCGAGCGGAAGACGAGCAGCAGGACGACGATCAGGGCGGGGAAAGCGATCTGCTCGGCGCTCGCGACAGAGCTCACGGCCTCCTTGTTGATGGCCTGGCCGAGCGGGCCGAGACCGGTGTAGTACCAGTGCAGCGGCGGACGGACCTCCTCCCCGAGCATGTCCCGGACCGGCTCGATCACGTCGTCGACCCCCTGACCCGGCTCCTGCACCAGATCAAGCACGAACACCGCCCGGCCGGGCTCCGGGCGGAGGGCCTCGGCCAGGTCGCCTCCACTCCACGGACTGAGCACCCCGACGTGGGGCCGATCCGACAGGCGCTTGGCAAGGACGGGGCCCTGCCGGTCGAGCTCGGCTGCGGTGCCGGTCAGGATCACCGTGGCCTCGGCTCCGTAGTGGCCCGCGCGTGCATCCGACCAGCGGGCTATCTCCGTGCCGGGGATGACCAGGTCCGAGCCCCTGAGCTTGGACTCCACATTGATCCCGAGCACGCCGAGCACCAGGACAGCGGCGATCCAGCCTGCGACCACGGCCTTCGGATAGCGAACCCCGAGGCGGGCAATCGCGTTCACGCTATGGTCGCCCCAGCGGGGGCCCCGAATGCGGCGGGAGCCGGATGAGCAACGTGCTTAGCCTCGAACAGAAGACGGAGTTGCTGGACGGCCTGGCCTGGCTGAGCTCGCTCGCGGCCAACGACCGCGTCGACCTGGCCCGCGAAGCCGAGGAGGTCAGCTGGGACGGCGGCGTGGCCGTGTTCCGGGAGGGCGATGTCGGCCACGAATGCTTCCTGCTCCACAGCGGATCGGTGCGCGTGCACCGGCGGGGCGCCGACGGTCGCGAGATCTCGCTGGCCACCCTGCACCCGGGCACCACGTTCGGCGAGCTGGCGCTGTTCGACGGCGAAGTCCGCTCCGCCAGCATCGAGACGATGGAGCCCAGCGCAGCGCTGCGGATAGGCGGAGACCGGGTCATGCAGGTGGTCAGTGCCTCGCCCCAGGTGGCCCTCGAGCTCGTGGTCGAGCTCGCCGGCCGCCTGCGAGCGGCCAACGACCGGCTGTTCGACCACGCCCTGAGCAGCGAGACCGGCCGGATCGCCGCGGCGCTGCTCTCGCAGGTGCAGGCACGGCAGGCCACGGGCGCCGCCGAGTTCGACGTCGAGGTGGCGGGCAGCCCCAGCGACGTGGCCAAACTGGCCGGCGCCCCCAAGGACGAGGTCCAGCGGCTTCTGTACTGGCTCGAGAACGAGGGCACGCTGACGATCAAGCGCGGGCGGATCGTGGTGCACACCCCAGCGGATCTGGCCAGCTTCCTCGGCTGAGCTCGACGCCCCTGCGGTGAGCCTCCCGGTCACGCGGTGAGTATCCCCGAAGAACACCCCTAGGGGGTATAGTCTTCGTCGCTCGACCAGCCGCCGACCGAAGGAGCCCGGATGGAAGCCCACGCGCATCACGATCACAACCACCACGCCATGCCCACAGAGGGCCGCGCGCTCACCGGCGTGGCCATCAACGCGACGCTCCACTGCCTCACCGGTTGCGCCCTGGGCGAGATCGCCGGCATGGCGCTGGGCACCGCCGTCGGGCTGTCGAACGGCGGCACGATCATCCTGGCCACGGTGCTGGCCTTCGTGTTCGGCTACAGCCTGACCAGCTTCCCGCTTCTCAAGGCCGGGTTCTCGCTCGCGGCGGTGATCCCGATCGCCCTGGCCTCGGACACGCTGAGCATCGCCACGATGGAGGTAGTGGACAACGCGATCGTCCTGGTGGTCCCGGGCGCCCTGGATGCGGGCCTCGACACGCTGCTCTTCTGGGGCAGCCTGGCCTTTGCCCTGGCGATCGCGGGTTGTGCGGCCGTCCCCGTGAACCGCTGGCTTATCGCCCGCGGCAAGGGCCACAGCGTGGTGCACGAGACCGGGATCCACGGGGGGCCGCCCGTCAAGGTCGTTGCCTGGGTCGCCGCGCTGGCCTTCGTGTTCGGCACCGTCGTCCTGGTGAGCCAGGTCCTGATCGGCGGTGGCGCATGAGCCCCGCCGTGCGGCAGGGCTACACCGAGAACAGGCGCCCGCTGCTCTCCCGCCTTCGCCGGATCGAGGGCCAGGTCCGCGGTGTCCAGGGGATGATCGAGGACGACCGCTACTGCATCGACGTGCTCACCCAGATCACGGCGGTCCAGGCAGCCCTGGACAAGGTGGCTCTGGAGCTGCTGACCGACCACGCCGCCCACTGCGTCGTCGGGGCCGAGCCCAAGAAGCAGCCCGAGCGCACGGCCGAGCTGATGGGCGCCGTCCGGCGACTCATGCGCCACGGCTGAGGCGCGGTTCGATGGTTGATCTCGAACTAGCGTGCCCATGGGGGCGGCGCAGGCCGAGCTGAGGGGTGCACGGGGCCGAAACCGATAGCAGCGCTATCGGTGAGTGCCGCGGGTGCCGCTCAGCGACGGCATGCGGCGTCATCCGTGGGTGCGGTAGTGAGGGATCAACCATCTAGTCTCTCCCTCGCGATGGGAGGGATCCGCAGGCTCGCCACTCCTGCCCTGATCGGGGCGGCAAGCGTGTGCCTGCTGGTCGGCGCGCTTTCGCTCTACATCGATCGCGAGGTCTTCGACTCCCAGGCCTTCGCCGATCGCGCCACCAGCTCGCTGGCCAACCCCGATGTCCGCGCCGACGTCTCGGAACGGGTTACCGGCGCCGTGCTCAACGTCGCGCCCGACGCGATCGCTTTCCGGCCGGTGATCAGCGGGATCGTCGATGGCCTGATCGGAACCCCGGCGTTCCAGGGCGTGTTCCGCTCGGCGGTCTACGACCTGCATCGCACGATCTTCGGGCGCAGCCAGTCCACGATCACGCTCGCGGTGGCCGACGTGGGGCTGCTCCTGACCGACGCGCTCAAGTCGATCAACCCGAAGCTGGCCGCCCAGATCCCCCACGACCTGCGCGCCAACCTCCTCAAGATCTCGAACGGAGATGCCCTGCAGGTCCCCGTCGACCTGGTGAGGCTCGGCGATGACACCCATGCAATCGCGATGACCGGCCTGTTGGCGGCCCTGCTCCTCTTCTGCGGTGCGGTGGCGCTTGCCCGCCCCGGCAACCACCGGCGGGCCCTCGGCCTGTGCGGCATCGCGGTGGGGGCCACCGGGGCGGTGATCTTCGTCGGGCTCGAACTCGTGTTGCTGCTGGTACCCGCCGCTCTGGGTCCCGATGACGCGGCCGCGCGCGGGATCCTCGACGGCTTCCTCGGGGGGCTACGGGTGTGGAGCCTGGCGCTGGCCGCCAGCGGCGTGATCGTGGCCGCCGCGGCCTCCGCGCTGATCCGCCCGATCGACCTGAGCGACACCTTCGAGCGCTTGCGCGCGCTGGCCACGGCCACGCCGGCGACCCGCTGGCGACGTGCGCTGCGAGCGCTTGGCCTGATCGTGCTCGGAATCGCAGCCATCGCGCTGCGCAGGGAGATCGTCGACCTGGCGGCACTGTGCGTGGGGCTCGGGCTGCTCTACGTGGGGGTCGCCGAGCTCCTGCGGCTCTGGCTGCCCAAGTATCCCGAGCCGGCCGAGGAGCCGGACGAGCCGGAGCCCGTGCGCCGCCGCCGCCGGACCTCGGTCATCCGCGCGCTGGTGACCGGGGGGCTGGCGGTGCTGCTCCTGGGATCCGTCGTCGGTCTCGCCGTGGCCACCAGGCGCGCCGAGGCGCCGCCCCTGGAGATCACCGCCTGCAACGGCAGCCCCGCGCTGTGCGACATGCCGTTCGACCAGGTCGCGTTCCCGGCCAGCCACAACTCGATGTCGGCGGGGAACGAGCCGGGTTGGCTCTTCGCCAACCAGGCCAAGGGCATCACCGGGCAGCTCGAGGACGGGATCCGCGGGCTCCTGATCGACACCCACTACGGCTTCGACACGCCGAAGGGCGTCGCGACCGACCTGGACAACGACCCCAAGAGCCGCGCCAAGCTCTCCGACGAGCTGGGCGACGAGTTCGTGACCACCGCCGAACGCCTGCGAAGCCGGATCGGCTTCAAGCCCGGCGGGATGCACGAGGTCTTCCTCTGCCACGGGTTCTGCGAGACGGGCGCCACCAAGGCGGTGACAGCGCTCACGAAGATCCACGACTTCCTGATCGAGAACCCGGCGGAGGTGCTGGTGATCAGCATCGAGGACGGCGTGAGCGCGGGCGACACGGAGGCGGCATTCGAGAAGAGCGGTCTGATCGACCTGGTGTATCCCGGCCCGCTTGACCCGATGCCGACCCTGCGCGAGATGATCGCCAGCGGCCATCGGGTGGTGGTCATGGGCGAGACCAGCGACGGCTCCCTGCCCTGGTATCCGCCGCAGTACGAGGGGCTGGTCGAGGAGACGCCCTACGACTTCAAGACGCCCGCGGACCTGGCGGCGCCGGCCTCGTGCGAGCCCAACCGCGGCGAGGAGGGCAGCACGCTCTTCCTTATGAACAACTTCGTGGAGAGCACGCCGGCTCCACGACCCACCCTGGCGGACCAGGCAAACGCCGGAGATGCCCTCGTGAGGAGGGTCGACGAGTGCGAGGCCGCGCGCGGCCACCCCGTCAACCTGCTGGCGGTCGATTTCTATGACCACGGCGACGTGATCGACGTGGCCCGGCGGCTGAACGAGGAGCGCGCACAGGACATAGGATCCGCGCCATGACAACTCTTCTGAAGGACAAGGTCGTGCTGATGTCTGGCGGCAGTCGCGGGATCGGTGAGGCAATCGCCGTCCGCCTGGCCGCCGAAGGCGCAAACGTCGCGCTTGTGGCCAAGACGGACACCCCCCACCCCAAGCTGCCGGGAACGATCCACACCGCCGCCGCGGCCATCGAGGAGGCCGGCGGAAAGGCGCTGCCGATCATCGGCGACGTGCGCGACGAGGCCCAGGTGGACGCCGCCGTGGCCCAGACCGTCGAGCGCTTCGGCGGCATCGACATCGTGGTGAACAACGC
>JAXDIE010000067.1:0-8362 GCA_034664165.1 Thermoleophilaceae bacterium | reverse complement strand
CCGATGGTGATGGCGAAGGCGGCGCTCGAGCCGCAGGGCAAATGGGACGCGCTGCTGGGGGACCTCACGGACCTCTACTCACGGCAGAACCAGGCCACCGACGGCTCGCTGCATCTGTCTCACGAGTACCTGCGGATCACAGGAACGAAGGCGGGTTAATTGGGTCCAAGGACCGGCTCTACGTCTTGAGCCGGTCCTCGCGCTCCGCGAGCTTCTGATCGGAGTCCGGGTCGCGGCGGTCGGCGATCAGCGATGCCGTGATGCCCACCGCGAAGCAGACGGCCAGGCCCGCCAGGCTCTCGAGCGGGGTGATGTGGAGGAGGTCCTCGGTGAGCAGCTTCACAGCCACGAGTGCGAGTACCACCGCGATCGTCTCATCGAGGTAGCGGAAGCGCTTGATCAGGCCCTCGACCAGGACGAACAGCGCCCGCAGCCCTAATAGGGCGAACACGTTGCCCATCCAGATCAGGAACGAGTCGCGGGTGATGGCAAAGGCGGCGGGAATCGAGTCGACGGCGAAGGCGATGTCGGCGGCGACCACCGCGGCCAGGCATACGAACAGCGGCGTGCTGTGAAGCTTGCCGTCGTCGCGGACGAACCAGCGCTTGCCGCGGTAGTCGCTGGTCACGGGGAAGACCCGCCGGACCAGGCGGACGATCAGGTTCTTGTCGGGCTCGACGTGGTCGTCGACGCCGCGGAAGATCCGATAGGCGAGGAAGAGCAGCAGTGCGCCCAGTAGGTAGATCACGAAGTGGAACTCCTCGAGGAGCGCCACGCCGCCCAGGATGGCCGCGCCGCGAAGCACCAGCGCCGCCGCGATTCCCCAGAACAGCAGGCCGCCCCTGTGCCTCGAGGGCACGCCGAAGTAGGCGAACAGGAGGAGGAACACGAAGAGGTTGTCGAGCGACAGCGAGCGCTCGATGAGGTAGACCGTCGTGTAGGTGATGGCGTCTTCGGTGAGACCGGTCAGCTCGTAGACCACGAAGGCCATGACCAGTCCCAGGAGAAGCCACGCGGCCGACCACCACAGTGCCTCGCGGAACCCCGGCTCGCGATCGCGCGCGAAGAAACGAAGGTCAATCCAGAGGAGCCCGACCACCACCGCGGCGAGCCCCAGCCACGGGACGACGCCCGTCAGGTGTTGATGCAGCACGTCGCTGAGGCTAGAGGCTTGCCCTGACTAGACTGCTTGTCAATGCGCCAACGCAGCTTCGGAAACACGAATCTTCAGTGCTCGGAGATCGCCTTTGGCACCTGGGCCCTGGGCTCGGACTGGTGGGGCGAGACCGATGACGCGGACCGGCTGTTCGGGCGGGCGCTCGAGCTGGGTGTGACCTTCTTCGACACCGGCGATGCCTACGGGTCCGGGCTCAACGAGGAGATCGTGGGCAAGGCGCTCGCCTCCGCCGATCGCGCCTCCATCCAGATCTCGACCAAGTTCGGCTACGAGCTCGACTCCGAGCGCAAGGAGCATTCCGAGGGCGAACGCGTGCAGAACTGGTCTCCCGAGCATGCGCGCAACGCGCTGGAGGCGTCACTCACGCGCCTTCGGACCGACTACATCGACCTCTACCAGCTGCACAACCCGCGGATGGACGCGATCGAGCGGGATGACCTGTTCGCGGAGCTCGAGGATATGAAAGCCGAGGGCAAGATCCGCGAGTACGGCGTGGCCCTCGGGCCCGCCATCGGCTGGCGCGATGAGGGTGTGCTGGCGCTGGAGCGCTACGACATCGCCGCTCTCCAGACCGTCTACAACCTGCTGGAGCAGCAGCCAGGCCAGGACTTCATGGACTCCGCCCGCCAGGGAGCGTCGATCATGGCCCGCGTGCCCACCTCAAGCGGCCTGCTCGAGGACAAGTACACACTGGACACCACCTTCACCGGGAATGACCATCGCCGCCACCGCAAGCGCGAGTGGCTCGTGGATGGCCTCAAGAAGATCGACCAGCTGCGCTTCCTCGTGATCGAGGGCGAGCGGACCATGTCCCAGGCCGCTCTGCAGTTCATCCTTGCCCAGCCGAAGATGGCCTGCGTGATACCGACGATCACGTCACTGGCCGAGCTCGAGGAGTTCGCGGGTGCGGCTTCTGCACCAGAGCTCAGCGCAGAGGAGATCGCCCAGATCGGCGAGCTCTACGAGCGTGACTTCGGGCTCACGCCCGCGACCGCCTAGAGCGATCTAGGGGGCGATCAGCTTCTGGCACTCGTCCAGAGCTGAGGTGTCGTTCGGGTCGGCTGCCGCCAGGCAGTCGGTGTAGTCCTTGAACGCCTGTGGGTCGGCCCCGGCCTGAGGTACGGCGGGCGGCGTGGTGTCCTTGGGCGCGGTGGGCTCGGTGGCAGTGGTACCGCCGCCGGCCGCACCACCGGAACCCGACGCTCCGCCGGAGGCCCCACCGGCCTGCGCGGAGCCCCCGCCCTGGGCCTGCACGGCCCCGGTCAGAGCCTGGATCTGCTGAGCGAGGTTCTTGAGCGGCTGGGCGCTGGTGGGCGCCGTGATCGTGACCGGCTTGCCGACTCCGGTGAAGTTGAGGGCGAAGGCGATCCGGCCGCTGCTGAGGCCCCCGATCTGCTGGCGCTGATCCTCGGGGACCGTGAAGTTCACGCTGGCGCTGAGGCGCCGGATCTTGCCGTCGTCCTTGCCCGCGTAGAGATCGAAAGTCGGGTTCTGGACCACCTGCTCGATCTGGGCGAGCTGGTCCGGCGTGAGCGTCGGCGCCTGCTGGTCGCCCGCGGCGGCTGCCTTGGCGGCGGCTGAGTTGAGGTTCTGGATCATGTTGCCGACGCTGACGGTGCCCGTCAGGTGAAGGGTGTCCACGCCGTCGACCTGCTCCTCGCCGACGATCTTCGGATCCTGGACCCAGGACTGTGGATCCACGCCGAACGGGTTGTTGCCGGTGCCGGCGGCCTTGCGGCTGGCCAGCTCCTTGGCCACGGCGTCCTCGCCTGCCTCGTATGCCGTCCCGGCGATGTCCAGGTAGAGATTGCTGCCGGTCGAGATCAGGCTGAGCGTGTCCCCCGGAGCCGGAAGCGAGCCCGCGTCCAGCGAGGCCGCCAGGTCGAAGGAGGGCAGAACCTCATCGGTACCCGACTTGTAGGGCCCCTCGAGCGAGACCCGGATCGGGTCGGTGGCGGCGGGGATGCCCTGAAGCGTGAGATTCAGGCTCATGTTCATCTGCGCGGACCCGATCGACTGGCTGAAAGCCTTGTCGAGCACCTGCTGGGGGTCCTGGCTCGCGCCGCAACCGGTTACAAAGGCGGTCGCCAGAGCGAGCGCCGCGAGCGCTCGCCAACTACGATGATTGCCTCTGAGTTCGCGCACGATTCTTTACACGGGTAAGGGCGGCGTCGGCAAGACTAGCGTCGCCGCCGCCACCGCGCGCCGCTGTGCGAGCGCAGGTCTGAGGACCATCGTCCTCTCGACGGACCCGGCGCACAGCCTGTCGGACTCGCTGGACGCCGATCTGGGCAGCGACCCGACCCAGTGCGGGGACAACCTCTTCGGTCAGGAGATCCAGGCCCAGCAGGAGCTGGAGAAGAACTGGGAGGCGGTCCAGGAGTGGATGGCCGGGCTGCTCTCCGAGCGCGGCGTCGACCGGATCTCGGCCGAGGAGCTGACGGTGCCACCCGGCATGGACGAGCTGTTCTCCCTGCTCCAGATCAAGCGCCACCACGACACCGGCGAGTTCGACGCGATCATCGTGGACTGCGCTCCCACGGGCGAGACGCTGCGGCTGTTGTCCTTCCCCGACGTGGCCGGGTGGTGGCTGGACAAGGCGATCCCGCTGGAGCGCAGGCTCGTGGCCGCGGCCAGGCCGCTGGCCAAGTCGATGCTGGACATCTCGCTGCCCGGCGAGGGTGTCTTCGACGACATCGAGCGGCTGGTTCGCAATCTCGTGGCCATGAACGGGATCCTCCGCGACCGCAGCTCCACGTCGATCCGTCTGGTCATGAACCCGGACCGGATGGTCATCAAGGAGTCGATGCGCACGTTCACCTACCTGAACCTCTACGGCTACGTGACCGACGCCGTGATCGTGAATCGCGTGTTCCCGGAGGACGTCGAGGGCGGCTATTTCGGCAACTGGCGCGAGTTGCAGCAGGAGCAGATGGAGCTCGTGCATTCCGCCTTCCAGCCGGTGCCGATCCTCACCGCCCCCTACTTCGACCAGGAGGTAATGGGGCCCGCGATGCTGGACCGCCTCGGCGACGAGGTTTTCGCAGGCCTCGAGCCGCACGCGATGCTCTACGGAGGCATCTCGCAGGAGCTGACGAGCGACAACGGGAGCGCCACTCTGCGCCTGCCCCTTCCCTTCGTGGAGAAGGGCGACATCAAACTGAAGAAGATCGGCCTGGAGGTGGTGATCCGCGTCGGCGAGCAGAAGCGGACTATCATGCTGCCCTCCGCGCTGGCCGCATACCGTCCGAGCGCCGCGCGATTCGAAGAAGGCGCCCTGGAGGTGCGCTTCGAGAAAAACGAAGATGGAAGAGAACCCCAAAGCACGTCCTGACGCGGCTGCCCGCGACCCTTTCCGCCGTCCGCGCGGTGGTTTCGACCTGTTCGGAAGGCGAAAGAACGGCGCCGGCCAGCCGGAGCCGCCGGCCTCCGCCCCCGCGCCTCCGCCGCGGCCCGAGCACGAGCCGCCGCCCGAGCCCCACCGCCAGCCTCCGCCTCCGTCGATGCGCGGCGAGTCCGACCCGCCGCCTCCGCCTCATGACCAGGCCGGCCCGCCACCGCCACCGCCACCGCCCGACCAGGCTGACTGGCCGCCCCCGCCTCCGCCCCGCCCCGGCTTTGGCCAGGAGCCGCGCTGGGACGACTACGACCTCGGATCCGGGCCGCCGCGCCCCGGCGCCGGCGTTCCCGACCTCTCGATCTTCTTCGTGCTGCTCGAGGCGCTGCGGCGCCTGGTGCCGGGCGATCTCCAGGGCCAGTTCAACTCGCTTCTGCGAGAGGTGCTGAAGACCCTGCGCTCGATGATCGACTGGTACCTGGAGCGCCTGGACAGGGACGATTCGGCACCCGAGGTCGAAGACATCCCGATCGACTGAGCCGGGTGGAGCACGAACGCCACTTCACGGTCGAGGAGGCGAACGCCGAACTCGATCTGATCCGGGATCGCCTGGTGCGGCTCCGCGCAGCGCGTGAGGGGCTGACCGACGAAGAGGCCCGGGCCGAGCTTGCCGAGGCCACCCCCTCGAACGGGGGCGGCAGGGCGGGAAAGGTCGTCTCCGATGGCTTCCTGGCGCTGCGATCCATCCTCGCCGAGCTCCAGGGCATGGGCGTCATCGTGCGAGACCTGGACCGCGGGCTGGTCGACTTCCCGTCCTTGCGCGACGGCCGCGAGGTCTACCTGTGCTGGGTCGAGGGTGAAGACGAGATCGAGTACTGGCATGACATCGACTCAGGCTTCTCCGGGCGCGAGCCCCTGTAGGTAGAGATGGCCACGGCTGTCCGCAACATCTGGCGAGCCCTGAGCCCGGAGCAGCGCGTTGCCGGGGTGGGCGCGGTGCTCCTGATCGTGAGCACGTTCGGCCCGTTCTCCTTCGTCGAGGGCGCGGAGATCCTGGTTGCCCTGGCGATTCTGCTGCTGATCTTCCGCCGGGCGCAGGGGCGGCGGTTCCACCTGCCCTTCGGCGACGGCACGATCATCGCGCTGGGCGGCGTCTGGTGCACGTTGCTGGTGCTGGTACGGCTCTTCAACCGGCCCTTCGCCCAGGCGGTCTTCGCCCTGGGGTGCTGTGCGCTGATCTTCGCGGCGGGCGTGCGGGAGCGGACCAAGCGCCCGGCCGATGACATGCCCTCGACGCGCGGGGAGCCGACCTGGCTGGACGACGACCCGCCCGGCTTCGGCCGCGGGGCGTCGCGGCGGCGCCCGCCGCGGGAGGAGGACCTGACCGCGCCCCTGCCCTCGAACCACGGGGTCACGAGGCCGCTCCCGCGCGATGAGGACCTCACGGAGCCGCTGCCGGGCGACCAGCGCACGCTGCCGCTGCCAACGGAGCGCCCGGACCTGCCGGACGTGGACGAACCCCCGGAACTGAAGCTCTAGCTGGCCTCCGGGGCCCGGGGCAGAATCCCACGGGCTCGATTGGTCGAAAACGTCCCTAGGCGGGACGAAATGCCCCACTGGCATCTGAGTCGCCCCGGGAAGCACACGGCTGTGTCCGCAGCGTTACCCGGCGAGGCACACAGGTGGCAACGCTTGACGCATCGTCGATTCGGTGACAGATCCCCTTGTGGACCGACGCGTCGCCGAGCTGGCAGGATCGCAGTTCGGGGTCGTGTCGCTTTCCGAGCTTCGCTCGTGTGGCGTCTCACCCGGCCTCGCACGAAAGTGGGTCGCCAAAGGAAGGCTTCACCGCCTGCACCATGGAGTCTTCGCGGTGGGCCACCCGGGACTTCCGCTCGATGGATTGTTCATCGCCGCCGTAAAGGCCTGTGGTGAAGACGCGGTACTGAGCCACCTGTCCGCGGCCGCTCACTGGGGCATCGTTCCCTGGTCAGATCGACGTCCGGAGGTCAGCGTCACGGATTCCCATCGACGGGGCGGAAAGCGGCTACAAGTGCACCGGACTCTGGCATTGGACGCGGGCGATCGTCGCGTCCTCAGAGGCGTGCCCCTCACGTCGCCGGCCAGGACGCTCGTGGACGCAGCATCAGTCTTGAGCGAACGAGCGCAGAGACGGGCGGTCAGGCAGGCTCAATCGCTGGGACTGGTCAGGCTTGGCCAGATCGTCGAGACCATCAAGCGTCTTGGGCACCCACGAGGAACCGCGGCCCTCGGACGGATCGTCGCCACCGGGCCAGCCCCAACGCGCAGCGAGCTTGAAGACGTCGTTCTCGAGCTCATTCTCCGCGGCGATCTGGAACGGCCCGAGATCAACGTGCCGCTCGCCATAGAGGGACGGAAGGTCATCCCGGACTTTCGTTGGCCCGCCCAGAAACTCGTCGTCGAAGCCGACGGTGCCCAGTGGCACGACAACAAGCTGGCCAGAGAGGACGACGCCGAGCGCCAGGCGCTACTGGAGGCGCACGGTGAACATGTCCTACGTGTCACGTGGAAGCAGGCTGTCAGCGATCCCGGGCGGACATTGCGTCGCATTCGAGAAGCTGGAGCCCCGCTCGCCGCTCACGAGTGGTGAAAAACGTCCCTGAGCGGGACGAAATACGCCATTCGCGTCCGGGAGCGGGCCGGACGCCCTAGATTCTCGGTCATGCCGCCAGCCGAGCAGCCGTTTGCCCCGCCTGTCGTTCCGCATCCCGCCACCGTCGGGCGTGGGCGGCGCGGGCCGCGCACCAGGACCATTGCCATCGTCCTCTTTGTCCTGGTGGCCGCTGCCGCCATCGCCGTGTTCGTGATCCGCTCATGCGGCGTGCCCCGCGGCCCCGACGGCACCGTCTACATCGAGACCAACTCGGCCAAGCCCGGGACCAACTCGATTCTGGCCTTCAAATACCACGAGGGCTCGTTCCGCCCGCTCGAGGTCGAGGAGTACCCGACCGATGGCAGCGGCTCCGCCGACCTGGACAACGCCGGTGTGCTCGATGCCGACGAGCAGGTGATCACCAACCCGCAGGGCACGCTGCTCTTCGCGATCAACCAGGGGTCCGACACCATCGCCGTCTTCCGGATCAAGGGCGATGGCTCGCTGGAGCCCTCCCCCGGCTCGCCCTATCCCAGCGGCGGCACGGCCCCGGGTGCCCTGGGGCTCAGCGGCAGCATCCTGGTGGTGGCCAACAAGGCCCAGGACGGGGTCCGGGACCTCAAGAGCGTCGAGGCCAACTACACGACATTCCACGTGGGCGCGGACGGCGCGCTCACGCGAACCGGCTTCACCCAGACCGTGCCACCGAAGTCATCGCCCACGCAGGTGTTCGTGGCCCCGGGGGGCGATCAGGTCTTCACCACCGAGGAGACGGGTGTTCTGCGCGGCTACCGGCTCGGCAGCGACGGCAAGCTGACCGCGGCGCCCGCCAACCCGGTGAAGCTGGGCCCGGAGGTCTTCGACCGCGGGCATCCTCCGAAGGTCATCTGGCCCGCGGGGCTGTCGGCCGACCTGGACGATCCAGTCCTGTACACGGGGATCCCCAACTACTCGAGCATCGCCGCCTACGACTACGAGGACAACGGGGATCTGAAGTTCGCATCCACGGTCCACGACACCAAGTCCTTCCTGCCCTGCTGGAGCATCGTGAACGCCGAGAGCGACCGCCTCTACTTCGCCAACGCCGGCAGCGGCAACATCTCCGTCTATGACATCGGCGAGGACCCGAGGCATCCGAAGCTGATGCAGACCGTCGAGCTTCCGGGCGGCGGCAACCCCTGGAACCTGCAGCTGGACCCGACCGGCGACTACC
>JAXDIE010000065.1:0-15944 GCA_034664165.1 Thermoleophilaceae bacterium | reverse complement strand
GCGCCCAACGCGGTCGACGGAGGGTTCGGCGTGCCGAGCCCCGGTGCCTGAAGCCATGGGCGGCCTGGGTCTCACGGTGGTCGAGGCGGTGGAGCGCATTCGCGCCGGCGAGCTCTCGGGCGCTGAGCTGTTCGATGCGTACCGCGGCCGCGCCAAGGCGGAGGAGCTCGGCGCCTTCCTCCACGTGACCGAGGAGCAGCCCGAGGTGGCGGCCGACGCGCCGCTCGCCGGGGTGCCGCTGGGCGTAAAGGATCTCTTCTGCGTGGCGGGGGTCCCAAGCACGGCGGCTTCCCGGATCCTCGAGGGGTACCGGCCGCCCTACACCGCCACGGCGGTCGAGAAGCTGATAGCCGCCGGGTCGCCGATGCTCGGCAAGACCAACATGGACGAGTTCGCCATGGGCAGCTCGAACGAGAACTCGGGCTACGGCGTGGTCCGCAACCCGTGGGACACCGACCGCGTTCCGGGCGGCTCCTCGGGGGGATCTGCCGCCGCCGTGGCCGCGGGCCTGGTCCCCTGGGCACTCGGGACCGACACCGGCGGCTCGATCCGCCAGCCCGCCGCACTGTGCGGGGTGGTGGGGCTGAAGCCCACCTATGGCTCCGTGTCCCGCTACGGGATGATCGCCTTCGCCTCCTCCCTTGACCAGGCGGGTCCCATCACCCGCGACGTGGCCGATGCGGCCCTGATGCTGAGACACATGGTCGGGATCGACCGTCACGACTCGACGTCCGTGGGGCACCCGGACACGATCGAGATCCCGACCGCGGAGCGCCTCGACGGCGTGCGCTTCGGGGTCCCCGTGGAGCTGACCGGCGAAGGAATCGAGCCGGGGGTGGTCGAGGTGCTCAATGCGACCATCGCAACCGTCGAGAGCCTGGGCGGCACGGTCCAGAAGATGCACCTGCCTCACGCGGAGCACGCGCTTTCGGCCTACTACGTGCTTGCGCCCGCCGAGGCCAGCGCCAATCTGGCGCGCTTCGACGGAGTCCGCTACGGGATGCGCGCCGCCGACGGCGACCTCCTGTCGATGTACGAGGAGACTCGCGCCGCCGGCTTCGGCCCCGAGGTCAAGCGCCGGATCATGCTTGGCACCTACGCGCTGTCCTCGGGCTACTACGACGCCTACTACGGCAAGGCCCAGCGGGTGCGGACGCGGATCGTCGAGGACTTCGCCACGGCGTTTGCCGAGGTCGATGTGATCATCACCCCGACCTCGCCCTCGGTCGCCTTCAAGCTCGGCGAGCGCACCGCCGACCCGCTCCAGATGTACCTGTCGGACTACTGCACGGTGCCGATGTCGCTCGCCGGGATCCCCGCCATCTCCATTCCCGCCGGGCTCTCGGAGGGCCTGCCGGTCGGCATCCAGCTGTGCGGCCCCGCGTTCGGGGAGCAGCGGATCCTGGATGCGGCCCACGCGCTGGAGGGCGCGATCGGCTTCTCCGGCGCCCCGTGGCAGGAGGCGGGCGAATGACCCAGCTCGAGCCGGTGATCGGCCTGGAGATCCACGTGCAGCTGGCCACCCGGACCAAGATGTTCTGTGGCTGCGAGCTGTCCTTCGGGGAGGAGCCCAACACCCGGACCTGCCCGATCTGCCTTGGACACCCCGGCGTGCTGCCGGTTACCAACGCCGAGGCCGTGCACTACGGGCTGATGATCGGCATGGCGCTGGGCTGCGAGATTGCCCCGCGTTCGATCTTCCACCGCAAGAACTACTTCTATCCGGACCTGCCCAAGGGCTACCAGATCTCCCAGTACGACATTCCGCTCTGCGGAGCCGGAAAGCTGGGTGACGTGCGAATCCACCGTGTCCACCTCGAGGAGGACGCGGCCAAGCTCGTGCACGCCGGCGAATCTGGCCGGATCCATGGCGCTGCGGGCTCGGTCGTGGACTTCAACCGGGGCGGCACTCCGTTGGTCGAGATCGTCACCGAGCCCGACATCAACGATCCGGCCGCCGCCGCCGACTGGCTGCGGTTGCTGCGTGCCACTCTGAAGCGGCTCGGGGTGTCCGACGTGAACATGGAGGAGGGCTCGCTGCGCTGCGACGGCAACGTGTCGGTTCGGCCGGTCGGGTCGACGGAGCTCGGCGTGAAGACCGAGCTGAAGAACATGAACTCCTTCCGCTTCCTCCAGCGCGGGATCGAGGCCGAGATCGCTCGCCAGACCGCGCTGATCGAGTCGGGGGGGAGAGTGGAGCAGGAAACGCTGCATTTCGACCCCGCCACTGGCGCGCTCAGCTCGCTTCGCTCAAAGGAGGAGGCTCACGACTACCGCTACTTCCCCGAGCCCGACCTTGCCCCGCTGGCGCCCACGCCCGAGATGGTCGAGCGTGCCCGAACGGCGCTCCCCGAGCTTCCTGCCGCTCGCGCCGAGCGGATGGAGCGGGAGTTCGGCCTGACAGCGGACACGGCGCACCTGCTGGCCTTCCGTGGTGAGCTGGGCGACTACTACGAGGCCGTGGTAGAGGCCGGCGGCGACGGCGCCGACTCCAAGGCCATTGCCAACTGGGTGACGGGCGACCTGGTGGCGCGCATCGGCGAGGACGATCCCGCCGAGTCCAAGCTGACCCCCGCCGCCATGGCCGATCTGATTCGGATGGTCGGCGCCAAGGAGGTCGCCCAGGCGGCCGCCCGCGAGGTGCTCGGGGTGCTTGTGGCCGACGGCGGAGAGCCGGCGGTGATCGTGGCCGAGCGCGGCCTGGGCATGGCCGACTCGGGCGACCTGGCCGAGGTCGTTGCCAGGGCGATGGAGCAGAACGCGGATGCCGTGGAGAAGATCAAGGCCGGCAACGACAAGGCGATCGGGGCGATCATCGGCGCGGTGATGAAGGAGACGCAGGGCAGGGCCGACGGCGGCGAGGTTCAGCGCCTGGTCCGCGAGGCGATCGGCAACTGAGAGGGCGGGCTCCGGCGGGCGTATCATCGAGGGAGGCCACCGAAGGAGCGTCAAATGCCTCGTTTGATCCGCATGGACTCCACCGGCCACTCGACTCTGGCCGAGTGGACCGCTGAAGACACGGCAGCCCACGAGGGTGCCGCAGGGCTGTTCCGCGCCGAGCTGGAGCGCGGCTACATCGGAATGGTCGATCACGGTGGCGGCAAGGCCACCCAGGTGGTCGAGCTCCCGCTGGATGCCGAGCTCGTCCTGCTGCGCCGCCCGATAGCCGGCGGGTAGCCGTTGCAGCCCGCGGTACCCCTTCCCGAGCTTGCGGGCGTCTCCTGGCGCTCGCTCGAGAGCGGCGAGTCGCTCGCGCGGCGCGGCCGGATCTGGACCGCGTGGACGCTGCTCCAGGCCATCCCGTTCGTGGGTGTGGCGGCGCTGCTGATGGTTCTCGAGCCGCTCTCGGCGCCGGTGGCGTTTCTCAGCCTGGTTCACGCATGGGTGATCCCGGAGCTCTATGCGTTCCGGGGCTCCAACGTGGTGCGGCCCAAGCCCACCCGCGCAGCGGGGCCGGAGGAGGTTGCGCAGGGGCTCCTGGGTGACCTGCTGGACCACGAGCCACGGGAGCTGCAGCGGCAGACCGGGCTGGCGCTCGAGCCCGGTGCGTTCGGTATCTGGCTCGTGGGTGAGGGCGGTGCCGTTCTCGTCGCTCCAGGCGGCCGTCGCGTCCACTGCTTCTGCGTCGGCGTCAGCGACGGGGATCTGCCGCCCTCCGACAGGATCGCCCACCTGCTGCTGGCCCTGAGGCAGGACGAGATCGGATTCGCCACCGTGGCCAACAGCTCGTTCTCGGGTGCCGCCTGGCGCCTGCGGCGGCGGATGGCGCCGGAGTCGCGCCCGGCGCTCACCGCGGCCGTGGCAGCCGCCCGGCGACTCCGCGACTGATACACACAAGGCATGGGTTGGAACGTCGTCATTGCGGGCGGTGGATTCGGTGGCCTCTATGCCGCGCGGCGGCTGGAGCGCGTGCTTCCGGCCAGCACCGCCCAGGTCACGCTCGTGGCTGCCGACAACTTCCTGTTGTACGCCCCACTGCTCCCAGGCGCCGCCGCGGGAACTCTGGAGCCCCGCCACGTCGTGGTGCCCCTGCGCGAGGAGCTCCACCGGACCGACATCCGCGTCGGCACGGTCACCTCGTGTGACCCGGCGCTGTCCGAGCTGAGCATCAAGACGCTCGATGGGCGCGACGACATCCTGCGCTACGACCAGCTGATCGTGGCGCTCGGGTCGGTGTCGCGGGTGCTGCCGGTGCCGGGTCTGGCCGAGCACGGCCTGGGCTTCAAGTCGATCGCCGACGCCATCGCGCTTCGCAACCGCGCGCTGCGGCACCTGGAGATCGCGGAAGGGCTGGACGATCGCGAGCAGCGCAGGGAGTACCTGACCTTCGTCTTCGTCGGAGCCGGCTACGCAGGTCTGGAGGGCATTGCAGAGCTCCAGGACTTCGTGACCGCCGTGATCCATCGCTATCCACGCTGCAGGCTCGACGGGACCCGCTGGGTGCTGGTCGAGGCCCTGGATCGCGTGATGCCCGAGATCGCGCCGCGGCTGGCGGACTTCGCCACCACCGAGCTGCGCGGCCGGGGCATCGAGATCCGTACGGGAACGCGCCTGGAGCGCATGGGGGAGGACTACGCCGAGCTGTCCACCGGAGAGCGGATCCCGACCCGGATGCTCTGCTGGACAGCCGGTGTCAAGGCCACGCCGGCGGTCCAGACCCTGGGCCTGGAGCTGGACCCGAATGGGCGGATCGTGGTGGACCGCAAGCTCCGCTGCCGGTCTCGCGAGAACGTGTGGGCAATCGGCGACGCCGCCGCCGTGCCGGACCCGGCCCAGAAGTACGAGCAGTCGTGTCCGCCTACGGCTCAGCACGCCATCCGGCAGGGCCGGGTCGTGGCGCAGAACGTCGCCGCCGAGCTGGGCCACGGGAAAACCCGGAACTTCCGCTACAAGACGCGTGGTGTGTTCGTCGACATGGGCCAGCACAAGGCCGTCGCCGACATGGCAGGCCTCAAGCTCCGCGGATTCCCGGCCTGGTTTGCCGCCCGCACCTACCACCTTCTGATGATGCCCGGCAACGCTCGGCGGCTTCGCCTGATGACCGACTGGACGGTCGGCCTGATGTTCGGGCGCGCGGCGGCTGAGCTGGGGTCCCTGGGTCAACCCGGGCCGCTGGACAAGAGTGCGGGGCAGCAGCCGGACCGGGCCGGCGAAAAGCCATAGCCGGCCGGCTCCGCTACCGGGAGGGGTCGGCCACCGACCTCCAGGCCACGTTCGCCCTGGCAGAGCGGGTGGCAAGCGTGGCGGCGGCCAGCAACCAGTTGCTTCCGGACGCAGGGGCGCTCGACGAGGCCGACATTCGCGCCGACTGGCTTCGCCGCCGCCCGCTACTGGAGTTCCTGGCGGCGCAGCCCGGCGGCTGCTACTGGATCTGCGAGGACGCAGGGCGGCTGGCCGGATACGTCCGCGTGGTGCAATTCGAGGGCTACGAGGAGCTGACCGAGCTGGAGGTCGAGACATCCCACCAGGGACAGGGGATCGGGCGTGCGCTCCTCGAGCGCTGCTGGCCGGGTGACCCGAGCCCGGACATGGGACGCCTGGTCGTGTCAACCGGTGCGCCGGCATCGCTCAGCCTGTTCACGGACTTCGGCGTCATGCCGGTCGCGGGGCATTGGCTGCTCCGGCAGGCAACGGCGGAATACCTCCAGGCACGGGCCCGCGAGCTCACGGATGCGGCTCCCACGGCGGTCAGCGTGCTCGAGCACGAGCGCGCCCTGGCGGAGTGGAAGCGGCTTGAGCCCGCGGCGCTCGGCCACCCGAGGCCCGCCCTTCATGACTTTTTCGGTCGCGAGAGGACCTGCCTCGCGTACTTCGACGAGCGAAGCGGAGAGCCGGTCGGGCTTGCATGGGTGTCGGGGAACGGCGAGATCGGCCCGGCGGTCGGCGCGCGCCCGGAGGACCTGGTCCCGGTGGTGCTGGCGGCCCTGGACCGGGTGGCGCGGTCCGAGCAGCCCGAGCACCTCACCGTCTATGCCACGTCGATCGCCTGGTGGCTGCTGCGGCGCCTTCGCTCCCTTGGGTTCAAGGTGCACCTGCCGACCTGGATCATGTGCTCGGAGCCGATCCCCGGGCTTGATCGCTACGTGCCCACACAGCCCTCGCAGCTGCTCTGACATCCTCTGGGCATGGCCGGCGGCCAGTTTCTCCTCATCCTTTTCCTCTGCGGCGTGTCCGCGGCCATCGTGGCGCGCTGGAAGGGAAACTCGGTGGTCCTCTGGTTCATGATCGGGGCGGGCTTGCCGCTGATGGGGACTGTCGCGGCCTACCTCTACCGATCCGAGCGCAGCGACCCGGTGCGGGCATGTCCGACCTGCGGGCGCGTCGTGTCGATCACCAACCAGATCTGCCTGGGCTGCGGAACCGATCTCGAGTTTCCCGAGCCCGACGAGCTCGTAGCCGCGCGGTAGGCGCCTTGCAGGCAGTCCGGGAGCCGCAAACCCGCTGCTATCCTCGATTGTCCGGCGGTTGCGGAGGGGTCCGCGGCCGTCCATGAACCCAACGCCGGAAGGAGAAAAGCAACATGCGAGCAGTCGACGCCATCATGGAAAGCCTCAAGGCCGAGGGTGTCGACGTCGTATTCGGCATACCCGGCGGTGCCAACCTCCCCACTTACGACGCGCTGTATGACGCGGGCATCCGCCACGTGCTCTGCCGCCACGAGCAGGGCGCCGGCCACGCGGCCGAGGGATACGCCAAGGCCACCGGCAAGGTGGGAGTCGCGCTGGCAACGTCCGGCCCGGGCGCCACCAACCTGGTCACGGCAATCGCCGACGCCATCATGGACTCCGTCCCCACGGTCTTCCTGACCGGCCAGGTCCGCACCGACCTGATGGGCACCGACGGCTTCCAGGAGGCCGACATCACCGGCATGACGCTGCCGATCGTCAAGCACTCCTTCCAGATCCAGGATCCGCGTGAGATCCCCCAGCGGATCCACGAGGCGTTCCACATCGCCCGCACCGGCCGGCCTGGCCCCGTGCTGGTTGACATCCCGCAGGACCTCTCGCGGGCCGACATCCCGTATGAGCCATCCGACTCGGTCGCCCTGCCCGGCTACCGGCCCACCACGGAGGGCAACGTCAAGCAGATCCGCCTTGCGGCCAAGGCTCTCGCCAACGCCCGCCGTCCGGTGATCTACGCCGGTGGCGGCATCGTGAACGCCAACGCCTCCGAGGAGCTTGTCGAGCTCTGCACATCGGATCGCTTTCCGGTGACCTGCACGCTGATGGGGCTGGGCGCGTTCCCGGCGCCGCACGAGCAGTGGCTGGGCATGCTCGGCATGCACGGGACCCGCGCGGCGAACTACGCGATGGATGAGGCCGATCTGATCTGCTGCATCGGCGCCCGTTTCGACGATCGCATCACGGGCAAGTTGTCCGAGTTCGCGCCGCGGGCCAAGTTCATCCACATCGACATCGATCCGGCCGAGATCTCGAAGAACGTGCCGGCGCACATCCCGATCGTGGGTGACGCCAAGGCGATCCTCCCCAAGCTGACCCGCGAATACAGGGCCCTCGAGGCCGACAGTGGACGCCTGGACGGCTGGCTCGAGCGGATCAACGGCTGGAAGGAGAAGTACCCGCTCGGATACGAGGACTCGGAGGATTCCGAGATCAAGCCGCAGTACATGATCCAGGCCATCTACGAGGCCACCGGCGGTGACGCCATCATCACCTCGGACGTCGGCCAGCACCAGATGTGGACCGCGCAGTGGTTCCACTTCAACAAGCCACGCAAATGGATCAACTCGGGCGGGCTCGGCACCATGGGCTTCGGCCTGCCGTCGGCGCTCGGCGCCCAGGTCGGCAAACCCGACGAGCCCGTGATCTGCGTGGCCGGTGACGGTTCCGTGCAGATGTGCTCACAGGAGCTGGCCACCTGCGTCGCCGAGAACATCCCGATCAAGGTCTTCATCATGAACAACGGCTACCTGGGCATGGTCAGGCAGTGGCAGGAGCTGTTCTGGGACAAGCGCTACTCGCAGGTCGACATGGGCACCACCCCGGACTGGGTCAAGCTGGCCGAGGCCTATGGCGCCACCGGCATGCGGGCCACCAAGAAGGAAGACCTGGTGGGCCAGATGAAGGAAGCGATCGCCACGCCGGGACCCGTCGTCCTGGACGTGCACGTGACCAAGGAAGAGAACTGCTACCCGATGATCCCGGCAGGCCAGGCGGCCAGGGATATGGTCGGCTGATGGGCGAGCCAGGCACAAGCGAAGTGCTGCACCTCGAGGACCTCGAGGTCACCGGCGGGCTGCATACCGGGCGTCGCCACATCCTGTCGATCGTGGTCGAGAACAAGCCGGGCGTGCTGGCGCGTATCGCAGGCCTGTTCGCGCGGCGTGGCTTCAACATCGAGAGCCTTGCAGTGGGTACCACCGACGACCCCACGATCTCGCGGGTCACGCTCACCGTCGATGGCGCCAACCACCGCATCGACCAGGTGACCAAGCAGCTGCACAAGCTGGTCAACGTGATCAAGATCCGCGACCTCGAGCCGGAAGACGCCGTGGCGCGTGAGCTGGCGCTGCTCAAGGTCTCGGCCGACGAGTCCACCCGGGCGCAGGTCCTGCAGGTCGCCGAGATCTTCCGGGCGTCCGTGGTCGACGTGTCCAAGCGATCCGTGACCATCGAGGTCACGGGGCCGGACGACAAGGTCGAGGCGCTCGAGAAGATGCTGCGCCCGTACGGCCTGATCGAGATGGTCCGGACCGGCGAGATCGCCGTGTCGCGCGGGCGCACCGCCACCTGACCTGCAGATGCCGAGCGAGACGCGGTTCGAGGCGGGCTCCTTCGGGCTCGACGTCGAGCAGCGCCGCCGGCTGACCGGATACGCAGAGAGGGCGGTCAAGTCGGCACGGGGGCGTCCGCGGCCCTCGCTGGCCTCCATAACGTTGCCGATCCCCGGCGACCTGGATGTGGCCGCGGCCGTGCTCGCAGCGCGGCGCCCGGGCGAGCGCTGTTTCTGCCTGGAGCACCCGGACCGGGGCGGCTTTGCGTTGGCCGCACTCGGCCAGGCCGTCCTTCTGGAGGGCTCCGGGACCGACCGCGTGCGTGGTCTGGTTCGCGCCATCCGGGAGTTCTCCGACCGGGCCGTTGGCGACAGCGTGGGGCCCGACCCGGACGCGCCGCGGCAGGCCGGCCCGGTCTGGGTGGGAGGCCTGGCATTTGCGCCCGACGGTGGCAAGACGCCCGAGTGGGCGGGCCTGGCGCCCGCCCAGCTGGTCATGCCGGAACTGCTCGTGGCTCGCCACGAGGGACATGCACGACTCACGCTGGTGGCCGCGCTGGAGGGTGACGAGTCCCCGGACGCCGTGGTCGAGCGGCTGGAGCGCCGCCTTGCCGACCTACGCCCCGCAGACGTCCCGCTGGCCGACCCCGACCCGGTGACCGCGCCGGTGGTATCCGGCAGAACCCCGCCCGCGCACTACGAAAGCGCGGTGGCCCGTGCGGTCGAGCGAATTGTCGCGGGCCAGGTGGGCAAGGTGGTCCTGGCTCGCGAGGTCCGGGTGGACGCGCCCTCCGACATCGACCCGGCGCCGGTGTTCGACGGGCTCAGAAGCGTGTTCCCGGCCTGCTACTCGTATCTGGTGGCGGGCGAGGGGTTCGCTTTCGTCGGCGCCAGCCCCGAGCTGCTGGTGCGCCGCGAAGGCGCCCGCGCGCAGACCGTCGCCCTGGCGGGCACCACGCGTCGGAGCGCCGACCCGTCGGTCGACTCGCATCTGGGGGAGCAGCTGCTCAACAGTCCCAAGGACCGGGAGGAGCAGGCCATCGTGGCCCGGCGAATCGAGCGGTCGCTCAAGCCCGCCAGCGTCTGGGTCGCTGTAGCGGACGAGCCCGTCCTGGTCCAGGTGCACAACGTCCAGCATCTGGCCACGCCCATCCGGGCACAGCTGCGGGCCCCGCTGACCGCGCTGGAGCTGGCGGACATGCTTCATCCGACGCCGGCTGTGGGCGGCGAGCCTTCAGAGGTCGCCCTCAAGCTGATCCCCGAGCTCGAGGGCCTCGACCGTGGCTGGTACGCAGGGGCCGTGGGCTACGTCGATCCCGGCGGTGACGGCGAGTTCTGCGTCGCGATCCGGTGCGCGCTGCTGCGCGGCCCCGTGGCGCACCTCTACGCGGGGTGCGGAATCGTTCGCGACTCGGTCCCCGCCGAGGAGCTGGCCGAATCCGAGGTCAAGCTCCAGGCGCTGCTGCCGCTACTGACCTAGATCCGGGCGGCGATGCGGTCGAACAGCGCCCGGTGCTCCGCCACGTTGGCGGAGCGGTCGGTTCGGACCTCGACCAGCGTCGGCCCGACCGCCGCGGCGCGGATCTCCTCCTGTGTTGTCGCAGAGCGGTACTCCATTCCGGCAAGGGCGGCCACGGTTTCGAGCGACACCTCGTGCGGCGTCGCAATCAGGTCCTCGTAGGGCCCGGCGTCGGCGCTGCCTGCCACCGGCAGGAAGTCGAAGATCCCACCACCGCCGTTGTTCACGCAGACGATGGTCAGGTCGATGCCCAGCCGGCCGCGGGCCACCAGGCCGCCCAGGTCGTGCAGTAGCGCGAGCTCGCCCGTCAGCAGGACGCACGGGCCGCCGGATGCAAGCGCCGCCCCCAGCGCCGAGGACACCGTGCCGTCGATCCCGTTGGCGCCGCGATTGGACAGGAAGCGGACCTCGGTGGCAATACTCGGGAAGAAGGTCTCCACGTCGCGAACAGGCATCGACGAGCTGAGCCAGACGGTTGCGCCGTCGTCGAGCGACTCGGCAAGCGCGGTGTAGGCCCGCGGCTCGAATGGGTCGGCGGCGGCCGCCAGCTCCTCCTTGGCAACCAGGTCGGCCGTGAGCCAAGAGTCGATCCAGGCCTCCTCGGGATCGCGCGGGCCGACGGCCTCCGTCAGCGCACGGCAGGCCTCAGCCGGCTCGAGCGGGACGATGGTCCCGGCACGGCGGGTCGGCTCGCTCCACGAAAGGTCCGGATCGATCACCACCTGCTGGGCATCGGCCACCCAGGCACGCAACGGCTTGGAGGTGGGCATGTCGCCAATGCGGATCACCAGGTCAGGGCGCTGGGACTCGGCCCACGCGGGCGATCGCAGCAGGGCGTCGTAGTGGGCCACCACCCGCGAGCGGTCATGGGCGCCGCAGCGAACGCCCGACAGCGGGTCGGCCAGGATCGGCCAACCGGCCGCCCGCGCAAGGTCCGCCACCTCGGCCGCCGCGGAATGCCTGGTTGAACCGCAGACGATTGCGCCCCGTGGGGTGTTCCGGATCCGCTCTGCCATGGCCTCGGGGCCGACCCCGGAGGCCGCCGGCGCCGTGGGAACCACGCGGACCCACGGCGAGCCGTCGGGCCGGCCTGCCCAGTCCTCAGGCGAGATCTCTTCAGCGACCGGCGCCAGTGGCTCGCGCAGCGGCAGGTTCACGTGGACGGGACCTGGCCGACCCGACAGCGCCGTGGCCCAGGCTCTGCATGCCAGTGAGCGGAAGTGCACGGAGGTGTCCGGCCCGGGTTCATGGTTGCCCGCCTCCACGAACCACTTGGCGGATGAGCCGAAGATCTTGATCTGGTCGATGGCCTGGCCGGCGCCCACGTCGCGCAACTCGGGCGGGCGATCGGCGGTGAGCACGATCAGCGGCACCCGGGCCTCGTGGGCCTCGACCACGGCTGGGAACAGGTTGGCGGCGGCGGTGCCGGAGGTGCAGGTGACCACCACCGGGCGCCCCGAAGCCTTGGCCAGGCCAAGCGCCATGAAGCCGGCGGAGCGCTCGTCCAGGACCGACAGCGTCCTGATGCGGTCCTCGGCCGCCAGGACCAGCGCAATGGGGGCGTTCCGGGATCCGGGGCTGACCACGGCGTCTGTGAGGCCGCAGCGGGCAAGCTCGTCGATCATCACCTGCAGCGGCGCATATGTGCGGTTGAGTGGGATCATCGGTGGGTGCTTGGCTCCAGGTCTATCCGGCGTGGCGGGCGCGGGGGCGGCCCCCCGCCGGTGGTTTTCGTCCCGGGCTTCATGCAGCGGGGCGATGCCTGGCAGGGCGTGGCCGACAAGGTGCGCCAACGCTATCGGAGCATCTGCCTTGATCCCCAGACCGCGACCCTCGAGGAGCGTCTGGCCGAGATCCGGGCTGCTGCAAACAAGGGCTCCGTGGTTGTCGGTTACTCCATGGGTGGCCGGATGGCACTGCATGCCGTGCTTCGCGATCCGCGCTTCTATCGCGGCCTGGTCACCGTGGGCGCGCACGCCGGGATCGAAGACAAGGCCGCTCGGGCCAGCCGCCGCGTCCACGACGCCGAGTTCGCGGCGTGGATCGAGCGCAGCCCGGTGAGAGCCATAGTCGAGAAGTGGGAGGCGCAGCCGATCTTCAGGACCCAGGCCGGCGACCTGCTGGACTCACAACGGGAAGGCCGCCTGACCCACGAGCCCGCCCAGCTGGCCTCTCTGCTTCGCACGGCGGGACAGGGAGCCATGTCGCCGGTCTGGGATCGCCTTGGCGAGGTGACCTGCCCTGTGCTCTGCATGGCCGGCGAGCTGGACGAGCCCTACGTGCAGGCCGCCGAGCGGATGGCCCGGGCCGTTCCGCACGGGCATCTGGCGATCATCCCGGGTACCGGACACGCCGCGCATCTGGAATCCCCGGGGGCCGTGGCCGGGGCCCTACTCGAGTTCCTCGACAAGCACCTGGGCTAGCGCCTCCTCCGGGAGGTCGACGCCCAGGCCCGGACCGGCTGGAATCGTCATTCGCCCCGCGACCGGTGGCGGCAGGCATTCCCCGATCGCGCCATCGAACATCCCGAGTGTGGCCAGCCCGCAGGCAGCGGTGACGCGCTCGGTCCCCGCCAGGCGCAGGGCGGCCGCAATCGTCCACGGCCCATCGAGCGTGCTGGCCAGAACGGCATCCATCCCGGCGGCCTCGGCGGCGCGCAGCGACTTCCGGGCTTCTTCCACACCGCCGCTGCGGGCCAGCTTCACGCAGACCAGATCACAGGCGCCCTCGGCTGCCGCGGCCCGGACGTCTTCCGCGGTGGCGATCGACTCGTCCGCGGCCAGGGGGACCTCCACCGAGTCCCGGACCTCAGCCATCTCGCCCAGCGTCCTGCATGGCTGTTCGACGAACTCGAGGTCGAAGCCCGTCAGGCGCCGGATTGCCCTGACGGCCTGTGCCGCGTCCCAGGCTCCGTTGGCGTCCAGGCGCAGCTTGGCGCTGGGCCCGATGGCGGCCCGCACCTCCGACACCCGGTCCAGGTCGTCGTCGAGCCCGACCTTGAGCTTGAACGTCGTATAGCCGGCGGCGGCGGCGGCCGCGGCGTCGGCGGCCACCTCGGCCACCGGGCCGGCCCGAAGCGTGTGGTTGACCTCCACCGGCTCGCCGCCCGCGGCGATGGCGGGCGTGCCGGCCAGACGACCCTGCAGGTCGGCCTGCGCAAGCTCCAGGCACAGGCGCGCCTGTGCGGGCCAGCCGGCGTCGGGAGGGCTCAGCAGCGCCCTGGCGCATTCCTCGATCGATTCCCGGTCGTAGCCCTCGAGCGGCCCGGCCTCGCCGTAGCCGGTCACACCATCCTGCTCCAGGCGCAGCAGCAGCAGCTCACGGGTCTCGTGTCGCCCGTATGCCGTGATGAACGGCACGCGGAGAGGGATCGAGAGCCGCAGCAGTGTCTGCTTCACGAAAGCAGGATGCCGATCGTCAGAAGCAGGGAGTACAGGCCCAGCAGCACCCCGGTCCCGGCCAGGACCTCGTTGAGAGCTGGCCCGTCGCGCTTGGTACGCACGGCATTGGCCAGCTTCGCGGCCAGGGGCAGGGTGAGCAGGGTGAGCAGTACCCACGCCGAGAGCGCTGAGGCCAGCCACAGCCCGACGGGTGCGGCGAAGGCGATCACAAGCATTGCGAAATAGAGGCCGACGGCGCGATCCCGGCCCAGCTTGACCGCGAGCGTGCGCTTGCCCGCCCGCCGGTCGGTATCCAGGTCACGGACGTTGTTGACCACGAGGATGGCGGCGGCCAGCATGCCCACGGGCACCGACAGCACGAAGGCCTGCCAGGACAGGGCCTCGGTCTGCACGAAGTAGGACCCCGCCACCGCCACCACGCCGAAGAAGAGGAAGACGAAAACCTCGCCGAGGCCCGCGTAGCCGTAGGGGCGCGGCCCACCGGTGTAGAGGACGCCTGCGGCGATGGACGCCACGCCTACGAAGAGCAGCTCGATCCCGGCGACTGCCACCAGATAGGCGCCGGCGGCCAGCGCAATGCCGAACGCCACGTAGGTCCAGACAAGGACTCGGCGGGGAGGCACCAGGCCCCCCGCCGTGACCCGCACCGGGCCCAGCCGGTCCTCGGTGTCGGCGCCCCGCCGCGCGTCCGAATAGTCGTTGGACAGGTTGGTGCCGATCTGGATGAAGATGCTGCCGACCAGGGCGGCGGCGAACGCAAGCGGCCGGAACACGCCGGCTGCCTGCCAGGCGAGTGCGGAGCCCACCAGGACCGGCGCGATGGCGGCCGGCAGCGTGCGCGGCCGCGCGGCCATGGCCCAGAGCCGGATGGGGGAGAGCGCTGCGTCCCGGGCCGCGGTGGCGCTCAAGGCCGCTTTGGGAACTTGCCGAAGTCCGGGCGGCGCTTCTCGCGGTAGGCGTCCCGGCCCTCCTGCGCCTCCTCGCTGCCATAGAACAGGAGGTTGGTGTCGTGGGCGAGCTGCTGGAGCCCGGCCAGCCCGTCCTCGTCGGCGTTGAAGCTGGCCTTGAGCAGGCGGAGGGCGAAGGGGGAGAGCTCGAGCATCTCGCGGCACCACTTGACGGTCTCGATCTCGAGCTCCTCGAGCGGCACCACCGCGTTGACCAGGCCCATGTCCAGCGCCTGGGCGGCGTCGTACTGGCGGCACAGGAACCAGATCTCCTTGGCCCGCTTCTGGCCGATCTGGCGGGCCAGCACGCTGGCGCCGAAGCCGCCGTCGAAGGAGCCGACCTTGGGCCCGGTCTGCCCGAACAGCGCATTGTCCGCCGCGATGCTCAGGTCGCAGACCACATGCAGCACGTGCCCTCCGCCGATGGCGTACCCGGCGACCATCGCGACAATCGGCTTGGGCATGCGCCGCATCTGGACGTGGAGGTCCGTGACGTGGAAGCGGCCAACGCCGGCCTTCGCGGCGGCATCGTCGCCCACGTAGCCGCTGTCACCCCTGACTCGCTGGTCGCCGCCGGAGCAGAAGGCCAGCGGGCCTTCGCCGGTGAGAATGATCACGCCGACCGAGATGTCCTCGCGTGCCCGGTCCATGGCGTCGGAGACCTCCACCAGCGTCTGCGGGCGGAAGGCGTTGCGCACCTCGGGACGGTCGATCGTGATCTTTGCGATGCCGTCGGCCACCTCGTAGCGGATGTCCGAGTAGTCCCCGGCGCTCTGCCACTCGGCTCCGGGCTTGATCACCCGCGCCCCATGCTGGTCTGCGAAGTCGTTCATCTTCGGCGGCCTACGATAGTTCGGTTGGAAGATTGGCTCACAACTCGCGCACGCACGCACGCGGACCGGCCGGCGCTGGAGGTGGGCGGCCAGGTGCTCTCCTATGCCGAGCTCGATGTTCGCGCCGCGGGGGTGGCGGGCGCCCTGCTGGGGGCGGGCACCGGCTCCGGCGAGAGGGTGGCCACCACGCTGGCGCCCGGGGCCGACTTCGTGGCCCTGCTCCACGCGTGCACGCGGCTGGGCATTGCCCTGGTGCCGCTCAATCCCTCGCTGCCGCCTGGCGAGCGGGAGGCCATGGCGGTGCTGGCAGGGGCCGAGATGGTGATCGAGGAGCCGCTCGAGCCCGCCGCCGTGCCCGATTTGGGCCCGGCGATCGACCCCGAGGCGGTTCACACGGTGATCTTCACGTCAGGCAGCACAGCAACCCCGCGGCCGATCGAGCTGACCAACGCGAACCACGCCGCCAGCGCCGCCGCATCGGCCTGGAACCTGGGCGTGGACCCGGACGACC
>JAXDIE010000040.1:0-19959 GCA_034664165.1 Thermoleophilaceae bacterium | reverse complement strand
CTGGATCTGGGCATGGCTTTGATCCACGAGCCGCGCGTGTTGTTCCTGGACGAGCCCACCACGGGCCTTGACCCGGCCAGCCGCGCTGACATCTGGACCGAGGTGCGCAACCTCAACGACGAGGGCACAACCGTCTTCCTCACCACCCAGTACCTGGAGGAGGCCGACGAGCTTGCGGATCGCGTGGGGATCATCGAAGACGGAAGGATGGCCGTGGAGGGGACCCCTGCCGAGCTCAAGGCCGGCGTCGGCCAGCCCCACCTTGATCTGACGTTCCTCGAGGGTGGCGACCGCGCGAAGGACGTCCTGGCCCACTTCGGCGAGGTCCTCCCCGGGAAGACCGGATGCGACGTCCAGGTCGCGCTTGCCAGGGGCGCCGAGCAGATCGCCGAGGTGGTCAGGGCACTCGACGCCGCCGGGATCAAGGTCGCTTCGCTGGACCTGGTGGAGCCCACGCTCGACGATGTCTTCCTGGCCGAAACCGGGCACCACCTGGAGGGCGAGGAAGAAGGGCAAGCGGCTTGACGCTCGCCCAGCTTCGTGCCGACGTGCTGGTGGTCCGGGCCCTTGGCTGGCGCTCGATCAGGAACACGTTCAGGCGGCCCCAGTATCTGGCCCCGCTCGTGATCTTCCCCACTCTCTTCCTGGCCGTGAACACCGGCGGGGCCGGGGCCGCGGTGCGGCTTGACGGCTTCCCGGAGGTCCACGGCTTCCTGGATTTCCAGCTGGCCTCGGGAATGCTCCAGTCGACCATGCTGGCCGCGGTCATGGGCGGCACGGGCTTGGCCATGGACATCGAGCTGGGCTTCACCGACCGCCTGTTCGCCGCCCCGATCTCGCGCCCGGCGATCGTGCTCGGGCGTCTGGCCGCGACCTTCGTGATGGGGTGCTTCGCCGCCTGCTGGTTTCTGGCAATCGGGCTGATCTTCGGCGCATGGATCAAGGGCGGGCCAATCGGCGCGATCGTCGTGATCCTGATGGCGGGGCTGTGCGCCACGGCCTTTGGCGGCATCGCGGCGGCGCTCGCACTCAAGAGCGGGACCACCAGCGTGGTTCAGGGCACCTTCCCCCTGGTCTTCGTGATCATGTTCCTGAGCTCCGCGTTCTTCCCGGTTGACCTGATGGCGGAGCCGGCGCAGACGATCGCGCGACTCAATCCGCTGAGCTTCGTTGCCGACGGGCTGCGGCAGCCGATCATCACCGGCCTGTCCACGCACGTCTTTCTCAGCGCGCTGCTCGGGGTCGCGGTGATCGGGACGATCGGCTTTGTCACCAGCGGTCTGGCCCTGCGCGGCAGATTGAAGGCCAACTGATGGCGGCCGCCCTCCACCTGGATGCGATCGGCGTGCTCATGCGGCGCAATCTCAACGAGATCCTGCGGGTCCCGGGCGCAGCGATTCCAGGCATCCTGGCTCCGGCGGTGTTCATGGTCGGCCTGACAGCGGCTTTCGGGAAGCTCACCGATCTCAGTGGCTTCGACACCACGAGCTACATCTCGTTCCTGATTCCCGTGTCTATGCTCCAGGGCGCGTCCTTCACCGGCGCCGCGACCGGGGTGAACATGGCGCGGGACATCGAGCTTGGCTGGTTCGACCGGTTGTTCGTCGCGCCCCTGCCCAGGCCCGCGCTGCTGGCCGGAATCGTGCTCTCGGCCTCCTTCCGCGCGTTGCTGCCCGTGACCGGGGTGCTGACCATCGGCCTGCTTCTGGGAGTGCATTGGCCAGGCGTGCCAGGCGTGCTGCTGGCTATCGCGTTCGCCCTGACCTTCAGCGCCATCGCTGCGTCGTGGACCGTTGCCCTGGCCCTGAAGTTCCGCACCCAGGACGCGGCCCCGCTGATGCAGTCGAGCATGTTCATCGCGGTGCTCTTCACCACCTCCTACGCCCCGCTGGCGCTGCTCACCGGCTGGCTGCAGACGGTGGCCGCGATCAACCCGATCACGCAGGTGATCGAGGGCATCCGGGCGGTCTTCCTGGACAACGTGACCTGGACCAGCACGTGGCACGCGATCGTCGTGCTCATTGTCGTGCTGGGGCTGACATTCGCCTTCGCGCTGCGCCAACTGGCCCGAACCGGCCGCTAGCCGCCTACGGCGTGAAGCGCACGGTCATCACTTCGCCATCGCCCATCACGTAGTCGCGCCCCTCGATCCGGAGCTTGCCCACGTCGCGGGCGCCCGCGTAGCCGCCGGTGTCGACCAGGTCCTGCCAGCCGATGATCTCGGCGCGGACGAAGCCCTTGGCGATGTCGCTGTGGATCTTCTCGGCGGCACCCTGCGCGCTGGTGCCGCGGGGGATCGCGTAGGCGCGGGCCTCCTTGGCCTCGCCCGCCGTGAAGAAGGCGATCAGCTTGAGCAGCCCGAAAGCACCCTTGACAAGGTCGTCCAGCGCCGAGCCCGCGGCGCCCAGCTCCTCGCGCATCGAGGCGGCCTCTTCGTCATCGAGCTCGGCCAGCTCCGCCTCGAGCCGTGAGCTCACCGCCACCGCGTCTCCGCCGGCAGCGGCGGCGTAGGCGGCAACGGCCTCGGGCACCTCGGTGTCGCCCTCGCTCACGTTGGCCACGAACAGAACCGGCTTTGCGGTCAGCGGCTGAAGGTTGCGGAGGGCATCGGGCGCGCCGGCGGGCACGGGGACCGAGCGCGCAGGACGGCCGGACCCGAGGGCTTCGACCAACTCACGCAGCCAAGCCTCCTCGGCCACTGCCACCTTGTCGCCCGACTTGGCCTGGCGGGCAACGCGGTCCAGCCGCCGCTCGGCCTGCTCCAGGTCCGCGTAGAGCAACTCGGCCTCGATGGTCTCGAGGTCGGCGATCGGGTCGACCTTGCCATCGGGGTGGATCACGTTCTGGTCGTCGTGCGTTCGAACCACGTGGAGGATCGCGTCGGTCTCGCGGATGTTCGCCAGGAACTGGTTGCCCAGGCCTTCGCCCTCGTGTGCGCCCTTGACCAGCCCGGCGATGTCGTGCACCTCGAGCACGTCGTAGGTGATCTCGGACGAGCCGAGCGTCTCAGCCACCGCATCGAGCCGGGCGTCCTTCACCGGAACCACTGCCACGTTGGGCTCAACCGTGGTGAACGGATAGTTGGCCGCCTCGGCCCCGGCCTTGGTCAGCGCGTTGAAGAGCGAGCTCTTGCCGGCGTTGGGCATGCCGACGATCCCGACCTTCATCGAACGAGCCCGGCCACAGCTGTGCCGAGCACGACGCCGGCAGCCACGTCGCTCGGATAGTGGACGCCGAGATAAGGGCGCGAAAGGGACATGGCGACCGCGGTCGCGTACAACGGCACCGGCGGCAGCGTCTCGGATAGCAACCTCGCGCCGGTGAAGGAAGCGGTCACGTGGGCGGAGGGATACGAGAGCCCCGACACGGTGTGGCCGATGTGGTCATAGCCCTCGAGCTGCGGCCGTGGACGGCGCACCACCTGCTTGATCGCCCAGTTCAGAAGAAAGGCCCCGGCCGCTGCGCCCGACGCCTTGAAGCGCGACCGGCGATACCGCGGATCTCCGAATAACCCGGTGAGCGCGCCCAGGCCGATCCAGAGCGCCCCGCACTCGCCGATGTTGGAGATCGTGCGGACCGCGGTCTCCACCTCCGGCTGGTGGCCGGTGGTGCGCATGAACTTGAGAAGCCCGAGGTCTACGGCCCGCAGCACCGAAAGGATCAGAAGCCGACCTTCACAGCGTCGTTGTCGACGCGCAGGTAGACGATCTGGCCGAGATCGACTTCAACCGTCGAATCCTCGCCCTCGATCTGGTGCCAGCCCCCGCCGCCCTTGCCGAGCGCCTTCTTCAGGCCCTCGAAGTTGCTTGCCTTTACGCGCAGTGACAGCACCTGGCCGCCCTGGAAGCCCATGTCGATGCGGGTGGTCGGGTCGGCCATCAGTGCGCGGGCTCCACGAGCTCGGTGAGCACGCCGCCGGTGGACTTGGGGTGAAGGAACGCGACGCGGCTGTTTCTGATGCCCACGCGGGCCTCCTTGTCGATCAGCTCGAAGCCGGCCGCCTGAGCCTGCTCGAGCGCCTTGTCGATGTCCTCGGTCTGGTAGGCCACGTGGTGCATTCCCGGGCCGTTCTTCTCCAGGAACTTGGCCACGCCGCCCTCGCTGCCCGTGGGCTTGAGGAGCTCGATATGGCCTTCGCCGACCTCGAGCAGAACCGCCTCGACCCCGAAGGCCTCGACGGTCTCGCGGTGCTGCTCGCGCATCTCGAAGCGGTCGCGATACATCTCGATCGCGGCGTCGAGGTCATTCACGGCAACGCCAATGTGGTCAATTCGTCCGAACATCAGCAGCCGAGTCTAGTCAGGCGAGTATCTCGACGGCCAAGTCGGCGAAGAAGCGCGCCGCCAGGCCCAGATCCTCCACTGGCACCCGCTCGTCGGCGCCGTGGATCAGCGGGGCCGACTCGAAGAAGTCCATCGTGCGCTGGGGGCAGAAGCCGTAGGCCACGCACTCCGGGAACGCCTCGCGGAACCAACGGGAGTCGGTGAAGCCGGCGAGTGCCATCGGCAGCACCTTGGCGCCCGGGTCCTCGCGCTCCACGAACGCGCCGATCTTGTCCATGAGCGCCGATTCGACAGGAGAGCGGTTGCCCACGACCGGATCGTCGAACACCAGGTCGTAGCCCTCGGTGCCGAGCACCTCCTGGATGCGGGCCAGCGCGTGGTCCTGCCCAAGCTCTGGCGGAACCCGGCAATCGACCTTCAGCCGCGCGCGCGAGGGGATCACGTTGATCTTCTCCGAGGCGCCGATGATCGTCGGCGTGAGGGTGACGCCGAGCATGGGCTCCAGGAGCAGCTTGGACACCAGGTCATCAACTTCCTGCATCGCGGCCAGCCCGGCCTGGGGATCGGAGCTTTCGAGGCCGAGTGTCTGGAGGAAAGCCGCGGCCTCGGCGGTCATCTCCAGCGACGGCTGCCGGTCGGCCATGGCCTGGAGAAGCGGCGCCATCTTGACCAGGGCGTTGTCGCCGATCTTGGGGATCGAGGCATGGCCCGCGGTGCCGTTGGTGGTGGCGGTGAAGCGGAACACGCCCTTCTCCGCCGCGCACGCGAGGTAGTAGCGCGAGCCACCCAGATCGACGCGGGCTCCGCCACCCTCGTTGACCACCAGGTCGCAGCGGACCTTGTCCGGGTGTTGCTCGCACAGGAACTTGGCGCCGTGCTCGGCGCCCGCCTCCTCGTCGGCCGTGAGCACCAGCAGCAGATCCCCCGACTCCGGCCTCCAGCCCTCCTCGCCGAGGGTCAGGGCCGCGGCCAGCTCGCAGGCCACCTGGCCCTTCATGTCCAGCGCGCCCCGCCCCCAGACACAGCCGTCCTTGATCTCGGCGCCCCAGGGATCGACGGTCCACGCCTCGGGGTCCGCGAGCACCGTGTCCACGTGGCCCAGGTAGGCAAGGACGGGGCCCTCGGAGCGGCCCCTCAGCCGCGCGATCAGGTTGGGCCGACCCGGGACCGACGAGAGCATCTCGCACTCGAACCCGGCGGCCTCGAGCATCTTCTTGTTCCACTCCTGGACCCCCTGCTCATCGCCCGGCGGGTTGACCGTGCGGAAGCGGATTAGCCCCTGGAGCAGCTCGGTGGCACGCGCCTGGAGCGCAGCCGGATCCGGCATCAGCCGATCGCCTCGCGGAAGCCCTGGCGCCAGGAGGGGTACTTGGGCTCCCAACCGAAGGCCTCCTTGAACGCGTGGTTCGCCGGGCGAGCAGGGTTGGTGGCCAGCACGGTGATGGCCTCGCCCGCAGCCATCCGGACAATCCTGGCCGGCACGCGCCGCGGCGCCTTGGCCCCAAGTGCTTCGGCATAGGCCGGAAGCCAGTCACCGGCCGGAGCCGGTTCGTCGTCCACCACGTTGTAGATACCCGGCTTGCCGCCCTCCAGCGCGGCCACTGCCGCGGCCGCAGCGTCGTCGACGTGGATGAAGGGAGTGATGCCGGAGCCGTCGCCGATCAGCGGGAAGCGGCGCTTGGCCACCTCCTGGCCACGCTGGCCGTCGGGCGCGTATGCCGTGCCCGGTCCATAGAAGAACCCGTAGCGCAGGGCCACGCCCTCCAGATCGGCCCCGCCTGTCACGCGCGTCTCCAGCTCCTGCACGGCCCGGACCGAGCCGCCCCACGGCTCGGCGGCGTCGATCGCCAGCGGTGCGCGCTCGCTGACAACGCCATCGACGGGCGCGTATGCGAACGCGATGCTCTGGGCGACGATCCGCCGGGCGCCGGCAGCGGTGGCGGCCGCCACCAGGTTGGCCGTGCCCTCGCGCCGGATGCGGTCGTTGGGGGCATAGGTCTCCTCGAGCCTCCGCGTGCTTATGGTGGCCGGGAGCTTGGTGAGCTGATGCATGACCACCTGGGGCGCGGCCGCGGCCACGGCATCACGCAGGCGGTCGGCGTCGAAGACATCGCACAGCACCGCCTTGGCGCCGGCCTCCTCCAGGGCGGCCTGCCGATCGGGAGAGCTGGTCATGGCGGTCACCTCATGCCCTGCCTCGATCAGCATCGGCAGAAGGCGCCTGCCGATCACGCCGGAGGCGCCCGCGAAGAAGATCCTCATGCGCTGAACCGTAGACGAGCGCGCGAGTCGGGGACAATCGGCCCATGGACACTCTTTTCGGCCCCGAAGACGGCACGAGCGGCAGGGCGAAGACGGCCGTGCCGACTGCGGACCAGCCGCTGGCGGTGCGCATGCGGCCGGCGACCCTGGAAGAGCTCACCGGGCAGGAGCACCTGCTGGCTCCGGGCTCGGCCCTGAGGCAGGCGATCGACGAGGGTCACCCGCACTCGATGATCCTTTACGGCCCTCCCGGGACGGGGAAGACCACTCTGGCCCGGCTCACGGCCAACGCCGGCGCCGCAGCGTTCGAGGAGATCTCGGCGGTGACCGCCGGCAAGGCCGAGGTGAGGGCGGTCATCGACCGCGCCGAGCACCGCCGCCGAAACGACGGGCGGGCGACGATCCTGTTCCTCGACGAGATCCACCGCTTCAACAAGGCCCAGCAGGACGCCCTCCTGCCGGCGGTGGAGGAAGGCCTGGTCACGCTGATCGGGGCGACCACAGAGAACCCCTACTTCGAGGTGAACTCGGCGCTCATCTCCCGTTGTCGCGTGTACGAGCTGCGCCCGCTCACCGCCGAGCAGGTCGAGGCGCTCCTCCGGCGCGCGCTGGAGGACCCCCGCGGCCTGGCCGGCGCCGCCAAGGCGGATGACGCAGCCATCGAGTTCCTTGCCGCCCGCGCGGCGGGCGACGCGCGCACAGCGCTGGCCGCGCTCGAGCTGGCGGCCCGCACCGCCGGGAAGGACCCGGTGACCATCGAGCTGGCCGAGGATGCCCTGCAGCGCAGCGCCGTGCTCTACGACCGCCGCGGCGACGCCCATTACGACGTGATCTCGGCCTGGATCAAGGCCACACGCGGCTCGGACCCGGATGCGTCGATGCTCTACCTGGCGGTGATGCTGGAGGGCGGCGAGGACCCGCGCTTCATCGCGCGCCGCATGGTGATCTTCGCCAGTGAGGACATCGGCAACGCCGACCCCCGGGCGCTCGAGCTGGCGGTGGCAGCCGCGGCGGCCGTGGAGCACGTCGGCATGCCCGAGTGCGCGCTGAACCTCTCCCAGGCGGCCATGTATCTGGCCCTGGCACCCAAGTCGCCTTCGGCAAAGGCCTCCATCGGCCGCGCCCGAGCGTGGGTCCAGGAACACGGCCTTCCCGAGATCCCGGCGTATCTGCGCAGCTCGGGCTCCCCCGGTGCCAAGCAGCTGGGCCGCGGCCAGGGCTACGACTACCCGCACGACCACGCCGACTCGATCGCCGACCAGGAGCTGATGCCGCCGGAGGCGATCGGCCAGCAGTTCGTGGAGCTCACCGACCACGGCGAGGAAGGCGCCATGAAGGAGCACCTGAAGGAGCTCCGCAAGCGCCGGGGCCGGCCAGATCGATGACCGACCCGCGGAAGACCCGGATGGCGGGGATCAGCCATGTGATCGCCCTCCCGATCTCCGCCGTCGCCGGACTGCTCCTCACACTCGAGGTGCAGGATTCGCGCTGGCGCCTGGTGATCGGGGCCTACACCCTCGCCCTCACGGCGATGTTCGTCACCAGCGTGCTCTACCACCCAGTCAAGTGGACTCCGGCCGCCCGGGCACGGATGCGCAAGATCGACCGCGCCGCGATCTTCCTCCTGGTGGGCGGCACGGTCCTGCCGCTGGCCGTCTACTCGGGTCAGGACCAGCTCGTGGCTCCGGTCCTGGCGGCCACGATCCTCGGCATCCTGTTCGCAATCGCGTTCCCGGGTGCCCCCAAGGTGCTCTCCGTTGTGGCGTTCGGCGCCGTGGGGTCTGTTGGCGCGTTCGCCATGCCGAACGTGGCCGCCACCCTGGGTAGCGGAGCGGTGTGGCTGGCCGTTGCCGCGTGTGCCCTCTATCTGGCGGGGGCAGTCGTGTACGCCGTGGAGCGGCCCAACCCGCTGCCCGGCACCTTCGGCTACCACGACGTCTTCCACCTCTTCGTGATCGCGGCCGCAGCGACGTCTTTCCTGGATGTGGCGCTGTTCGTTCTGCCGGTGGCCCGGACCGTGACCTGACTCACGGTCAAACGGCCGGCCGTCTCCTATTCTTTGTCGCGCAAAGCCGACGGGAATGGGAGCTCGAATGGCCGGAAGTGCCCCCGTCAGCGTCCTTTTCACGGACCTCGCGGGATCAACAGAGATTTTGAGCCGTCTGGGCGACGACGCCGCAGACGTCCTCAGGCGCAGACACTTCAGCATCCTTCGAGAGGCCATCTCCTCGCACGGGGGTGAAGAGGTCAAGAGCCTGGGCGACGGCCTGATGGTGGTCTTCGAGGAGCCTGGAGCCGGCGCCGCCTGCGCCGTCGCGATGCAGGAGGGCATCGCGCGCCACAACGACTCCGAGCCCGAGCGGCGCCTGGGGCTGCGCGTGGGCCTGCACCACGGCCGCGCGATCAACGACGAGGGCCGTGACTACTTCGGCACAACGGTGGTGGTGGCCAGCCGCCTGTGCGACCGCGCGGAGCCCGCGCAGATCCTGATGTCCCTCAATACCCGCAAGCAGATCGCCACGCAGGCGGAGTTCGCCTTCATGGACCGCGGCTCCCTGTCGCTGAAGGGCCTGGCCGACCCGGTTCCGACGGTCGAGCTGAGCTGGGCCTCCGGCGCCGCCCACGCAGCCGCCCCCTCACCTGCCACGACCCCGGCCCAGGCGGGGGAGGAAGCCGGCGCCGTGCCGCTCCCGGAGGTTCTGGCCGGCTTTGGCTCCAAGAAGCTGATGGGCCGCGAGGTCGAGTTCGAGCGCCTGCGCGCTTACCTGGGCGCCGCGGAGGAGGGAGAGCGCAAGCTGGTCCTGCTGGCCGGCGAGCCCGGGATCGGCAAGACGCGGCTCTCGGCCGAGATCGCCGAGCTGGCCGCCGAACGTGGGGCAACCGTTCTCTTCGGCAGGTCCGACGAGGGAGGAATCATCTCCTTCCAGCCGTTCCTCGAGGCCGTCGGCCACTTCATCGAGCACGGGCCGGCGTCGGTGCTCCAGGCCCAGCGGCGCGAGCATCTGGCGTCGCTGGCGCGGCTGCTGCCCGCTCTCAGCCGCCGGGTGGCGATCGTCGACCAGCCGAGTGAGGATCCCGAGACCGAGCGCTATCGCCTGTTCGAGGCACTGCTCGCGCTGTTCAACGGGATGGGCGAGGGCAAGCCGGTGGTGCTCGTCCTGGACGACCTCCACTGGGCTGATCAGGCCACCCTGCTGGTCCTTCGCCACATCATCAGGGCCACGTCGGGCTCCTCGTTGCTCGTGGTGGGCACCTACCGCAACGTCGAGGTCGGGCCCAGCCATCCGCTGAGCGCGCTGATCACCGATCTGCACCGCGACCGGTTGTTCAACCGGATCGACTTGGACGGCCTGGACGAGGAGGCAGTGGCCAACATGATCGAGGCGTGGGCCGGCCAGGCCCCGCCCTCCGGGCTGGCGCACACGGTGTGGCAGGAGACCGAGGGCCATCCCTTCTTCGTCGAGGAGGTCCTGCGCCACCTGTTGGCCTCGGGGGCGATCCATGAACGGCAGGGCAAGCTCGACGCCGAGGGCCTCGTGGCCTCGACCGGCATCCCCGAGGGGATCCGTGCCGTCATCGAGAGCCGCCTGGCCAACCTGAGCGAGCCCACCCAGCGCACCCTGGCGGTGGCCGCCGTGGTGGGCCGGGACTTCCAGGCCAAGCTGCTTGAGCAGGTGGTCGACACGCCGCTCGATGAGCTGAACGAACAGCTCGAGGAGGCAAACGCGGCTCGCCTCCTGGTCGAGTCACGCGGCCGCCTGGGGGTCTACAGCTTCTCCCACGCGCTGGTCCGGGAAACGCTCTACGCCAGCCTGACCGCCACGCGTCGTGCGCGCTTCCACGAGCTGATCGCGGAAGCCATCGAGAACATGCCCGAGGGCGAGGACGGCGAGATGCTGCCCGATCTTGCCCATCACTACTTCGAGGCCGCCAGCGGCACGCAGGTGCTGGAGAAGGCAATCGGCTACGCCGCCGAAGCCGGCGCACGGGCCAGCGAGCAGCTGGCATACGAGCAGGCGGCCACCCAGTACCGGCGGGCCCTGAACGGCCTCCGCCTCAAGGACACCGACAAAGAACGCCAGTGCGAGCTCCTGCTCGAGCTGGGCGAGAACCTCTGGAACTCGGGCGAGTACGGACAGGCCCGCGACTCCTTCCGCGAGGCCGCGGGGCTGGCGGAGCAGCTTGCGCGCCCGCACCTGCTGGCCCGCGCCGCGCTCGGGGTGGGCGGGCGCCTGGGCCTGCCGCTCGAGGGCGGCATCACCGACTCCGTGCTGATCAGCACGCTGCGCCGCTCCCTCGAGCTGCTGGGGTCCGACGACCCGCCGTTGCGAGCCCGCCTGATGGGCCGGCTGGGATCAGCGGTTCTCTTCTCCGAGGAGCGCGACCACGGCGAGAAGCTTGCGCGCGAGGCCATCATCCTGGCCCGCATGACCGGCGATGACGCGCTGCTCGCGAGGATCCTCAGCGACACGTGGCTGGCCTGCACGCGCCGGGGCAACCTGGATGAGCGGCTGGCGCGGGGCCGGGAGAACGTGGAGGTGGCCGACCGCACCGGCGTCGCAACCCTTCGCCTCGAGAGCCGCCTTTGGCTGGCGGCCGCGATGTACGAGGAGGGCGAGATCGAAGCGACCGCTCCGATCCTCGAAACCTGCCGGATGCTCGTCGAGGAGCTCCACCAGCCGTACTACACGTGGTTCTACACCCTCTTCGAGAGTGCCCAGGGCATCATGGTCGGCGACCTCGACGCCGCCGAGGCCCGCATGTGGGAGGCGCTCGACAGCGGCCAGAAGAGCGACAACCCCTGTGCCGCCGAGTTGTTCGCGCCGCAGTCGCTGATGCTGCGGCTGCTCCAGGGCAGAATCGCCGAGACCCATGCCGGCTCGAAGGCCATGACGTCGCACTTCGCCTCGATCTTCGCCTTCCGCAGCGGCCTGGCCACCATCTACGCCGAGATGGGGCTGGTGCCGGAGGCAAAGCGCGAGTTCGAGCGCCTGGCGGTGAACGGCTTCCGCGACATCTCCGACGACGTGTTCTGGCTGAGCACGGTCCACCTGCTGGCCGACGTGTGTGCCTTCCTCGAGGACAGCGAACGCGCCGCCGAGCTGTACGAGCTGCTCCTGCCCTGCTCGGGCCGCTACGTGATGCTCGGCGCGATGTGCGCGGCCGCCGGCTCGGTCGACCGCGGGCTCGGGGTGCTCTGCACCGTGATGGGCCGGCTCGACGAGGCCGACGCGTTCCTGGCGAAGGCCGCGGAGCTGGAGGAACGCGTGGGCTCGATTCCCGCACTGGCCATGACCAGATGTGATCAGGCGCGGGTCCACGTGCTTCGCGGCACCCCCGAGGACATCGTCGCCGCCCAACGCCTGCTGGCCGCGGCGCGCGCCGTGACGGCCAGCCACGATCTCGGCGGAATCGACCACCGCATCGACGCCGTGCAGATCCTCATCACCGGCGATGACCCTCACGTGCACGCCCAGCGCCGCCGTCGCCGCCGGGACGACGTCAAGGCCGCGATCTCGACCCGTGGCCGTGCCAGCCTCGGGCGTATCGTCGGCGATGCCTCCGATGAGGACATCGAGCGCCGCTTCGGATCCAAGCTGGCGCTCCGCGGCCTGTTCTCAGGGATGGCGCAGGGCTTCCAGCCGCGCATGGCGCTCGGGTTCGAGGGCGAGATCTCATTCGAGGTCTGGCAGCAGACCGCCTCGGGCACGGCTCGCACAAGCGACTGGTGGACCATCCAGATCACCTCGACGAAGGCAACGGCGAGGCACCGCACCGCCAAGGCTCCGGCGGCCACGATCCACGCGCCGCTGCCCGACCTGATCAGGGTCGTGGCCGGCCTGTCCAACCCCGTGACGATGTGGGTCGAGAAGCGGATCGAGGTCGACGGCGACATCCTGCTGAGCACGCGCCTCGTGGAGCTGTTCGGCGGCGAAGAGCCGCTCGAGATCGGCTAGGCCGTGTAGGCCACCGGCCGCCAGAGCACGTCGACGGGCTCGTTCGCGAAGACTTTCCCGGCAGCGGCGGCCCCGGCCCGCACGCCGGCCGTGATCTTCTCGTGGCGCCGCTCCATCTGGTCGACCCGGTCCTCGGCACTCGAGGGCGTTATCTGAACCAGGTCCTCCCGGCCCGCGGCCATAGCATCCTCGAGCACCTGGGCCTCGGCGTTGTAGAGGCCAGGACGCGCGCGGACCCCCTCGAGCAGCTCACGCTGCTTCCAGCGCACCACCGCCAGCTCGAGCCGGCCGTACGGCGCCTTGCGGTAGCCGGCCTCGCGCGATCGCAGCACCAGTGCGTGGGTCGCCCCCAGGCCGAAGGCCGAGGCGTATGGCATCGACTCGATCAGGCCGCCGTCAACCCAGCGGTCGCCGTCGATCTCGATGGGCGGGCCGCCGAGCACCGGGAGCGTGCAGCTGGCCCGCACGGCCCGGAGCAGCTCCTCGTTGGACTTGAAGTCACCGAACGCCCGGACCTTGCCGGTCGTGACAGACGTGGCCAGGCAGAAGAAGCGCGGGCCGGCGGCCCTGCCCGCGGCCAGGATGGGCTTGCGGTGCACCGCCACCCGCTCGAACAGAAGGGAGAAGTCGATGGGCGCGCGCCCGATTGCCAGGCGCCACGGGTTCATGAACTCGCGCGTGGCCAGGTCGATGTAGTTGGTGGTGCCCTGCGCGGACTGGCCCGCGGCGGTCCAGGCGCCGTTGAGCGCGCCCGAAGAGCACGCCACCACCATGTCGAAGGCGTTCACCAGCCCGAGCGCCTCGAGCACCAGGCACATTCCGGCGGACACGGAGCCGCCCATCCCGCCGCCCTCGATGACCAGGGCGATTGTCCGCCCGTCGCCGTGCGCGCCGGGCGCGGTGCCGGCCAACGCGCGCTCGACGATGAAGCGCTCGAGGGGGCGATCGCAGTCCCCTGGCGGCTTCAGCCCCTGGGGCGAGAGAGTGGCGCCCAAGCGCGGGCCGGCTGACTCCTGCACCCTTTCGACACTACCTTTTTCCGCTCTGTGAGCGAGCTTGCTTGACCCGTTGGGTCGACATGAGAACCTGTCAGGCATGGAAAGTAAGCGAACAGGCGTGCGTCTCATCGACCCCGGCGCGATGCTGGCAACCACGCACGAGCTGGAGTCAGGTCTGCGAGTGCGCTTGCGCCTGACCAAGCCCAGCGACGCCACCCGCCTGAAGCGCTTCCTCGCCGGTGTGTCTCCCGAGAGCCTTCAGATGAGGTTCGGGAACGACGACCACACGCAGATCGACCACCGCCAGCTGAGCTTCTACGACCCGCGCGAGCGGCTGGTGATCGCCGCCGCAGCGCCGGGACAGGTGCTGCCGGAGGAGATCGTCGGCGTGGCCGACGTGACCCTCTTCTCCACCGGTCTGGCACAGATCGGCCTGCTGGTCGACGACGAGCACCAGACCAAGGGGATCGGCCGCCTGCTGTCGGAGGTCATCGCCCACATGGCCGTCCAGCGCGGCGCCACCCACCTGCGAGCGCCGCTGCCCGAGCCCAACCCGGTGATGGTGGCCCTGCTCGAGCGGATCGGCCCCGTCGTGAACGTGGTCGAGGACGAGGGCGCCGCTGCCTACGCCCGCCTTCCCGCGGTGCGCGGGCGCAACGCCGCTTAGATAGGCCCTTAGACTCGGCCGCGTGCTCGAGTCCTTCAACCCCGCCACCGGCGAGCTCGTCGGCACCGTCCCGACCCTGACCCCCGATCAGGTCCAGTCCGTGGTCGACGACGTGGCCGAGGTCCAGCCGTTCTGGGCGCAGCTGCCGCTGGATGACCGGGCGCGCTACATGCGCCGTGCCGCCCAGGTGATCATCGACAACCTCGAGAGCCTCTCGATCCTGATGGCGCGCGAGCAGGGCAAGCCGCGCAACGAGTGCTACACGATGGAACTGCTGCCGACGATCGACGCGCTCCACTGGATCGCCGCCGACGGGCCGGGGATCCTGGCCGACGAGCACATCCCCTATCCGCAGCTCTTCTGGAAGACCAAGAAGTCGTTCTTCTCGTACGAGCCGGTGGGCGTGGTCGGTGTCATCGCACCGTGGAACTACCCGTGGTCGATCCCCTTCGGGGAGGTCGCCATCGCCCTGATGTGCGGCAACGGAGTGGTGCTCAAGCCCGCGTCGCTCACGCCGCTGATCGGCGACAAGATCCAGTGGGTCTTCGAGCGGGCCGGCTTCCCGGAGGGGCTGGTCCGCACGGTCCACGGCGGCGGCGCAGTGGGCCAGGCGCTGGTTGCGGCCCACCACGTGCCCAAGATCTTCTTCACCGGGTCCGTCGAGGTGGGCCGGGGCGTCGGCACCGCCTGCGCCGAGCGGCTGAAGGGCTCGGTGCTCGAGCTCGGCGGCAAGGACCCGCAGCTGGTGCTCTCCGACGCGCAGCTGGACAACGCGATCTCCGGCTGCCTGTGGGGCGGGTTCTCCAACGCCGGCCAGACCTGCTCGGGCATCGAGCGCACCTATGTGATGCGCGACGTGGCCGAGCGCTTCATCTCGGGCGTGGTGGACGGCGCCAAGGCGCTGCGCGTCGGCGACCCGCTGGCGTGGAACACCGAGATCGGGCCGATGGTCTCGCAGGACCAGTTCGAGCTGGTCAAGGGCCTGGTCGACGATGCGGTTGCGGCCGGTGCCAAACTCGAGTGCGGCGGCCCAGTTGACCTGCCGGGCTTCGACGGCGCGCCCTTCTTCGCCCCCGCTGTGCTCACCGGGGTGACCCACGACATGCGGATCATGAAAGAGGAGATCTTCGGGCCCGTGGTCCCGATCATCACCGTGGATTCCGAGGAGGAGGCCATCCGCCTGGCCAACGACTCGCAGTTCGGCCTCTCGGCGTCGATCTGGACACTCGACCGCGCGCGCGGCGAGCGGATGGCGCGGCGAATCGAGGCCGGCTCGGTCTGGATCAACGATCACTCCTATTCCCACGGCGCCTGCCAGTGCAGCTGGGGCGGTGAGAAGGACTCGGGGATCGGCCGCTCACACTCCAAGTTCGGCTTCTACGAGTGCACCCGGATCAAGCACATCGGCTGGGACCCGTCATGGGCCAAGCAGTTCTGGTGGCACCCCTACGACGAGAGCCTGGGCCACGCAATGGAGGCCTCGGCCAAGCTGCTCTACGGCCGCGACGACGACAAGCTGGGAGCCTTGCGGCAGGGCGCCAGGCCGCTGGCACAGGTCCTGAAGAAGATCTCGAAAGGCGCGTTCAAGCGCTAGTCGCCGGTCTACGGCGCGGGGCGCTCGCGCCAGCGGATGAAGGCGTCCGGGTCGGACCACGGGGTCTTGTCGGGCGCGACGCGTCCCTGCTCCTCGATGAAGTCCCGCAGTATCTGCTTGGACTCCGGCCGCGAGCCCGACGCCAGGAACTGCGTGCGCTCCAGGTGCAGCGCTGCCTCCAGGTCCATCGCCGGCCCGTCATAGACGGCGTGCTTGAGGGCCTGCACCGCCGCCGGCAGCCGCGAGGCGGCCAGCTCGGCGGCCCGGATGGCCTCCGGGAGAAGCCTCTCCTTCGGCAGCACCCTGTGGATCAGCCCCAGGCGCGCCGCGGCGGGCGGGTCCAGGACCTCGGCCTCGAGCATCAGCTGAAGCGCCTTGGCCGGGCCGAGATAGCGCGCCAGCCGCGTGGTGCCGCCCGCGCCCGGGATGAATCCCAGGGTGATCTCGGGCAGGCCGATCCGATACGGCCCGTCGGCCATCAGCCGCAGGTCGCAGGCAAGGCAGAGCTCACATCCACCGCCCATGGTGGTGCCGTTGATGGCCGCGATGAAGACGGTGGAGGAGCGGTTCATGCGCAGGAACAGGTCGTGGATGTTCTTCAGCGCCACCGCGCCCTTCAGCGGGGTCCGGCCGATGGCCGCACGGGCGCCGGGCACGTGCGAGGCGGCACCGACGGCGCGCAGGGCGCCTCCGCTGGCCCGCGCGCCCACCGTCGGGCCCTCCACCGCGGCGGCGATCTCCTCGACGTCGTAGTGCGCAATGAAGGAGTCCTCCGCGGTCCCGGTGAGCACCACAGCGCCGATCGAGCTGTCGGAGTCGACGGTCGTGACGAGCTGATCGAGCTCGGCCACCATGGCGGCGTTCATCAGGTGCCGTGGCGGGTTGGAGATCCGCACCACCATCACGCGGTCGCGGCGCTCGGCCTCCAGGTGGCTCATACGCGCGCCGCCGGCATGAACGCGGGATCGTCCTCGTGCTCACGGAAGAAGCCGACCATGGCCCCAACATAGTCGGCAAAGCGCGGGCAGGTCACTCCGTTGCGTCCGAGCATGTCTCCGGCCTGGCGCGTGTCGAAAGTCTGGGGATGGTTGAGGTAGCGGATCGATTCGCGCGGGGCGCCCGAGTAGTAGTCGCGCATCCGCCTGGACCGCAGGAGCGTCTCGACCACCTTCGGCGGCACCTTGACTCCGGGCTCCTTGCCCGCGTACTCGCGAGCGAGCAGACCGAGCAGCTGGACCGCCGTGACGGGCTCCGGATCGGTGAGGTGGAACGTCCCGCCGATTGCCTTCTTGTCCTGTCCGCCCGCCACCAGGGAGTCAACGATGAAGTCCACGGGGACCGCGTTGAAGTTGGCACCGGAACTGCCGAACTGCATGATCGGCGCGTGGGTGTCCAGGGCCTTCGCGATCGTGCGGAGCAGGTAGTAGGGCCCATCGAACTTCTGGGTCTCGCCTGTCTTGGAGTCGCCCACCACGATGGCCGGCCGGTAAGTGGCCGTCGGGATCTTCCGCGCTTCCTGGCGAACCCAGACCTCGGCCTGGAACTTGGTGGCCTCGTAGTGGTTCTTGTGCTCCTGGCCCAGCGAGAGCTCGTGTTCGTAGATCACGCCGGTGCGCTTTCCCGCCACGTAGGCGGTGCTCACGTAGTCGAGGCGCTCCAGCTTCTTGGCCGCGGCACACAGCTCGAGCACGTTGCCCGTCCCGTCCACGTTCACACGCTGGGCCACCTCGATCGGAACTGCCAGGTCGTAGATGGCGGCCAGGTGGTAGACCTGCGTCATCTCCTCCACCAGGCGCTCGCGGTCCTTCTTGGACAGCGCCAGTCCCCGGGTGGCGATGTCGCCGGTGATCACGTCCACACGCTTCTTGTCGATACCGGCGGCGGCCGCGCGGGCCGCGTTCTCGAGCTCCGGCAGGACCAGGCAGGCGATCCGGGCCTTGGGGCGCGCCTCGACCAGCGAAGCGACCAGCCGCTTGCCGATGAAACCGGGGAATCCGGTGACGAGGATCAGGTCCGATGCCATGGCGCGAGCAGTGTATTGGCGCCCTTCACGAGGTGTGGATTTCATCCACCTTGGATGGGTGTCCGGGGGGCGAGAGCGGCGGCAGACTGGATTCCAGACAAGCACCCCACCGAATCCCTCCGCCGGCAGTAGCGCTTAGCGCCGGGGACCCCGACCCGGTGACATGAGGCCCGCCGCTCCCTCCCAGCGGCGGGCCTCTCCTCCTTAAGCCGCCCGGCCCTCCCATCGCGGTAGCCTCAGGCCATGGCCACGACGGTCATTCGCAGCGAGCGCTTCCCGGATCTCGATGACGCGGTCCTCTTCCCGCGCCTGTCCGACGCGAAGCTCGCATGGATGGCCGAGCGCGGCCAGCGGCGCACGCTCGAGCCCGGCGAGGTCCTGTACGAGCACGCCGTCCGCGACGCGCCGTTCTTCGTCATCGAGCAGGGGCTCGTCGAGTTCATCGATCGCAAGCCCGGCAAGGACGTCTACATAGCGCAGGCCGACAGCCGCACGTTCATCGGCGACATCGCGGTATTCACCGGAGAGCCGACGATCAGCGCGTGCATCGCCGTCGAATCAACCGACGTGATCGAGTTCGACCGCGCCTGCCTCCGCGGAATGGTTGCCCGCTGGCCCGAATTCGGCGAGCACATCTTCGAGACGCTCCTCGCACGCCGTGCCTGGCACGAGGCTGAAGGGCATGGAGTGATCCGGATCATCGCCCCGCGCGCGTCGCGCCGGGCCTTCGAGGTGCGCGATCTCCTGGAGCGCAACCTCCTGCCGGTGCGGTTCTACGACGTCGACACCGACGATGAAAGCGCCCAGCTCCTCGAGTGGCTCGACATCCCGCGATCCGAGACGCCGGTCCTGGTACACGCGGCCGACGTGATGCGCAACCCTTCGCCTGCCCAGGTAGCCCGCTCGCTGGGGCTCCGCGCCGAGGTGGACGGCGAACGGTTCGATCTCGTGGTGCTCGGGGGCGGGCCGGCCGGGCTCGCAGCCGGTGTCTACGGCGGTTCCGAAGGCCTGAGCACGTTCGTGGCCGAGGCCTGGGCGCCCGGCGGTCAGGCCGGGACCAGCACGCGCATCGAGAACTACCTGGGCTTCCCGACGGGCATCTCGGGCACGCAGCTCACCCGCAACGCGACGCTGCAGGCCAGGCGCTTCGACGCGGTGCTCTCCAGCTTCCACCGCGCCGTCGAGATGGCGGATGGGCCCGAGGGCCTGGTGCGAATCGACCTCGACGACGGGCAGCACGTGCTGGGCCGCTCCGTCGTGATCGCGACGGGCGCCAGCTGGCGTGAGCTGGAAGCCGAGGGCATCGATCGCTTCCGCGGCGCCGGCGTGTACCACGCGGCCATGCCCACCGATGCCGAGCGCAGCCGCGGCGAGAACGTGATCGTGGTGGGTGGCGGCAACTCGGCCGGCCAGGCGGCCGTCCATCTGGCGACTCGCGCGCGGAGCGTGCGGATCGTGGTCCGTGGCAAGGCGCTCAGCTCAACGATGTCGCACTATCTGGTGGATCGAATCGAGCGTTCCGACCACATCGAGGTGATGACCGAGACAGAGGTCGTGGCCGTGGACGGCACGGGGACGGTTCAGTCGGTCGACCTGCGCGACAACCGCGATGGCAGCGTTGAGCAGGTTGCCGCGACGGCCGTATTCGTGATGATCGGGGCAGATCCGTGTACCGAGGCGGCGTTGGGGATGCTCGCCGTCGATCAGGCCGGCTATCTGCTGTGCGGGACCGCCGCGGCGGCCTGCGACGGCCATCTGTCCTGGCCGCTCACCGACCGCGATCCGCATCTTCTGGAGACGACGCGGCCAGGCGTCCTGACCGCAGGCGACGTGCGTGCCGGCGCCTCCAACCGCGTGGCCGGGGCAGTCGGTGACGGGGCCCTGGCAGTGCGGTTCGCGCACGAGGTCCTGGCAGGCTAGCCCCGCTCGGGCTCAGGCCACGGCGGCCGGGCGCTCCGGGATGGCGCACACGCCGCCCTTGGAGAAGCCCTGCGGCGCGATGCCGAAGGCGTGGTTGAAGCGCGCCCGGAAGGCCTCGATCGAGATGTTGGCGGTGAGCTCGACGATCTGGGTCTCGCTGAAGCGCTCGCGCAGCCTCGGCATCAGCTCGTCGACGGGGCCCGCAGGCGTGGCCGCCAGGGCCTCCGCGTACTCCAGGACCAGCTTCTCGTCATC
>JAXDIE010000157.1:0-8244 GCA_034664165.1 Thermoleophilaceae bacterium | reverse complement strand
TCGGCAAAGCTCGTCGACCGCATCCAGGCGGGGCGGTCGCCGTTCGGCGTCGTCTTCGCCGGCGACGGGCGGGTGCTGGCCGTGACCGGTGGCGACGAGGACGGCGAGATCAACCTGTTTGATTCCGAGAGCCTCAAGCCGCTGCGGAGCGAGCCGATCGGCATCGCCCCGGTCGGCGTCGTGGCCGAGCCCGGCGGCAAGTCGGTGCTGGTGGCCCTGGCCGGAGCGGACCAGGTCGTGCGCGTGGGCGTTGACGACGGCAAGATCAAGCACACCTTCAAGGTGCCCCGGGCGCCGGACCGGATCGCGGTGTCGCCCGACGGAAAAAGCCTTCTGATCACCCACGCCGGCGTCAGAGCCGACACCGTGACACAGCTCGACCTGCATCACGGCAAGACCGACAAGGTGCATGCCGGCCGCCTACCGAGTGCCGTGGCCTGGACGCGGCGCGGGCGAAGGCTGATCGCGCTCGGCGGCGCAGGCCAGGTGGTGGAGCTGAGGAAGGGCGGCGGGCGGCGAAAGCACGCAGTCAAGGGCTCGCCGCGGGCTCTCGCGGTAGCGGGCGAAAAGGCCTGGGTCGTCGATGGGCTCACCGGCAAGATCGAGAGGGTGGGCTGATGAGCTCGACGGACAGGCGTGACCTGCTCAAGCGCGGCGGCCGGATGGCTGCGGCGGCGGGTGTGGCATCCCTGGGCGGCTCGCTACCCGCGCTCGCGGGCGACAAGGGCAAGGGCAAGAAACAGCCCAATGTCCTGATCCTCATGACCGACCAGGAGCGCCACCAGGACCGTCTGCCCGATGACCTGCCGACGCCGGTCCGCTGCTGGCTGGACCAGAACGGCACCAGGATCGACCGCTTCCACAGCTCCTCGATGGCGTGCTCGCCCTCGCGCGCGTGTTACTGGACCGGCATGTACGCGCCCCAGCAGGGTGTCTACGGCACCTTCGTTGTGGGCACCCAGTTCACGATGGATCCCTCGATCCCGACGATCGGGGATCTGTTCAAGGAGATGGGGTACCAGACGGCCTTCTTTGGCAAGTGGCACCTCTCGTTTCCGGGCGATCCGCCCACGAACCTCGAAGCTGCGCTGGACACCGTGCAGAGCAACCCACTCAGGGGCTACGGCTTCGACCACTCCAACATCTCCCCGCCGTCGGACGTCGGGGCCTACAACGACGGATACACGAACGACCCGGTGTGGACGGGCCAGGCCATCAACTTCCTGAAGCAGCACGCGGGCGACGCCACGCCTTGGCTGTGCGTGCTGAGCCTGCTCAACCCGCATGACATCCAGTTCTATCCGCGCGGCTTCCTGGCCGACTTCAAGCGTCCCGACTACAACCCGCAACTCGAGCCGTCCTTCTACGCCGATCCCACCCTCAAGGACAAGCCGAGCGCCCAGGAGAAGTTCCGCGACGTCGTGACGCTGATAGCGGGCACGGGGAAGGGCACGTGGAACGACCCGGAGTACTGGCGCGGCCACATCAACACCTACCACGACCTGATCGTGGGGACGGACGAGATGCTGGGCGCCGCGGTGAAGGCAGTGATGGACGCCGGCGCGATCGACGACACAGTGATCGTGCGCACGGCGGACCACGGCGAGCTGGGCGGCGCGCACCGGATGCAGAACAAGGGCACCACGATCTACGACGAGCAGAACCGCGTGCCGTTCACCGTGGTCTATCCCAAGCGGTTCCCGAAGAACCGCCGCTCGCAGGCCCTGGGCGAGGCCGTGGACCTGGTCCCGACCCTGCTCGAGATCGCGGGTGAGAAGGACCCCGTGAAGCGCTGGCCCTGGCTGCGCGGCGAGAGCCTGGTATCGGCTCTGGAGGATCCGGACAGCGCCGGCCCGCGCGACTCGACGCTCTACCGGATCGACGAATACCCGATCACCAACGTGGGCACCGCGGTGCCGACCTCATCACACATCCGCCAGATCTACGACGGCCGCTACAAGTTCGCCCGGTACGTGGCCATCGCAGAGCAGCACTTCGCCGGCCCGGAGGTGCCCGGGAGCCAGGAGCTCGAGATGTACGACACCTGGAACGACCCATACGAGATCCACAACCTGGCCAATGACAAGGGCTATCAAGCCCTGGTCAAGGACTTGCTGGCCTGGCTGTACGAGCGGGAGAAGGCCAAGTACTCCCCGGTCCACGTCCCCGCCTACGGCGCCAAGCCAATCATCACCCACATCCCGGAGCTGCCGAGCGCCGAGATCACGAACCGCGGGCTCCCGAGCCCCTGGATCAACTTCAAGCCGGGCAGCTACCTGGTGGTGCCCTTCCAGCAGCCCACGCCAACGCGCTTTCTTTACGAGGGCGCGTTGCCGCACGGCATCACGGGCTCCAAGGCGACCCCGGCCGACGTGGCCCGGTTCTTCTGCGAGCTTCATCAATGAGGGCAGCGCTCCTCGCCGCGCTGCTCGCGGCGGCTGTGGCCCCGGCGGGCGCTGCGGCGGCTCCCCCGATCCCGATCCCCGGCCCGCTCGATGGCCCGCTGCCGCGCTTCGAGGGCTCTCCCGCAAAGGCGCACCCGCTCGATGAGCGACTGCCGGTGACCAACCCCTGGCTGGCCCGGAACGGGCGCAGCGGGAGCGGGCTGGCGGCAGGCAATGGAGGCTTTTCGCCCTATCCGGGGCCACTGGGCAACGGCACCGATCGCACCAGCTCGGTCCAGCTGGGCACCTGTGCTTCGCTGGCCCTCGGCTCGGGCGGGCAGCTGATCGGCGTCTGCAACGGCCCGCTGGGCCCGTCGCTGCGCCTGGTCGACCCCGTCGGCATGGGGACCCTCGCAGCGCTCAACCTGGCCATCAGGCCGAATGCCGACCGCACCGACATGAGCGGCGGCACGCACTTCATTGTCCGGCCCGACGGCAACCTGCTGCTCCCGGAGAACGACAGGAGCGTGCACACGATCTTCGTGGGCGCCAAGTCGCTGCAGGATCTTGGCCGGATCAATCTCGGGCCCCTCCTCAAGGCCGGCGAGCAGCCGTTTGCCGTGGGCGCGGGCTTCGACGGCATGGACTGGGCCGTGGGCAACCAGGGCACCGTCGTCACCATGTCGCGCACCGGCGGGCCGGCACACGCGCTGAAGCTCGGCGAGCGCACGGCGGAGGACATAGCCACCGACCCCACGGGGACCTACGTGGTCACACGCTCGGCGCTCTACAGGCTGCGCGCGGGCCGCTCGGGGGCGCCGAAGGTGGTCTGGCGCAAGGCACTGGGCTCTGCGCCCCCCGACCCCCACGCCGGGCGGATCCATCCCGGTCCCGGCACGCCGCCGGTGATCGTGGACCGCCGCTACGTGGCGGTGGCCGATGCGCTCAACCCGCCCACCATCCGCGTGTTCGACCTGCGCTCGGGCCGGCTCCACTGCAGCCGCCCGGTCTTCACCAAGCACGGAGGCAGCATCGAGGCCCAGCTGGTTTCCGCCGGCAGATCGGTGCTGGCCACCAACGCCTACGGCTACGACGGCCTGCCCACTACCGAGCTGGGGGGGACCACTGCGGGCGGAATCGAGCGGATCGACATCGGCCCCAAGAGCTGCCGCCAGGCCTGGGCCAGCGATCAGATCTCCCCGTCGGCCCAGCCCGTGCTCTCGCGCGCCACCGGGCTGCTCTACACCCTGGTCAAGCCCGCGGGCTTCCCCGACGCGTGGAACCTCGCGGCCATCGACTGGCGCTCAGGCCGCCTGCGCTTCGATTCGCTGTCGGGCGAGGGCCTTGGCTTCAACAGCGAGGGCGGAGCCGTGGTGCTCGGCCCCGACGGGTCTGCGTATGCGGGCTCGTTCGCCGGCGTGACCCGCTTTGCCGATCAGCCCTGAGCGCATGGGCATAGGATGCGCCGCGTGAGCCAGGCGCGGATGACCTACATAGGCGGACCCACCGCGCTCATCGAGATCGGCGGCTGGCGCATCCTCACCGACCCGACCTTTGACCCGCCCGGCAAGCGCTACTTCTTCGGCTGGGGCACGGCTTCCAAGAAGCTCCAGGGCCCTGCGGTCGCCTTCGACGATCTCGGCACCATCGACGCGGTGCTGATCAGCCACGATCACCACGGCGACAACCTCGACCCCACGGGCCGCGAGCTGTTGCCGCGGATGGGCACGGTCATCACAACGGTCCCGGGCGCCAAGCGGCTCGGCAACGGCGCCCGCGGGCTCGCCCCGTGGAGCTCGACCACCCTCGAGGCTCCCGGCAAGCCATCGATCGAGATCACCGCGACTCCCTGTCGCCACGGGCCTCCCGGCAGCAAGCCGATCGTCGGCGAGGTCATCGGCTTCTCCCTCAAGTGGGACGGCCAGGAGAAGGGCGTGTTCTGGATCTCGGGCGACACCGTCCTCTACGACGGCGTGCGCGAGGTCGCGAAGAAGCTCGACGTGGGCACCGCCGTGGTGCACCTGGGAGGGGTCACGTTCCCGTGGCTCTCCGGGCCGCTGCGATACACCATGAACGCCGAGGAGGCCGTCGAGCTGTGCGCCGCTCTGGACCCGGCGACGATCCTCCCGATCCACTACGAGGGCTGGAAGCACTTCCGCCAGCAGGGCCCAGCCGCCCGCCAGATCTTCGCCGCCTCGCCGGTTGCAGACAGGGTCCGCTTCCTGGATGCCGGCGTAGCTGCGGAACTCGAGGTCTAGCATCAGGGCCGTGGGGGCCCGGGTCCAATGCGTTCTCGCCGCGCCACTCGTGCTGCTGCTGGTCTGCGGGAGCGCGATCGCACAGGCCGCGCCGATCAAGGGGCCGCGGGGCACGAGCAGGGACAAGGTCCTCGTGATCGGCACAGACGGCACCCGCTGGGATCTTGTGGAGAGCGCGATGGAGGCCGGTCGTGCGCCCAACCTGGCCCGGCTCGCCCAGCGGGGCTTCGGCATGCCCGCGCTGCTCAAGTACCAGCCGCCCGAGGCCCTCACGATCAGCGAGGTCGGTTGGTGCAGCATCGCCACCGGCGTCTGGCCGGCCAAGCACGGGGTCTTCGGCTACTACATCAACGAGGACCCGGGACAGGCGACGAAGAACGGCTACCCGGATTTCCTGAGCCGACTGGAACAAGAGCGGCCCAAGCTCAGCACCTTCGTGGCGAGTGACTGGCCCAACATCAGCCTTCATGAGCACGGCGGGCCGATCTTCGGCGACCAGATAGACGCAAAGCATGCGGTCTTCGCCCCGGGCACGATTCCGGGCTATGACGGTGGCGACCAGGAGGTCACCGACGCCGCTGCGCGCTACCTGCGCAAGGGCGACCCGGACGCGGGCTTTGTCTATCTGGGTGTCGTCGACGAGGCCGCCCACCTGTCCGGCTCGGCCACCCCGGCCTACAGCGACGAGATCGCGGCGACCGATCGGCGCATCGGCAAGCTGATGCGCGCGGTCCGCTCACGTCCGCGCCGCGAGAGCTGGACGGTCATCGTCACGACCGACCACGGCGAGCAGAACCTGGACTACCCCTCGGCCTTCAGCCACGGCTTCGGAAGCACGCTCGAACGCACCTCGTTCATAGTCGCCGCGGGCGCCGGGATTTCCCGGAAACAGCCGGCCGACTCGGTCCATGTGGTCGACATCGCCCCGACTGTGGCCACCCGGCTCGGAATCGGCGTCGATCCAGGCTGGAAGCTGGATGGAGCCTCATTCGCACGTCGGTGAAGGGGCACCCTGCTACGGTCCCTCTAGCAGTCGCTCGCGAGTTTCCGGCCTCCTCCTTCCGTGCGGCAAGTCCTCAGGAGGCCCTGAAAGCGAGAAAAACATGGGTAAGCCGAACCGTTACGAAGTAGCCAAGGCCGTGGGCGATCTGCCCTCTGCCACCACTGCCAACGTCGCCGAGGCGCTAGGTGTCGATGCTGGTAACTCGAACCTCGAGAAGGCCTTCGAGAAGGCTTCGCAGCACGGCCTGATCGAGCAGAGCGCAGCCGCCGAAGGCGGAGACGCCACCTTCGCCATCAGCGAAAAGGGCAAGCGGAAGGTCGCCGCGAACTCCTAGCCGTTGAGCCGGACCGGCAGCCGCTTCAGCTGGTTCACGAACGGCGACACCACGTATTCCGGTGTGCCGTCGATCTCGATCTGCGGATAGCGCGCCAGGGTCTCCTCGATCAGGATCCTGATCTCGGCCCTGGCCAGCGCGGTCCCCAGGCAGAAATGCCTGCCGCCGGCGCCGAAGGCCTGATGCTCGGCGTCGCGGCGCAGGTCGAAGCGGTCGGGATCCTCGTAGACGGCTTCGTCACGGTTCGATGACACGTACCACATGGCCACCTTGTCGCCCTTCTTGATCTCCTGTCCTCCCACCTCGCAATCGCGCGTGGCGGTCCGGGCGAAATGGGCGAAGGCGGGGTACATCCGGAGCGACTCCTCGACGGCCTGGCCGACCAGCGACGAGTCATCCAGCAGGAGCTGGCGCTGCTCAGGGTCCTCCATCAGCGCGCGCATGCCGCTGCAGTAGGTGGCCTTGGTGCTGTCGTTGCCCGCGGCCATCAGCAGGAAGAACCCCATGACGATCTCGTGGTTCTCGAGGGTCTCGCCCTCGACCTCGGCGTGGACCAGCACGCTGGTGAGATCCTCGGTGGGGTTCTCACGGCGCTCGGCGATCAACGCCTCGCAACGCCGGAACATCTCGGGGATGTCGCGCTCGGCCACCTTCACGCCGTCGGGGGAGACGTCCGGGTCGCCGGCGGCCATGATCTTGTTCATCAGGTCGGCCCATGCGGCGTCGTCCTCGGGCGCCAGGCCCATGAAGCTGCCGATCACCCTGGACACCACCGGCTGTGCAACGTCGTCGACCAGGTCGCAGGTCTCCCGGCCCTCGAGCTGGTCCAGCACGTCCTTCGTGATCTGGCGGATGGCCGGCTCGTGCTCGCTGATCCGCTTGGGGGTGAAACCGCGCTGGAACAGGGACTTCAGGCGGTCGTGCTTGGGCGGGTCCATGCCGATGAACATGGCCTGGGTCATCTCGAGCGGCATGATCGCGTTGGTCAGCGTGGTGATCCCTGTGGCGGAGGAGAAGGTCTCGTAGTCGCGGCTCACGGCGAGGACGTCCTCGGCCTTGGTGAGCGACCAGAAGCCGGCTTCCAGCGGGTAGTCGCTGATCTCGCTGGAGAAATGGACCGGGCACCCACCCCGAAGCTGCTTGAAGAGCTCGTACGGAGGCCCGTCCTGCCAGTTCTCGCGGTCGGACATCAGCAGCTGCTCGAGGGACTCCGTGGCGGGGTGGTTCATGTCATCTCCATCCGGGGGTGGTGACCGCAACCTACTGAAAAGTTGGCCAGCTGGCCAACTTTTGCGAAAACGGCACCCAGTAGGTTGCGCCCGATGATCCTCGCCCCGGTGCTCCAGCAGGTCGCGCTGCGCATGTCGCCCGGCGGCCCCGACCCGCGCACCGACCCGGCGGCGTTCGCCTATGTGCTCCGCGACGCCGTGCAGCTGGCGCGCCCGGACTGGATAGTCACGCACCACGATCTCGGCTTGGAGTCCGACGCAGTGGCAGCCGAGGGCGTCGACTCAGGTGACGTGATCGACGTGGACCTGGCGGCGACGCCGCTGGGGGCGGCCGCGGTGGTGCTCACCACGACGCTCAGGGGAGTCTTCCCCGGTGGCGTGATCGCAGCATCGGTCACAGGGCCGGCGACGATGGCCAGGCGAATGGGCGAGGACGACCCTGGGCTGATCGAGGACTGCGGTGACATCCTGGCGGCCCTGGCCGCCGCGCACGCCGATGCCGGTGCGGATCGCGTGATCGTCTGGGAGCCGGAGGTCGCCGGCGATTTGGAGCCGGCGCATCAGCCGATCGTGCGGCGCCTGGCGCTGGCGGGGGTCGCCTGTGTCCTGGTTCATCCGGCGCTGCTGGATGTCGGCTACGGCGCCCAGGTGGGCGCGGGCGCGGCGCTGCTCGGGCCCGACGCGTTCATGTCGCGCGATGCGCTGAGCGCCGAGCTTGCCCGGGCGGTCGGCGTGGCCGGCGACGGTGGCGTCCTCCTGAGCGACGGCCCGGTTCCGGCCGACTGCGACATGGCCGCGCTGAGGCAGCTGGGCGAACGCTGAACTGCGGCTCGGCGCGTTGTCCATTTGCGCCAAGCCCCCTCGAAAGCGATTGGCCACCTCCGACAAGACCCGGCGCTCCCCCGCGCCTAGGGTCGAGTCAACCTGCGGCGACTGCGCGCGGCGGGTCCACCTTCGACCCAGGGAGCCCCATGGGAACCACAATCGACATCGACACCGGCGGGACGTTCACCGATGTGTTCGTGGTCCGGGACGG
>JAXDIE010000024.1:0-25484 GCA_034664165.1 Thermoleophilaceae bacterium | reverse complement strand
GGGCCGCCTGTGCGGACCTTCTTGGCGGCCCACTTCTCCCCGTGCTCGCGGTCGGCCTCGAAGCTCATCAGCGGCACGCCGTAACCGCACGAGTCCGCGATCCGGGTGACCTCGACGAGGATGATCGAGCGTCGCGCCTCCGGGACGGCAGGCTCGTCGAATCCACACCGAGCCCGCAGGTCTGGGAAGCGCGGATCGGCAGCGGTGATTGCCTCTCCCCGGCCATGGAGGCGGATGATTCGCGGGGGCCCCTCGAAGGCGCAGAGCATTACGACGATGCGACCGTTCTCGCGCAGGTGCGCGATCGTCTCTGCCCCGCTGCCGACGACATCCAGGTAGGCCACCGTTCGTGGCCCCAGGACCCGCAACGTCCCGATCGGGCCCTTCGGCGAGACGTTCACATGGCCGTCTGCAGCGAGGGGAGCGCTCCCGATGAAGAACATCGACTGACTAGCGATCCAGTCGCTGAGCCGGGCATCGATCTCCTCGTACACGCGTGCCATCCGCTGATGTTACGAACCGCCGGCTTTCGCCCTCGGACTTGTCACCGGAGACCGTACCGGCGCACAGAGCGCTGCCTTGATGGCCGGGGGCGAGATCGGCCGCCGGGTCAGGTAACCCGCCACCGCACCACCGCATCCGACCCCACGTTCCCGGCGGCGTCGATCGCGTGCACCCGGAATGTGTGCTTCCTCGCCTTCAGCTTCTTCAGCTTGCTTTGCCCGGCACACGGCGCAAACGCCGCTTTGTCCGCCCGGCACTCGAACGTCACGCCCGCCTCGGCGGAGCTGAAGCCGATCGTCGCCTTCGCCGAGCCCGTCTTCTTTTTCGGGCGCTTGTCGATGCTCGGCGCCGCTGGCGGGGTGCAGTCCTGCTTGGTCGGGTCGGCAGGGCACTGGTCCTGGCTCTCGTCGCCGAAGCCATCGTGGTCGGCATCCGGCTCAAGAACCGCCGCGACCGCCACGTGGTAGCCGACGAAGGCCATCCCGAAGGCCGTCGGCGTGTTGAGGGGGAGCGCGAAGTTGGACTGGTGGTAGACGTCCCCCGGCGCGAAGGTCTCAAAGAGGCAGGCGCTCCCGCCGGAGTCGACCCGCAGACCGATCAGCTCTCCGCCGCTCACTGAGATCCGGGTCGGGAACTTGTTCACGGTGTTCGGGACAGTTGACCTGGGCTCGCTCTCGGCGAGCGCGGTGAAGGTGCTGGTGGCGCCCGTCCGCGAGAAGACCCGGAGCGCCAGCTGCGCGGTCACCGCATCCGCCTGGTAGCGCCACTCGGTGATCACGCCTCCGCCGGGCGGCACCAAATGGTTGTTGGCCGCAGAGGCCGCCTGAACGAAGGACTGCGGAGTGCAGGCCAACGGCGTTCCGCCGGGAGCGCTGTTGCCAACGACCGTTGCCGCCTGAGCTGGGCCTGCGACGAGCAGGACGGTGAAAAGCGCCAACCATCGAATCGCGTGGATCATCCTTGCCCTCCAGCCTTGCTCATTTTGCCTCAGCGTGCCAACAAGCCCGCGTAGATATCTGCTGCGGCAGCGATCGCGTCCACCCTGCAGCGCTCATCAACCGCATGCGCCTGCTCCGGCTCGCCGGGCCCGAGGATCACGGTCGCGGCATTGGAGCCCGCCAGCATGCTGAGGTCGGTGAAGTAGGTGGCCGGGTGCTCCTCGACCGAGGTCGCGGACAGGGCGCAGGCCTCGGTAGCCAACGCGCTGGTGGCTGAACCAGTTACCGCAGGCATCGCGGCCAGGGTCTCGAGCGAGACCTCCTCGCCCAGGGCCTCGGCTATCGCGCGCTTGAGCTCGCGGCCAGCGGCAGCACTCGCAAAGCGCGCGTCCAGGACACCCAAAGCCTCGGATGGCAGCACGTTGGGCGCACTTCCCGCGACCAGACCGGTGACTGCAATAGTCGGAGCGTCTGGGTCGGATCCGAGATCCAACTGATCGAGCCTGTCAAGCGCCCGGCGCAGCTCTCCGATCGATCCGCCCCCGGGAGGTGGTGCCGAGGCATGGCCCGCCCGACCCAGCGCCCGGACCCGTAGCCACAGGGCGCCGCGGTGCCCCACCAGCACCCGGTTTCCGGTCGGCTCCGCCACCAGCCATTCGCTGATCGTCGCCAGGTCCTCCCGCCCGGCTAGCTCGGCCGCCCCCTCGGCCCCTGTCTCCTCTGCAGCAGTCAGAAGAATCGCCGCACCGAGATGCCGCTCATCGGGCCCAACTGACTCCGCGGCCGCCAGAATCGCCCCCACGCCGCCTTTCATGTCCGCCGCGCCTCGGCCCCAGAGGTAACCCTCGGATACCACGCCCTCGAACGGATCCACGGTCCACGAGCCCTCGGAGATCCCCACCGTGTCGAGGTGCCCGCAGAGGCAGCGCTCTAGCTCTCCGGGCCCAGTCCGGGCCAGTAGCTGCGGCCGGCCGGGGCCATAGGGAATTCGCTCGACCTCCCAGCCCGCGCCGGCCAGTACCTCTTCGCACAGCTCAACGGCCGGCGCCTCGTCGCCCCCCGTCGTTCGCACGCGAACGAGCTCTTGGGCCAACTCGAGCGCGCGAGCGCCCACTTGCATCATCTCGGCCGGATCGCCATCGCCTCTGCTTCGATCACGAGCTCCGGGTACATGAGCCCGACAACCCGCACGGCCGTCGCGGCCGGGCCCGGCGCACGCAGGAACTCCATCCGCACCCGGGTCATCTTCTCCCAGAACGCGACGACGTCCTCGTCGGGCTCGCACACGTAGAAGGTGTTGAGCTTCACCACGTGCTCCCAGCCCAAGCCCGCCTCCGCCAGGACCTTCCCGATATTGGCGAATACCTCGCGGGTCTGGATCTCGATGTCGCCGGGCCCGATCACCTCGCCCTGTTCATCCACGGCGATCTGACCCCCAACGAGCACGAGATCGTCCAGTACCCACCCCTGCGACATGTGGACCGGTACGTGCCAGCTCCAGTGGCCCTCCAGCTTGATCGGCCGGCGCTCGATGACGCCTTCTGCCGTTGTATCCACGTCGAGAGACATGGTCACCTCCTGTTCATGGCGAGGTTTGCAGGCCCGCCTTCTCGCTGGGTGTTGGGGTCGCGACCGCCGTAGAGCGGCTGGGCAACCAGGACTTCGGTTCCGAGAATCCGGCGGGCTACCGAACCGGCCGTCTCAAGAGCGGTTCGAGTCATTCGAACGGGTTCGACAATCCCGGACTCAAAGGCATCGACAAGGCGACCCCGCTCGACGTCAAAGGTCTGGCCCTCGCCGGCTTTCGAGAGCTGATCGAGGACGATCGCCCTGTCGTGCCCGGCGTTGGCGGCGATCCGGCGGGCAGGCGCCCGCAGCGCGGCAGCCACGACCCGCGCGCCGCTGTCGGCAGGATCAAGGGAATCGGCGATCCGGAAGAGCGTGGCACCGCCACCGGGCACCACTCCCTCCTCCAGCGCCGCCTCAATCGAGCGAAGTGCGTCCTCGGCGCGCCGCGTGCGCTCGCGGCGCTCAGAGTCGGTCGAGCCACCGATGGCAACCCGGGCCACCCCGCCGCCGCTCAATCGTGCCCGCCGGGCCAGCAACTCATCCCGCTCGTGCGCGTTATCTGCATCGCCGGCCTCCGCCCCGATCTGGGCACACCGGAGGTCCCGGTCGGCGCCGTGCCCTCCCATGATCTCGGTGTGCTTGCGATGAACCTCGACGCGCTCGGCGCCTCCCAGCGCGGCAGCGTCGACCTGCGGTACCGAGCTCGGCGCCACGAGCTCGGCGCCGGTCAGGGCCGCCAGATCCTCCAGCAGTGCCCGGCGTAGCTCACCGTAGGCGGGCGCCTCGACCGCTACGGCGACGCAGCGCTTGTTCTTGAGATTCACGGTGAGAAGGGCCATCACGTCGGCATCGAACTCGTCCGCGACCACCAGAAGCGGGCGCTCCGCAGCCATCGCGATCTCGAGCGCCGCCACGAGCGCCCGGCCTTCGCGGAGAGCCCCTGAAACAAGCAGGACCAAGGCGTTCTGCAGGAGGGCGCGATCGTGGAGCGGCTCGTTGACGAGATACGGCGACGCATAGCCCCGATCCACCCTGTACTCCGCCGAGAGCCGCACCGACACTCGCTCGTCCAGCCCGTCCTCGAACGCGACGAAATCCGCCCCGTGCTCGATTACGGCCTGAGCAACGGCGTTCCCTACCTCCTCGTCACCGGAGGCGGCACTGGCTCCGATCCGGCGGCACTCCTCCAGCCCGGAAACCGGCTCCGCATATCGCGGCAGCAGGTCGACGGCAGACTTGATAGCCCGCGCGATCGAGGCACGAAGCGCGCGGACCTCGGCTCCGGCAGCGAGGGCCTGTATCCCGTGCGAGACCAGGGCATCGGTAAGGACGATCGCCGTCGTCGATCCATCGCCGGCCCGGCGCTTGACCTCCTTGCTCACATCCCGTGCCAGCAAAATCCCGAGATTGACGAACCGATCTCCAACCAGGATCTCCTGCGAGATCGCGTAGCCGTCTGCCGCTATAGCCGGCGAGCTGCCACGGCGGTCGATCTCCGAGACGTGGATCTCGGGGGTGCCGAAATACGAGTCGAGCATCACCACTCCCCCCAGCGGCCCTAGCGTGGGGGCGACGACACGGGCCACCGTCCCAACGCCCTTCGCCAGGTTCTCGAGCGCGTCGGAGCCGTACTTAAGCTTGCGTGCTGGGCGAGCCGACATGCTGGGCCTCCTCGTGGTTGCGTTCCTTGCACACGCCGAACTCAGCATGGTGCTCAAAGTGCTCGGGAAAAAGCCGGAGGGCGCTGGAGACCGGCAGCGCGGGCATGCTGATGAGACTGCACCGCCCGCCTTGGCCCGCGGCGAAGCCGACGACCTCTTCGAGTTTGCCGATCAGAGCCGCCGGCCCGCCGCCGCGGATCTGGTCGAGCAGGCGGACGAGCATCGAGGTCTCCATGCGGCAGGGGGGACAAGCACCGCAGCACGAGTCGGCGAGGAAGGACAGCTGTTCCCGCAGCGCGCAGGCCATGCACTGATCCTCGCCGTAGACCCGCACGACGGCGCAGCCAAGCGCCGAGCCGGCAGCAGCCATCGCGTCCCGCTCTAGCGCCGTGCCGAGCTGCTCCGCAAATAGGAACCCTGAAGACGGACCGCCGGGAAGGACGGCGCCAGTCGGCTCGCCGGTGGCCAGGCCGCCGCCGATCTCCTCCACCAGCTCCCTTACGGTGGTGGACGGCGTGACCTCGTAGACCCCCGGGGCGCGCAGCTCGGCCCCGAGCGTGGCGAGGAGGCTCGCACCCGCCTCGCGGTCGTCCCCGCTGACGATGATGGCCGGCAGCGCAGCGAGCGTCTCGACGTTGAATACGGCCGTCGGCGCGCCCCAGAGACCTGACTCGCTCGGAAATGGGGGCCGCGAGCGCGGTATCGCATCGTTGCCCTCGATGACCTCGAGGGCTGCGGTGTCCTCGCCGGCGACGTACTCCGGAGGAGCCACCACCACCGAGGCGGTGAGCCGCGCGTTCCCTCGCTCGAGCTGGGGAGGGGGTGAATCGATCAGATCCAGGTCGGCGAGAGCCAAGGCAGCTTCCACGTGCGCGGCCGCGGCCGACGATGCGTAGAACACCAAGTGCGCGGCGCCCACAGCCCGAGCAGCGATCAGCGCCCCCTCGATGAGCCGCTCCGGCTGGTGTTCGATGAGGTGCAGGTCCTTGCCGCTTCCGGGCTCGTCCTCTGCTGCATTCACGACGAGGTAGGCCGGCAACCCGCGGCCGGCCGTGAGCTCCAGTTTCGTTGCCGCCGGAAATCCGGCCCCGCCGCGGCCGCGCAGCCCCGAACCACGCACCCGGGCCACCACGGCCTCCGGCGAAAGCTCCAAGGCGCGCGCCATGGCGGCCCCGGGAACGGGCTCCGGGCCCAGAAGGCCCGCGCGCTCGGCCGTGGCGAGCGGCACCGGCTAGTCCTGCACCCAGGCGACCGCGCGGATTGGCGACCCTGTGCCGTTCGCGAACGGAATCGGAAGGCCCATGTAGAGGAACCGCTTGCCGACGAGCTGATCGAGATTTGTGAGGTTCTCGGTGTTGATGATGTTGTACTCGCCGCAGACCATGTGTCCCGCGAACGTCAGGTCATCGGACTGGTCGATGGCTACCTGGTCGATCCCGATGTTGATCGCCCCGGCCTCGGCCAGCCAGACGGCTCCTTCACGATCCAGGCCCGGATAGCGGTCGATGTACTCGCTGCTCGGGAACGTCCGCTCACCGTGGCCGGTGTAGAGCAGGACGTGATCGCCCTGCCGGATCTCCTGACCCGAAGCCTCGAGCGCCGCGGACAGAATCTCAACCGTGAAGTAATCGGGATGGCGTACCTGGCTGACGTCGATGCAGATCGCCTCGCCATAGAAATACTCCAGCGGCATCTCATCGAGGCTCGGCCCTCCCGGCACGTATTCGAGAATCGCGTCGGTGTGTGTCCCGGTGTGCTCGGAGATGAGCCAGTTGTGAGCCTCGAAACCCACGTCGGTTCCCTGGCGCTCCTTGAAGCCCTCGTGGTCCTGGTTGACCATCATGAACGCGCGCTGGTGTCCCGGCCAGATAGGCATCCCGGGATACAGCTGGCGTGACAGGTCGAGCAGCTTCATCTTCGGCCGCTCGAGCATTTCCGGCCCGAGGCGCGGGACTGCGGTGGTGGCTGACTGCTCGGTCATGCTCATATCGCTCTCCTGGGTCTAGGTTTCAGATCGATCCCCAACCACCGGCGTCGAGGATGTTGATGATGAATGCCAGCGTGGTGCGATCACCGGTCTCGAGACGGGTCACCCGCGGGCCCGCGCCGGTCACGGAATCGACGACCTCCTCGAGGTCCGACTCCTGCACTCCGGCGTACCACGCCCGCTCGGGGTAGACGATCATGTTGGGCCCGATGTCACAGCCGCCGAAGCAGGTGTACTCGTGCACCTCTACGTCATCGGCGCCGCGCTCCTCCAGCATTTCCTCGATTTTTTCGAGGAGATCGAGCGATCCCCGTGATGCGCAGTCCACGTTGTCGCAGACGAAGATCTTGGGCGGCTCGTCGCTCAAGTCCTCGCCGCCGTCAGCACGGCATCGGCCGGAACCGTGCCTGCCTCCAGTGTTGCTGCCTGGTCAGGGAGGGCCTGACCGTCGAAGGCGAGCTCCAGCCCAGCGTCCTCGGGAAGGTTGAACGCGGCACGCACGGCCGCCTGGGCATCGCCAACCGTCGATCCGGGTTCGATCTCGACCAGATGGCGGGCCGGCAACTCGTCGCCGAGCTGGGCGAAGATGATGCCCATTTCAGGCCGCCTTCCCGTTGCCGTTTCTGCCGTTCGGGTAGAGGTCGCCGCCGAGGTTCGGGTCGTTGATGCCGAGGTACCGCAGGAACTCATCCGGGTCCTCAGGCACCTTGCCGTCCAGAACCAGGTCGACGATCGTCTGCCCGTGCTGGTACTTGGCCGGCTCGTTCTCGAAGATCTCCTTGCACGCGCGGGAGCAGAACCAGTAGGTGCGATCGTCCACGTGTACCGGGCCGTGCAGCGTCGGCTTCCCGGCACCGTCGGTGAACATGCAAGCGGTGTGGCACAGGTTGCACACCGGCACGAGGCCCGCGTTGTTCACGTCCTCCCCACCGCGCACGCTGTCCCAGAAGCCACCCACGGTGTCCTGCCAGGAGGGGTACTTCTCCTTCAGCCACTCCACGTCCTGATCATCCGGCGCGAACACCTTGAACCAGAGCGAGTCCTTGCGCTGGTAGAGGTACTTCCAGACGATGTGCGAGAGGCAGTCCATGTCCTCGAGCATGTCGGGCAGGTACTTGGGCTCGCGCAGGCCGTAGGGCCCCAGGTCGGCCACCAGCCCGCCGATGAAGTCCTCGACGAAGTACTTCTGGAACGCCTCCTTGTAGGACGAGACCTTGTTCTTCGCGAAGTAGTCGAAGAAGATCGAGCCTGCGAGGGCGTCGACCCGATAGAGGCGCCAGGTCCACTTGTCGAGCCAGGCCTGGATGATCGGCAGATTGCGCTCGTCTTCCTCGAGCAGCGTCCGCATCATCGACTGCCCGATTGCCATGTGCCGGGTCTCGTCGGACTGGGTGGTCAGCTGGAGCTGAGCCCAGGCGTGCTCGTAGTTGGCCGCCCCCACGGCGGGAAGTGCCACGAAGTTGAGGTTGGTGAAGCCGATCTCGAGCACGACGTTGGCTGCGATGATCGCCTCGAACGGATTGGCGGTGAGGACGTCCTCGAATGCCGAGCGGATCCCCTGGTAGAGCCAGTGGTTCTGGAACAACTGCGCCCAGCCCGAGAAGCCGGGCATCCGCTTGTTCGCGTAGCGCAGGTAGTGGGCGTAGTTCTGCGCATGACGCAGCTCATCGATCGACTGGTAGAGCGCCGCCGCCCGGAGTGCAGGGGCCGGCGAGTAGCGCGCAATCGCCACGTGATCCTTGAAGGTCTCGTACTCGGTCTGGCCTTGGCCGCACGCAAACAGCTTCATGCCTTCGAGCCAGGTCTCTTCCACGCGCGAGAGGAAGTCGTAACGCGCGGCGTGGTCGAAGACCATGTGGAGCGACTGCTCCTTCTTCTCCTGGACCTTCACGTAGTCCTTGAAGTACAGGCGGAAGGGATCGTCGAACTTGCCCCAGTCCTTGAAGTGGACGCCTTCGGCGTGCTCGGGCGGATAGAACTCGTCGCGGGGCACGTAGCTGGGCTCCCAGCCCAGGTCGCGCGTGAACTCCTGATACTCCTCGCGGAGGTTCTGCTGGGTGGCCTCGCGGACTCCGATTCGTTCGGTGCTCATGCTGGGTCTCCCCCATTTGTTGGATTACGGGCCGGGGCGGGATGGACAGCCTCCTGCCAACTCAGGACCACGCCCTCCTCGTCCATCTGCTCGATGTTCCCGACGTATGCAGCCATGATGATCTGAAGCTCGCGAGTGGTCCACGGGCGCCCGAGGATCTCGGACACCAGCGCACAAGTAAACGAGAGCTGTCCCTCGGCTTCGATCTGCACGATCCCCGGAACGCGCGTGATAACCGTGCCAGGCGACTCCTCGAAGGCCGCCTCGGCCACCGCGTCGGCCTCCTCGCCGGCCATCAACTCCATCCGCGCCAGGCTCGAGCTCATGCCGTTCCCCCAGGCTCCGCCGACGCGGGCTCGGCTACACCGATCTCGACGAAGCCGGCCTTGACGCCGGCTAGCGCCTCGTCGTAGATGCCGGCGAAGACGTCCTTCGCGCCAAGAGCGTCGAACACGTCTTCAAAGGGCTTGACGGCGGCCTCGGCATAGGGCATCCAGCGATCGACCCACTCGCGCGTGGTCGCAACGTTCTCGCCACCGTCCTCGTCGAGCATCTTCGCCAGCGCCTTGGCCCAGTTCACGTGACGGGCCTCGTCGACGGAGAGGGCGTGTGCCAGGTGAGGGAGAACCGTGTCGCGGTGCTCGGCGCCGAGCTCCTCGAGCGCCCCGAGGAACACCGGCTGGAGCAGCGGCTCGAGCACGAGGTTGGTCGCCACCACCACTTCGCCCCAGTCCTGGCAGATGCAGATCCGCTCGAGCATCTCCCGCAGCGACTGAAACTTCGGGTCCGACATCCACGTCTCCCGGTAGTCGCCGAAACCGCCGTGCGCACGGTCGAGCTCACGCGAAACCTCGGCGATGCGCTGCGTGTGCCGGAGCTCGTCAAATGCCTGGATCACCGAGCAGTTGGCGATCAGGCCGCTGATGGCGAAGCGACCCGTGTACTGATGTGCCATCGAGACGCCCCACTCCGCGAAGCGCATGGCCGGGAAGAAGCCACGAAGGACCTCGACCCACTCGGCGTCGAGATGGAGCAGCGATTTGGTCTCGCGTGAAGCCTCGAGCACCGCCTCGAGCGCGAGCTCGGATTGCGACTGCCGCTCGATGTAGGTCCGATAGGTCAGGGCGGCAGGGTCGCGGAAGTCCTCCCAGCGCTCCGAGACCCAGCGCGTCTTCGACGGGCCCCAGTATCCGAGCTTGTAGTCCTCGGGAAAGTGGTAGTACGCCCCGTCCTGGGGAAGGTCCGGGAACGAGCCGCGGAACGGCTCGCCCCACTGCATGAAAGCGGAGACATCCTCGTAGACATCCGTGCGTCGTCTTCCTGCGAAGTGCTCGAAGGTCTTCGCCATCTCAGCTGCCCCCGTCCTTGATGATCGTGATCATGTGGCCGACGCTCCTTCCGCGAGGGCACCTGCTGGAGCCCCGGCTCGCTCTGGGAACACCTTCGACAACACCCAGTAGATCACCGCGGCCACGATGAACGCGCTGATGTAGGACAGATCCAGTCCGCCGACGGTGTCGACCAGCGGACCGGTGTAGATCGTGGTGCTCGAGAACAGGAACCCGATGATCGCCGCCGGGATGAAGGCGGCAAACGCCCGGAGATTTAGCCCACCACTGAACCAGTACGGGCCCCCTCGCGCCAGTAGCTGGTCCTGCTGGTACTGGCCTCGGTGCATGGCGAAGCCGACGAGCATGATCGCGAGCCAGGGGGTGATCGTGACCAGCATGATCAAGACGAATGCGGAGATCGAGTCGATCGCGTCGAAGGCGAACACTCCCAGGAACACCACGAGCAGCCCGACGACGGCGAAAGCCAACGTGCTTCGCACGCGGTGGAGCTGCCTGGGCGCCATTCCGTTGGCTGCCAGCCCTGCGTTGTAGAGGCATAGCGCTCCCTGCGGCACCGAGCCGAGCAGGCCGACCACGAGCATGGGCACCAGCGCCCAGATGGGCAGGACCTGCGCGACGCCCGCGACGAAGTCCGACCCGGCCGGGATCACGGTGGCCAGATAGATGCCGATCACGAGGGCTACGGCGCAGGACAGGTACATGCCCAGCGCGTTCCACCAGACCGCTGTCCGGTCGGCGGTCTTCGTAGGCATATAACGGGTGTAGTCGCCGGCGAAGGTGGCGTAGGAGATCGGCAGTGATGCGGCCACCGACGCGCTGAGCACCCATGTCGGGAGGAAGCCGCCGAGCAGATACTCGCCGCCCTGGAACCCGGGGTCGAAGTTCCCAAGCAGCACCACCACCATCACCAGAAGCATGACGCCGATGACCACGGTGATCCACTTGTAGGTCGCCACGAGCGTGGCATGACCGTAGATGGCCGCAAGCACCGTCCCGATCGCAACGATCGCCATCCCAATGGCCAGAACCGTGTCGCCTGTGGACAGGCCGATCAGGCGATGCCCGGCCTGTACGAGCGTGTCGCCGCCCGTCCAGATTGCGAGTGCGTAGAAGCCCATCCCCACAACGATCGTGATCAGCGCCGCCAGCCCGCGCCCGCGCACGCCGAAGTGAGCCGCTGAGGACGTGGCGTCATTGGTCCCGTTGCGAAGGCCAAGCCGCGCCACCCCCATCATCAGGATGGTCCCGATGAGCAGCCCGATCAGCGTCGAGGTCACCGAGCTCCACCAGCCAAGACCGAATGTGATCGGCAACGACCCGATCACAATCACGGCAAACCCGAAGGCCGCCGAGAACCACACCCACACGAGCTCGCTCGGAGTGCCATGGCGCTCCGCCTCGGGGATGAACTCCGTGCCGCGACGCTCGATCTCACCAACAGCGTCGAGACCTTCGGGAGGCTCTGTCGAGCCGACTGCTGACGTGGAACTCATTGGCGCACCTCGAGTCGGAGGGGGACTGGCGTGCGCCAACCTTATCGCTGTGCACAAATGTTGCAAATGGCCCTCTGTACAAACCGACCCCGCCACTCTGTCCAGGGGCCATCCGCTCCCGCAGAGCCGCGCCCGATCGTAAGATTGGCTGATGGCGAACGGTGCCGAAACGCAGGGTCTCTACATCAAGGAAGCAGCCGCGATGGTCGGTGTCTCCGCCACGGTGCTCCGGCTCTGGGAACGGCACGGCTTGATGGCGCCCCGGCGGACACCTTCCGGATACCGGGTCTATTCGGGCACTGACATCGCGCGTGCGAGGGACGCCCGCGACCTGATTCAGCGCGATGGGATGAGCATTGAGGCCGCCCTGCGGAACCTCGGCGAGGATTCCGCCGAGAACGGGGGCGAGCCGATCGGCTCCGGCGCCGGCCGTCTCGGGGATCAGTTGAAGGCAAGGAGGGCGGCGCGCGGCATCTCGCTCCGGGAGCTGGCGGAGGAGACGGGCCTGAGCGCGTCCTATATCTCCTCGCTCGAGCGCTCATCTGCCTCGCCCTCAGTCGCGTCGCTTCAGAAGCTGGCAAACGGCCTGGGCACGAACATGCTCGGACTGCTCGGGGGTCCCGAAGACACCGAAGAGCGGGTAGTTGTGTCGGCTGGCGAACGAACACGGCTGGAGCTCGAGATCCCCGGTGTGATCATCGAGAGCCTCTCGGCCACGGAGAGCGTGCTCGAGCCGCTGCTTTTCCAGGTCGAGCCAGGCGCGAGTAGCGACACGTCCTACTCACACCGGGGAGAGGAGTTTCTCTACGTGCTCGAGGGGTGCTTCGAACTAACGCTCGACGAGACCCAGGTCTTCAGGTTGGTGACGGGAGATTCCATGACCTTCGAGAGCACCCGGCCACACCGATGGTGGAACCCTGGAGCCGGGCGCGCTGTGGTCGTCTGGATCAATACTCCGCCGACCTTCTGAGGCGCTTGATGCCGATCCTGCGACATCGCCTACTCCGACAGGCCCACGGCTTCGAGGGCCTCGCTGCGTTCCTTGAAGCTCTCCTCGCGGAAGACCTTTCCCGCGCGAAGCCAGAAGACAGCGAACAGCGGGTCGTGGCCCTCGGCCCCGCTTCCACGTCCACGCCACGTGATCTGGGCCACCATGAGGACGGCGGCACCGACGTCGATGAAATCCTCAGCGACAAGATCGAACTGCTCATAGGCATCGTCGATCGTCTTGAAATAGGCGAACGGAAATCCCTCATAGCCACGGAAGATGCCGCCGGACTCGACGCCTGCGAAGACCGACTTCATCTCGTAGTCCTCGGTCGTCAGCTCGATGAGGCCGTCTGTGTCCCGCCGGTTGTAGAACTCGACCCAGCGCCTGACGATCTCCACGTTCTCCTGCGACATCGCCTACTCCTGAAGGCCCAGGGCTTCGAGGGCCTCGGCCTGGTCCATGTAGACCTTCCAGTGGACGATCCGCTCACTGCTGAACGTAATTACCTGCGCGTACTCCCACAACGGCAGCTCGAGACCCGTAGAACGCCCGCGCATCCGCTGCTCGAGCAACACGACCACGCGGTCTCCGGCATCAAGCAGCTCGTAGCTGAATTCGAGCGTTTCCCAGGCCGCCAGCCAGTCGCGCCAGAATCGCTGCACCTCAGCGATCCTCCTGTAGGTCTGGTCGATGTCCGGCGCGCCGATCGCCGAGGGGTCGAACTCGACCTCGGGGTCCAGGGCCTCCGCCAGGCGGTCGATCCAGCCCGCCCAGGCGGCCTCGGTCTGGGCAGCGTGGAAGTCCGTGATGAAGCTGCGCACGATCTCCACGTTCTCCTGCGACATCGACTATTCCGACAGGCCCACGGCGTCGAGGGCCTTTTGCCGAGAATCAGTCGGAACGATCTTCACGATCCTTCCGTTGCGAAAGGTGAACGCGCAGGCAGCGTCTGGGATCTCTACCTCAGCCTCGCTGTGCTTCCCGCGACCGCGAATTGGACCGATCACGACGACGCTGTCACCGGACTCGATCAACTCGTCGATCTCGCCGGTCCTCCAGTCCTGCCAGTTGCGCAGGTTCTCCTGCCACGCGCTCGCCAGGGCGGCAGCGCCTCGCCCCTCACCGCCGTCCACTCCGAATTGCATGCTGAACTCGATGTCAGGATCGAAGTGGTCTATGCCCGCGCTGAAGTCACCCCGCGACCATCCCTCATAGATCCGCCGCACGATCTCCACGTTCTCCTGGCTCATCGCCCGCAGTATCGCGCCTTAGGGGTCGGCATTCGGACGTCCGATAGCTAGCCCGCTGAGCCGTCGAGCGGAGCGCCGCCGAAACCGATCTCGTTCCCGTCCGAGTCGCGGTAGGTCGCCTTGCGGACTCCATTGCCGTATGTCTCCCGCTTGGCTGGCTCGATCCCGCGAGCCGCGATGTCCGCTATGACGGCCTCGAGGTCGTCCACGAAGAGCGTGTGTAGGGCGTATCCGGCCCGCCCTGCGTCCTCCACGATGAAGAGGAAGCGGTGCTCCCCGAGGTCCCAGACGCATTCGGTCTCGTGGGCGACGAAGGACGGCTCCGAGCCCAGCAGGCGCTCGTACCAAGGCTTGGCCGCCTCGTAGTCGCGCACGCAGATCCCGGCGAAGAGGTCGATGGCGTCATCGTAGCTTCGGTCGAGCCGGGTCTATGCGACATCGACTACTCCGACTTCAAGCTCCAGAAGTGAATTGACTCGCCCAGACTAGGCCGGCGGGAACGCCGCGCCCAGCTCCCTGGCCAGGGCATGCACCCGCGCAGCGGGCAGCGCCCCGCTCTTCCTGATCCGCCGCGCGAGTGCCCGCGGCCTTATCAGCGGGAAGCCGCGAAAGGTCGGCGTCAGAAGCCCGGGCAGCTCGGTGTCGACAAAGCACAACACCCCTTGAACGGGTGTGGCGATGCCACTCTCGAGAACGCTCGCCGCGACGGCGGCCACCTGCTGCTCGAGCCCGTTCGCCAGGCCCGACTGGTCCCAGCTGCCGATCATCAACCTGTCCGCGCCGAACAACGAGCGCACGACCTTGACCTTGCCCTTGTAACGCTTGCTGTCGATCACCCACACGCCCGAGGACGCGACCACCAGATGGTCGATGTTCGCCCGGCTCCCGGGCATACAGCGGTCGCTCAGCAGGACGCTGTCCTTCCCGATGCAGGACTCCAGGGCGCCTGCAAGACGCCCCTCCCCCTCTGCGCCAGGCGCCCAGGCCAGCTCGTGCGCGGGGTGATCCCGAAGAGCCAGGATGACCGGTGCGATGACGGGGTGCCTGTTGCGAATCTCGCGCTCACGCCTTGCCTTGCGGGCCTCGTAGACCTGCCGCGCGCTGGCGCCCGCCTTACCAGCCTCGCTCGGTCCGAAGTCTCCGGCGCGTGTGCCCATCTATGAGTTGTCGGCTTTGCCGATCCACGAGTTGAGGCGGTCAGCCGGCTCTGAGGTGTGAAACACCTCCACCAAGGGTGCCTGGCTGCATCGCCTGGCCGGCTCGACACTGGCTCCAGTCAGCAACCACCCCGACTCACAGGAGCTTTCGACATGACCACCAAGATCCGCATCGTCATCCTCGCCGCCATCGCCGTCCTGGCCTTCGCAGCGCTCGCCGCCCCCGGCGCCGCCCTGGCGAAGAAGTCCAAGAAGGCAACGCTCACCCTCGTCGTCAACGGCGGTGACTTCTCCGGCGCCATCAAGGACAAGAAGCACCCGCAATGCATCGCCGACCGCGAGGTCTACGTGCGCCCCGCCGGCCAGAGCCCGGCGCCCCTGGCTGACGATGAGGGCCCGATCGGCCCGATGGACACGACCGACGCGTCCGGCCAGTGGAACACCGGCAACAACGGCGCTTACGACGGCGACTACTACGCCTTCGCTCCGGCCACCCCCGGCTGCAAGGCGCTCACAAGCAAGATCGCCACGGTCACCGGCCGCGGAACCCCCGAGGACTTCTAGGCCTCACTCCGCAAGCAGGCTGTTTGGAACGGGGCCCGAGAGGGCCCCGTTCGTCGTTTCAAGCGGGTTTCGGAGGGACAAGGCCCGTGCTGGTCAGGCTTTTTCCCTGGAACCGGTAGGGATCACCCCCTAAAACGGACACATTGCCGATCCGCTCCCGACCGTTTGCGGAGGGTGGCCAGGCTCCATAGAGCGGCTCGGGCCAAACGCTCGATAGGGCCGGAATGCGTGTATCTCATTCCATAGCGCTCGCCACTGGTGCGGCACTGTTTTCCGGGGCCATGCCGGCGGCTGCGACAACGATCGTCGCCGAGGGGACATACGTCGCGAATGGCAAGGTCGCCGTCGTCGATGGCAACAAGCCGCTGCGGAAGGCGGGCCTTGTCAACCGAAACGTCAAGTTCAAGCTCGGGCGCGCACGGGTTTCCGGAGCAGCCCCGGACGGCATGAAAAGGTCGAAGGTGGCCGACCTGGTAGGCGGGGACCAGGTCGTGGTGCACGCCTCTTCCAAGAGCTCACGCCGCGTCCGCCCGCCGCTGCCGGCTTCCAAGGTCATCGTGAAGAAGCCGCCGGCCTCCAGCCTCCCCGCGGGCGTGCCGGCCAAACCCCGCGGCGTCAGCACGAGTCTCATCTGGGGCTGGGTCCCCGAGAGCGAATCGGCTCGCGACATCCGCGAGGCAGCGGCCCTGGGTGCCGACACGATCAGGGTGACATTCCGGTGGGACTCCCTTCAGGTGTTCGGGCCGGGAGCGATCCCGCAGGCGCAGGCCGAGATGATCGACCGGCTGATGGCGGTCGCCAAGTCCCAGGGCATCCGGATTGTCGCCCAGGTGATGGGCACCCCATGTTGGGCTTCGGCGGGCCCGAAGGCCAACGGGGCGTGTACCGGCAATGCGAGCAGCTACCCACCGGCCCATGCCGATGACTACGGCGCGTTCGTCCACCAGATCGCCGATCGCTGGGGCGGGCAGATCTCCGGCTATGAGGTCTGGAACGAGCCCAACCTCGCGAGCTTCTGGAGCGGCACCCCGGCCCAGTACGTGGATCTGGTGCACGCCGCAAAGACCGCCGTCACCGGATCCTCGTACCCGGCTCCGCCGGTCGTCGCGGGCGCGCTGAGCGAGTCGGACACCACCTATCTGCAGAAGCTCTACGACCAGCACGTCGACCGCTGGAGCGACGCGATCTCGATCCACCCCTACGCGATCCGCTGGGATATCGGCATGGTCGATCCGCTGCTCGAGGCGCTCGGCGACGTGGGGTCATTCGCCTCCGGGGTGCCGGCGGTACACACCCTCATGAAGGCCAACGGCGACAGCGACTCGATCTGGATCACCGAGTTCGGCTACCCCACCTGCTCGGGCCAGTTCCTTTGCGTCAGCCAGCAGAAGCAGGGCGACTACCTGGCGTCGGCGCTGCGCCGCGCCGCAGAGTGGCCGTACGTGAACACCTTCTTGATGTACGACCTCCGCGACTGGTCGGGCCCCGGGTCTGACATCAACCAGAAGTTCGGCATCCTCAACGCGGACTGGTCACCCAAGGCGGGCACGGCGCCGGTCAAGCAGGCACTCGCGGACCTGAAGTAGAAAAGTGAAAGACCCCGGTGCGGGAGGCAAACCGGGGTCTTTCGGAAGGCGGCGCGGGAGGGCACCGTCCTTGTCTCCTTCAGGGGGTACCGCCCTTATTCCCCGTTCGTGCGGCGTTCAAACCTGCTCGTGCATGAGGTCAGAAGACCTCGTGCTCCTCCGTCAGGAACACCGACGAGCGGGCGAAATCGATGAACCGCCCCTCATCCTCGGCAAGCATGGCCCCGGCCTCCTGGCCCTCGGGCGTCCCGAGCGCGGCCATCAGGTCCTCGACCGAGTCCCACCAGACCTCCGTGATGCCCTCAAATGCGGGCACCATAGGGCCCCTCCCCTCCACGAGCGCTTCGTTCAGCGGCGACTCGAGGGTGTGGCTCTGCACATACCGCCGGGCGCGGAGAGCCTCGGCAACGGAGGCCACCTTCGGACCGTGCTCCTCGCGCCAGTAGCGGTGGAACTCCTCGGAAGCGATGTCCGGGTGGGCCCGGATTACATAGACAAGCTTGATCATCGCTGTCCTCGGCCTGACTCAGCCATCCTGTCCGGCGTCCTGTCCGCAGACCTTCAGCCCGTAGGCAGCAGCCTCGTCGCTCGACTTCGCCAGCGATGGCGCTGACGCCGGGAAGCCGGCGGGATCGTTCTTGGCCTCCGCGACACCGGCATTCGCGTCATCCAGGAAAGCGCTGATCGCAGCTTCGTCGCCGGCGGGCTTGGGCAGGGCGCCGACCTTCTGAAGATCGCCCTCGATGCTCGGCACGATGACGCCCGTGACGAAGGCCTTCTCCTCGGCCTTGCCGGGATGGGCTCCGCCACCGAAGGTGGCCTTGATGTCGCCCTCCATCGCCGCATTGCTCTCGGTGCAGATCGCATCCGCCTGGCTTATGAAGTCCGCCTTGGTGATCGCTGACGATGCCTCGGTGGATCCACCCCCGCCACAACCCGCGACGACGACGGCAACGACAACGGCAAATGCGGGCGTGAGCTGCAGCTTCTTATCCACCTGTTCCTCCTGGGTCGGTTGTGCGCAACGTAACCGACGCCAGTGCCTGTTGTGGGAGCCTCTCCCCATCCTGCCCGCAAAGCTCTCAGTTCTGGCTGTCTCGGCCGCAATGGCATGCCTGCTCGTGCCGAGCGCGGGTTGGGCCTCCGCAGACTCCCCGGGGGAGCTCGCGAACGGCTGCTTCGCCATCGAGTCACAGACCGGCTTTCTAGCCTCGGCCGGAGAGGGCTACGTAGCGGACACCGGGCGCCGGCGGGCGAGCGCCTTCTACCTGAAGCCGACCGACCTGCACACCTATCTGCTCTATGACCAGGGGCAGCGCCTGGTCGGCGAGGTCGACGGCCAGCTTCTGCGTGTCACCACACCTGACCCGACTTCCGAGTGGGCGGTTGAGCCGGCTGGGCGGAGAGGTGGATTCGCCCTTCGTTCCAGTGCAAGCCAAGGCCTTCTGACCGCTAATCCGTCCGGCGGCCTTGGAATCGCCGCGACGGACGAGGGGGCCCACTTCCGGTTCCGGCCTGCATCCGGTTGCAGGGCCTATCCCGAAGCCGGGACCTTCACCAAGGGCGCCCCTCCCAGGGGTACCCGCCCGGATGGGACGCTGTTCGGGTTCGCCGACATGCACGTGCACCTGACCGCGGAGCTGCGGGCCGGCGGCCGAGTGGTGCACGGCGGCCTGTTCGACCGGTTCGGGATCACACGCGCCCTCGGCGGGGACGCGGACGATCACGGCCCGGATGGAAGCCTTGACGTCACCGGCAACCTTCTGCGCACCGGCCTGCCCGTCGGCACGCACGACACCAGCGGCTGGCCGGCGTTCGCCGGATGGCCGGTACGGGACACCTACACCCACCAGCAGATCTACTACGGATGGCTGAAGCGGACCTGGAGGGCCGGGGAACGCCTGGTGGTGGCGCAGACGGTCGAAGATCAACAGCTGTGCGAGATCGAGCCGATTCGCTCGCACTCGTGCGATGAGATGGACTCGGTCGAGCTTCAGATCGACCGGCTTCACGGGCTGGAGCGCTACGTGGATGCCCAGAGCGGCGGGCGAGGTCGCGGATGGCTGCGGGTCGTGGACAGCCCCGAACAGGCGCGCCGTGTGATCGCGGACGGCAAGCTCGCCGTGCTGATCGGCGTGGAGGCTTCGAGCGCGCTTGGGTGCGGTGAGTTTCTCGGCGCGCCGCAGTGCGACAAGCAGGACATCGACCGGGGCCTGAACCGGCTCCAGCGCCTGGGGGTGGACAGCCTCTTCATCGCCCACTGGATCGACAACGCGTTCGCCGGCGCCGCGCTTCAGAGCGGGACAACGGGCACGTTCATCTCCGCCCTCGAGGTGGCCGGCACAGGTCACCCCTTCGCCACCGAGCCGTGCACGATCGCGGACGAGTCAGGCGGCAGCTGCAACCAGAAGGGCCTCACCGACCTGGGGGCCTACCTCGTGCGGGAGATGATGAAGCGCGGCCTCCTGATCGAAGCCGACCACCTGAGCCAGCGCGCCAGGGAGGCGGTCTTGGAGATCGCCGAATCCCGGCACTACCCGCTCGTCTCGAGCCACACCGGGACAGGTGGCGAGTGGACGGACTCGCAGCTGCAACGGCTCTACCGCCTCGGGGGCATGGCGGCGGCGCGCCCCGCTGTGGGCCCGGACCTCGCCAAGCGCATTCTCGAGCTCCAGCGCTCCCGCGCCGGGCACCGCTACTTCGGGGTAGGGCTCGGCACCGACACGGGCGGCTTCAACGAGCTCCCGCCCCCGCGAGCCGATGCGGCGCAGAAGCCGCTGCGCTATCCCTTCCGATCGATGCTCTGCGACATCACCTTCGACAGGCAGCGGACGGGCACCCGGACCTTCGACCTGAACACGGATGGAGTCGCCCACTACGGCCTCTTCGCCGACCTGCTTGCGGACATGCAGCGCACGCCCCAAGGGCGAAGGTCGCTCAAGCCTCTCTTCCAGTCGGCCGAGGCCTACGTGCGGATGTGGAGCCTGGCAAGAAGAGGAGCGGAACAGTGAGCCCCGCGCCCGGCGTGGTCTCCCCACGCCGGTTCATGCCCAAGTTCCACTACGAGCTTCTGGCGTGCGGATTCCAGGGCCACAGGCTGATCGGCACGGAGGCGGCCCAGTTCCGGGACGAGGATGCCCTCTTCGCGCGGGAGCTCGACGGCATCCGCTGGCACCGCTGCGTCCGCTGTGACTCCTGGCTGCCGATGCCCGCGCCGGATGAGCCGGCTTCGCAATATCCGCCTTCGCGCGCGGAGATCTCCCTGCCGCTCCGCGGCAAGGGGCTGCGCGACAAGTTCGTCCTGCGTGTGATCGCCATCGACCGTGCGTTCCATTTCGTGGTCCTGGCCGTGCTCGCTGCTGCCGTCTTCCTTTTGAGGGCCAACGTCACCGAGCTCCACGATGCCTTCTATCGCGTCCTCGCCGACCTCCAGGGAGGTGCCGGCGGGGCCTCTCCCGAGGTCCAGGCGGGGCTGCTCGGGGAGGTGTCGAACTTGTTGTCACTGCGCCCGGGCACCCTGGAGCTGGTGGGCGCCGGGTTCGCGGCCTACGCCGTGCTCGAAGGAGCCGAGGCCGTCGGGCTGTGGCTGCAGAAACGCTGGGCCGAGTACCTGACCTTCATCGCCACTGCGCTGCTCCTGCCGCTGGAGGTCTACGAGCTGAGCCGCTCGATCTCTCCGTTCAAGGTCAGCGCGCTGATCATCAACCTCGCGATCCTCGTCTATCTGCTGATCGCCAAGCGCCTCTTCGGGGTCCGCGGAGGCGCGGATGCAGACGTATCGGACCGGGAACGCGACAGCGGCTGGGACTCACTCGAGCGAACCGCGCCCGAGCGGATGACGTCAACCGTCAGCTGACGCCTGCAATCAGCTGCTGCAGGCGCTCCAGCGCGGTGGAACGCCCGGTCAGCTCGACGTCGCCCCGAGTGAGGACGCGCCAGCCTCCGGCATCCACGAAGCTGAGATCGGAGACGTCCATCACGACCTGTCGCGCGTCGGCCGCGTCGATCACGCGCTCGACCATGTCGGTCGCGCCGCGGTCCAGCTCGCCGGATAGCTCAAAGCGCCCGTCGCCGCACGGAGTGATCCTCAGCCACGGAGCGACGGGCTGTATCTCGGCCTCGCCGTGGTGGGCCCGGCAGATCTCGTTCCTGTGGCCGCTGGCGAAGCCATCGCGCTCGTACTGGCAGAGAGCAACCATGCCCTCCGCGGAGACCAGGTCGCTGATCCGCCGTTCATAGGCGACAAGCTCCTCGAAACCCGCGAAGCCCAGCATGTCGTGAATCTCGGCGGAGACGCGCAGGGCGGGAAAGCCCTCCCGCTTGGCCTGGTCGCTCAGCTGTGCGTAGCCGGCTGCGATCTGCTCGCTGTCGAGTGCCTGACTACCGTCCCCGTATCTCACCGAGGCGTCGATCGTGAGCAGCTGGCCAGTCCGGGTCGCACGCTGGACATCGATCCCCCGCTGGGCGACCAGGTCGAAGAGGGGCGTCTGATCGGGCTGGGGATGGACGAGCACGACCCGGTCGCCAGCCGAGAGGCCGGCCGTCACGAAGCGAGCGTGAAGCTCGGCACGCTGTCCGGGCTCGGCCAGGAAGGCACATCTGTGCTGGCCCTCTGTCAGGTTCGCCGTGGTGGTCATCACACACTCCCGCCTACCGCACCAACTTTAGAGGCTCCGTGCCTGCCGGCTCACTCGAGCAGGAAACGCGGGACGAAACCTCCGCAAACTGCGAGGGATCCCGGGCTAAAGCGCCACCTCGGCCCAGACACTCGCGGGTGTGACCGTGATTCCCCAGGTCAGCGCCAGCTCTTCGACTATCCGCAGTCCATGACCGCCACTCCCCGGTCGCCGGCCCTTGACGATGTGAGGCCTGTCCGCGCCGCCGGCGTCCTCGACCTCTATCCGAGCCCGTTCCCCCTCGGTGCTCAGTCGCACGACGATCGTGCCGCGGTCGGCATGCAGCACCGCGTTCGTGACCAGCTCGGAGGCGATCAACTCCAGTGCCGAGCCCTCAGGATCCCGGCCCAGCTCCATCAGGTAGTCCCGGACGATCTCCCGGGCGATAGGTGGCGTCGTGGTTGCGGACGGGAGCTCGATCTCCCGGAATGCGGTCCGGTTCAAGCGTTCGCCTCGCGGACTTTCTCAACCGCCCGCCCGGCCTTGTCCCGCGCCGCTGTCGCTCGCTCAACAGCTGACCGTGCGCGTGCCAGGTCCTGCTCGGCCGCCTTGAGCTCGATCTCTCTGTCACGGAACGCGTCTTGGGCTGCCGCCAGGGCCTTGGCTGCCTTTTCGGCCCGGCCCTTCGCGGCCTTGTCCTCTGCCTTGCGCTTGGCCTGGCCCTTGGCCGGCTTCACCTCGGGGGCGCTCGGGTCGAACCCGAACCCTCCCGCGATCTCGCGCTCCTTGGCAAGCCGCCCCTCGCCGAGCTCTGTGTCGAGGGACTCATCCAGACCCAGGCCGGCGAGCGTCTCGCGGACCTTGGTGATTGTCGTGTCACTCGCAGATCCGAGCTCGGCACGAGCCGTATCGACGACCTGCTCCGTCAATCTGCGCTCCTCCGCCGCCGCGTCGTCCAAGCCGCCCCGCCCGGCGCCGGAAAGCAGCTCACCCTGAGCCTCGCGGACCCGCCTGGCCGCAGCGATCAGGTCCGTCATCGCCTGGCCGTCGCGCCGCTGCGCCTGGTTCAGCGCCCAGGCCGCGACCGTTGGCTTTGGGAGGGCGGCCACCTCATCGGCGGCGTCGGCGTGGCCTTTCCCCCGAAGATCTTTGACGGCCTCCTTGCGCGCCTCAATGAACTCCTCGCGCGGGAGTCCGTAGAGATGCGCTGCTGCCTTCTTGGCTGGCATGGCCTCTGGTTACCGCGAAAGGGCCCCGTTCACCCTTCCCACTTCCCTTAACGACGAACGCCCCGTGGGCCGAAGCTCCCGAGGCGCTGTCCGTGTCTCAGGTTGCCCTGAAACCTGGATCCAACATAGCGCGAAATCGGCGGCCGTCAAGGCCGTGTGAACGGATGATCCTGCAGTTTGCGAATATCGATCTACGCCTACTGCCGCAATCGAACCAAGGAGCTCCACATGTACGTCGACGGCTTTGTCGTGCCCATCAAGAAGGACCGAATCGACGACTACCGCAAGCTCGCCGAACTCGCCGGCAAAGTCTGGATGGAGCATGGCGCCGTCAGCTATGTGGAGTCCATCGAGGACGACGTGCCCGAAGGCAAGGTCACATCTTTCGCGCTCAGCGTAAAGCGCGAGGAAGACGAGGTCGTGGGCTTCTCCTGGGTTACCTACGAGTCGCGCCAGAGTCGAGACGAGGTCATGGCCAAGGTAATGGCCGACGAGCGCCTGAGCATGACCGACCGCTCGAATTCGCCGATGGGCCTGGAACGGATGTTCTTCGGGGGCTTCGAGTCGATTGTCGACCTGGGCTAGCGACTGCTACTGCTCGAAGCCCTCGACCGTATTCTCGTCGCGCAGAGAGACCCGATCCGGATCCTGCCCGAACTCCTCGCGGGCGCGGCGTTGGCGCAGCAGGTCCCAGTATCGGTCGAGCTCCACACGGACCTGCTCGAGCCGCTCCTGCTCCTCCGGCGACAGTCGCCTCCCGGCGTGGCCTTCCGCGAGCCGATGCTCCTCCGCCACAAGGTGCTCGATGTGGTTGGTCACCGACTGGTCTGACTTTGGTTCGGCCATGCCCTGGAGACTAGCCCCTCGTAGGCAGCGGGTAAAACCGCCGGCTCGGGGTAAAGACGAGGTATGCACGAAGAACCAGAGTCGCCCAACGAAGACCAGCCCGAGTCAGCCGAGGGTGAGGACGCCGCCTCCGTGTCCGAGGCTGTGCCTGAGGAGATCGGTGGCAAGGGAGCCACACCGGCCGGCAGCAGTGACGAGCACTCGGCGGCTCCCGGCCCTCACGGCCTTGGCCCTCTGAACGATGAGGACTCGGAACCCTCCGACGACCCTCATCTGGCCCCACTGGAGCCCGAGCCCGAGCCGGACAAGGACTAGCTGAGCGTCCCCAGCTCCGGGTCCCCGATGGGGAACGGCTCGAGGTTGAGCACGAGCGGTGGTGCCACCAGGTAGTCGAGCGCCCCAGCCAGGGCCGCCACATGCGGCAGTTTGAGATGAGCATCGAGATCCGCGCGTGAGCGCCAGCGCTCGACCATCGCGTAGCTTCGCGGATCGTCGAGGCCCCTGTGGAGCGCGTAGCGGACGCACCCTTCGTCCTGCTGACTCGCGGTAATCAGCGCGCTGAGCCCTTCCTCGAGCTCGGCTTCGCACCCCTCCTTGGCCCGGAACGTGGCGACTACGACGACTTCCTCTGACATACCGCTCCCCTCGTTGATCCCCGTTGGCCGGTCACGCGGCCCAAGGCTACGCCCAGCCCCTAGGATCGCCGCATGCCCTCCCCCACCGACCGACAGCGGACGATCGAGTTCTTTGAGCGCTGGGGTGTCTCCTTCGAGGAGATGGAGGCTTCGTTCCGCGAGACGTTCGCACCCGCTTGCGTGTGGGAGCAGCGGCCGATGGCGGTGACCACCGGACCGGACGAAGCCGTTCGGTTCCTGCGCCGAGCCCGCACCGCCCTGGGTGTGGAGACGGTCGAAGTGGACCTCCGCAACATCTCGGCCACCGGGGGCATCGTCCATACCGAACGCATGGACCACCTCCGCCGCGCCGATGGCGGCCTGATCGTCTCGGCGCCCGTCGCAGGCGTGCTCGAGTGGCAGGACGGGCGAATCGTCTCCTGGCGCGAGTACTTCGACTCGGCGAGCTTCGTAGGCCGCGCTCTCCCTCGGCTGGCCGCCGCCGGGTTCCAGCGGATCCGCTCGCAGTTCGCGTAGTCCCTCGTGGACGTCGAGACCCCACACGGTCCGGCTCGCGCCCACCTCCATCCCGCCGTCAATGCCAGGGCTGCGCTCATCCTTGGCCACGGCGCAGGCGGAGGCGTCGGGGCGCCGGACCTGGTGGCAGCCGCGGAAGTCGCCAACTCGCTGAATCTGTCGGTGGCGCTGATCGAGCAGCCGTACCGTGTGGCGGGCCGGCGCTCACCGCCTCCGGCCGCTCATCTGGACGCCTCGTGGACGGCGGTCACCGCCCATCTCTCGGCCGTGGAGTTTGCGGGCCTCCCAATTGTCACGGGCGGCCGCTCATCGGGAGCCCGGGTCGCCTGCCGCACCGCCGCGGCAACCGGAGCGGTCGGCGTGCTCTGCCTCGCCTTCCCGTTGCACCCACCGCGTCGCAGGCCTGATGCCGAGCTGAAGACGCGACTCCCGGAACTCGACGCGGTTCAAGTGCCCGTACTGGTCGTCCAGGGCAGGACCGATCGGTTCGGAATGCCG
>JAXDIE010000115.1:0-19628 GCA_034664165.1 Thermoleophilaceae bacterium | reverse complement strand
CGAGCGCTCCCAGGCGATCAAGCGCCTGATGGAGATCGGCTGCTACCGCGGCCTGCGCCACCGGCGCGGCCTGCCCGTCCGCGGCCAGAACACCAAGACCAACGCCCGCTCGCGCAAGGGTCCCAAGCGCATGCAGGTCGCCGGCAAGAAGAAGGCGACGAAGAAGTGAGCGCAGCGAACGGCCACACAACCCTCGTGTGCGAGCGGAGCGAGCAGTAGATGCCCGCTCCGAAGCGCCCCCAGCGCGGCCGTCGTCGCGTCCGCAAGAACATCCCCGTGGGCCAGGCCCACATCAAGACGTCTTTCAACAACACGATCGTCTCCCTCACGGATCGCGACGGCAACGTGATCGCGTGGGAGTCCGCCGGCGGCGCCGGCTTCAAGGGCTCCCGCAAGTCCACGCCGTTCGCGGCGCAGGTCACGGCCGACTCGGCTGCCCGCAAGGGCATCGAGCAGGGCCTTCAGAAGGTCGAGGTCTTCGTCAAGGGCCCGGGCTCCGGTCGCGAGACCGCCATCCGGTCGCTCCAGGCCGCCGGCCTCGAGGTCACCTCGATCCGCGACGTCACCCCGCAGGCGCACAACGGCTGCCGCCCCAAGAAGCGGAGGCGTGTCTAATGGCCCGCGATCGTGGAGCAGCATGCAAGCAGTGCCGCCGTGAGGGCCAGAAGCTCTTCCTGAAGGGCGAGCGCTGCCTGACCGACAAGTGCGGCGTCGAGCGCCGCGCGTACCCGCCGGGCGACCACGGCCGCGGCCGCGCCAAGCAGTCCGAGTATCGCCTGCAGCTTCGCGAGAAGCAGAAGGCCCGCCGCTTTTACGGCGTGCTGGAGAAGCAGTTCCGCTCGTACTACGCAAAGGCCAGCCGCCAGCAGGGCGTGACCGGCGAGAACCTCCTTCGCATGCTGGAGAGCCGCCTGGACAACGTGCTTGTCCGCCTCGGCTTTGCGGTCTCGCGACGCCAGGCCCGCCAGCTCGTGCTCCATGGCCACTGGCACGTGAACGGCAAGAGGGTCAACGTGCCCTCGTACCAGGTGCGCCCCAACGACGTGATCAGTTTCAAGGCAGGAAGCTCTGCCGACGCGACGGTCCGTGACGCGACTGAGCTCACGTCCGCGGTGCCAGCGTGGCTTCAGGCCGACCATGACGGGCTGACGGCGAAGGTCCTGCGTTATCCGGAGAGGCAGGAGATCGACACTCCGGTGCAGGAACAGCTCATCGTCGAGCTCTACTCGAAGTAACCAGTAACCCGACGGCGCGAGCTCTTGATCCGGCTCGTGACTCGGTCACAACCCAAGGAATACACATGCTCGAGTTTCAGACTCCGGAAATAACCGCCGAGAAGATCGAGGACAACCGTGGCACGTTCACGATTGAGCCTCTTGATCGAGGTTTCGGCTACACATTTGGCAACTCGCTTCGCCGCGTGCTGCTCTCTTCACTGGGAGGCGCCGCGGTGACCAGCGTTCGCATCGAGGGGGTCGCCCACGAGTTCTCCACGATCCCGGGAGTCGCCGAGGACGTCACCGACATCGTCCTGAACCTGAAGGACATCGTCTGCAGGATGCACTCGGAGTCCCAGGAGATCGAGGTGCCCCTCGTGGTCACCGGACCCGGCGACGTCACTGCCGGCGACATCGACCTGCCCTCGGGCGTCGAGATCCTCAACCCCAAGAGCCACATGGCAGCTCTCGAGAAGAAGACCAAGCTCGAGATGTACCTGACCATCGGGCGCGGGCGCGGATACTCACCGGCCGAGGACAACAAGTCGGATGACCAGCCGATCGGCGTGATCCCGATCGACGCGATCTTCTCACCGGTCAAGCGCGTGGCCTACTCGGTCGAGGCGGCCCGTGTTGGTCAGCGCACCGACTACGACAAGCTCACCCTGGACATCGAGACGGACGGCTCGGTCGAGCCGCAGGCCGCGCTTCGCGAGGCCGCTGAGATCCTGATCAAGAGCCTCTCGATCTTCACCGACGCCGATCGCCTGGACTTCCTCCAGTCGGGCGGCGACATGCTGGGCAACGGCGCAAGCGCCGCGACGCCCGGTGCCGCCCCCGCCGTGCCGAGCTCCGGGATGGACGACATCCTGATCGAGGAGCTCGAGCTGGGTGTCCGCTCGTACAACTGCCTCAAGCGTGCCGGCATCCAGACCGTCGGCGAGCTGCTGCAGAAGTCCGAGTCGGAACTCGGGGCGATCCCGAACTTCGGTCGCAAGTCGATCGAAGAGGTAATCGAGACGCTCGAGGCACGCGGCCTGTCCCTGCGGCAGAGCTAGCGGTACCCTCAGGAACCCCATGCGTCACCGTCGAGCCCGCAACAAGCTCAGCCGCAGTGCCTCCCACCGGAAGGCGCTGTTCATGAACCTCTCGCGCGAGGTCTTCGACCACGAGCGGATCAAGACCACCGAGGCCAAGGCCAAGGCGGTCAAGCCCGAGGTCGAGAAGCTCATCACCCTGGCCAAGCGCGGCGACATGCACGCCCGCCGCCAGGCGATGTCAGCCCTCGGGCAGGACAAGTTCATCGTCTACAAGCTGTTCGAGGAGATCGGCCCGCGCTACGCGGACCGCAACGGCGGCTATACGAGGATCCTGAAGCTGGGGCCGCGGAAGTCAGACGCGACCGAGATGGTCTTCTTGGAGCTCGTCTAGACGTTGCTGGTTGCGACGAGGGCCACCCTCGTCGCGGCCCACTGCGCCATTCGGCTACGGGCCGCGCCAAGCGCGGCCCTCGTCGTTCCACAGCCTTTCTCCTCCTAGCCATTCTCCTTGAGGAGAGAGCCGGAGGACAGAGCGTGTAGAGCGGGGAGGGACGCCCCCTGAAGGCCCTTAGCCGAATGGCGATGTGGGCCGGAAGGGGGCGGACCTACCCGCCCAACACCTCAAACAGCTACTGAACGTCGAACTCGTACTCCTGCCCGAGCTCGAAGTGGTTCTTCCCATCCTTGGTCTTGAGCGGGCAAAGCATGAAGTAATGCCCGGGCTGGGTGATCTCGCCCTTGATGGGCGTCGTCGAGTCCGCACCCGGCTCGACGGGCGTGATCACGCCGACCTGCGTCGCCGTGCCGTCCTCACCCTGGGCCTTGATGACGTCGTCGAGGGTGTAGCCCTCGTTGACCTTGCCGAAGACCATCATGTGGGCTTCCTTGCCTTCGTTGGAGAAGTTGACCGTGACCGGCCCCTTCTCGAGGGTGTCGGGCAGGCCCTCGAACTTGTAGTCCACGGCCGTCACGTCGATCACCTGGCCGCCGGCGGCGGCCTCGGTGGCGGTGTCTGTGCCGCCGCTCGCTCCGCATGCCGTGAGGCCGGCCGCGATTGCCATCGCCGCAAGCCCGGCCAGCACGTTCCTCGTCTTGAGTGTGTTCAAGATCCCTCCTGGGACTGTTGATTGCGGGGGATGCTAGCCAGGCCCGGAAGATCTATAGGTTTTGCCCATGGCTGACGACCCGTTTGCAGACCTGAAGGACCACGTTCGCGAGCGCTGGGGCCAGGGCAACTACCCCGCTATCGCCGAGCTGCTCGTCCCGGCCTCCCAGGGCCTCGTGGATGCATGTGCCATCTCGGCGGGCCAGGAGGTACTCGACGTGGCTGCAGGCAACGGCAACCTCGCGATCCTGGCGGCCGAGGAGGGCGCGAGCGTGGTGGCCTCCGACCTTACGCCCGCGATGCTGGAGCTCGGACGGGCGCGGGCCGAGGCCGACGGGGTGGACATCGAGTGGGTCGAAGCCGACGCGGAGGCGCTGCCCTTCGACGACAAGAGCTTCGACTGCGTCGCCTCGGTGTTCGGCGCGATGCTCGCGCCGCGTCCGGAGCTGGTCGCCTCCGAGCTCTTCCGCGTGGTCAGGCCGGGTGGGACGGTCGGGATGGCCTGCTGGACGCCGGAGAGCTTCCAGGGCCGGATCATCAACACCCTGAACCGCTATGGCTCGGCCGGGGCTGATCTGCCCCAGGTCACCGAGTGGGGCCGCGAGGAGGTGGTGCGGGAGCGCTTCGAGGGTCTCGCCGGATCAATCCAGGTCGAGGAGAAGTCCATCCGCTTCGAGTTCGAATCGCCCGCCGCAATGGGCGCCTGGTTCCGCGAGAACATGGCGGAGCCGACCGGGGCCGAGGGCGCCGACAGCCCGGAGGAGGCGCGCGAGAAGCTGACAGGGATAGTCCAGGAGCTGAACCAGGCGACCGACGGCTCCGTCCTGATCGACGCGGGCTACCTCGAGATCGTCGCGCGCCGGCGCGGATAGCCCTGGCTGACTCCCGGCTTCTGATCGAGTACCACGGGGGTGGGTTCGCCGGCTGGGCGCTGCAGCCGGGCGCCCGGACGGTCCAGGGGATCCTGGAGGGGGCTCTGGAGCGGGTGCGGGGTGAGCCGACCCCCCTGAGCGTGGCCGGGCGGACCGACGCCGGAGTCCACGCGCTGGGCCAGGTGGCCAGCCACGAGGGTGAGCCCTCGCCCGCGAGGATGCTCAACGGCGTGCTACCAACCGACGTGCGCGTGTTGGCGAGCGATGCCGCCCACGACGGCTTCGACGCCCGCCGCGATGCCACGAGCCGTACCTATCGCTATCGGATCACGGCCGGGGCCTTTCAGAGCCCGTTCGAGCGCGGACTGGCGCTGCACATCCATCGGCCGCTGGACAGGGAGGCGCTTCACGCCTGCGCCGAGCTTCTGCCCGGCGTTCACGACTTCACGGCGTTCACTCCGACGCAGACCACGCACAGCCATTTCCACCGGCGTGTGCTCCGCGCCGGCTGGCGGGAGGCCGGGGACCTGCTGGAGTTCGAGATCGAGGCCGAGACCTACATGCGCTCGATGGTAAGGGCGCTGGTCGGCACGATGATCGGGGTCGCACGCGGCTACATCGCCTTCGAGTCGTTCGGCACCCTGCTGGAGGGCCGTCCGCGCGTGGAGGCCGGGGACACAGCCCAGCCGCACGGCCTGTATCTGGTCAGCGTCGCCTACGACTGACCGTCAGCACCGGGGCGAGGAACCCGACAACTATCCTCAGATGACAATGAAGATCCTCTTGACCAACGACGACGGCATCCACGCCGTCGGCCTGGAGACCACCAGGCGGGCGCTGGCGGCCGTGCCGGGCGTTGAGCTCGCGGTGATTGCCCCGGATTCCAACCGGAGCGCCACCGCGCGCAGCATCACCACACGGCGCCCCCTGTGGGTCGAGGAGATCGACTTCGGCGATGGCTCGACGGGGTTCGCAACGGACGGGACACCTGTCGACTGCGTGCGCTTTGCCGCCCTGGGACTGATCGAGTTCAAGCCCGACCTGATCGTCTCCGGCATCAACCACGGCGCCAACCTCGGCGACGACATCACCTACTCGGGCACGGTCGCGGCCGCCCTGGAAGGCATCGTGCTCGGGATTCCCGCCATCGCGATCTCGCAGCAGTCCCCCGGCGGCGGGCTGGATTTTCGGATCGGGCATCGCTGGGATGCCTCACACTTCGAGGAGGCCGCGCAGCTGATCGCGCGTTTCGCCGAGACGCTGGGCGTGGTGCCGATGGCCGAGGGCACGCTCCTCAACTTCAACTTCCCGGCCGAGAAGGCCAAGGGCGTGCGCTCGTGCCGTCTTGGAAAGCGGATCTACCGCGACAAGCTCGAGCTGGACCTGGACGAGGGTGGCCGCAAGCGTTACCGGATCTATGGCGATGACCCGAGCTATCACCATGAAGACGGCACGGATTTCGCAGCGGTGGCCGACGGCTACGTCGCGGTCACCCCGCTCCACTTCGACTTGACCGAGACCACGGGCGTGGAGCAGTTGGCGGCCTTCGACCTGGACCGGCTGCTCGGGGCCCCCGCGGGCACGTGAGCACCCCTGCGGAGCGCGCCGCCGAGCTGCGAGCGGAGCTCGAGCACCACAACCACCGCTACTACACCCTCGACGAGCCCGAGATCTCGGATGCCGACTACGACGCGCTGATAAACGAGCTGCGCGACCTGGAGGCGGCCGACCCCTCGCTGGTGACCCCCGACTCCCCGACCCAGCGGGTGGGCGCCAAGCCGCTCGAGAAGTTCGAACAGGTCGAGCACCTCCAGCCGATGCTCTCGCTGGGGAACGCGCGCAACGAGGATGAGCTGCGCGCCTGGGCAACCCGGGTCGAAGGACTGCGCGCCAAGGCCGGCCTGGAGGATCTGCCGCTCGAGTTCGTGGCGGAGCCCAAGATCGACGGCCTGGCGATCTCGCTGGTCTACGAGGACGGCGTGCTTGTGCGCGGGGCCACCCGCGGCGACGGCACGATCGGCGAGCTCGTGACCAACAACCTCAGGACGATCGACGTGATCCCCAAGCGGGTGGAGGGCGCGCCCGCCCTGCTGGAGGTCCGGGGCGAGGTGTACCTCCCGATTGCGGCATTCGCCGAGCTGAACGCCCAGCGGGCCGAGGAGGGTCTGCCCACGTTCGCCAATCCCAGGAACTCCGCAGCCGGCTCCATCCGCCAGCTCGACCCCGCGGCCGCCGCCTCGAGGCCGCTGTCGATGTGGAGCTACGGGGTGGGGGTGGTCGACGGCCTGGAGCTCGAGACCCAGAAGGACTGGCTGGACTGGATGGAGGCGCATGGCTTCAAGGTCAGCCCCGACGTGGCTGTGTACTCGGACGTCGACTCGCTGGCACGTGCGTGCCGGGAGTGGGAGGCAAAGCGTGAGCACCTGGACTTCGAGATCGATGGCGTGGTGGTGAAGGTCAACCACCTGGGGCTGCAGCGGGGCCTGGGCGTGGTGGGCCGCGAGCCGCGCGGCGCGATCGCGTGGAAGTTCCCGCCGATGACGGGCACCACGATCCTCAAGGCCATCCAGTGGAACGTCGGCCGCACGGGCCACATGGTGCCCTTCGCCAGCCTGGAGCCCGTGCTCCTTGCCGGAGCCACGGTGAGGCTCGCGACCCTGCACAACGAGGAGGACCTGGTCCGAAAGGACGTGAGGGTGGGGGACGAGGTGATCGCCATCAGGGCGGGCGACGTGATCCCCCAGGTGGTCTCGCCCACCCCGGCGGCCCAGAGGAAGAAGAAGCGCGGGCCGGTGCCGCGTCCCCCCTCGGAGTGCCCCGCGTGCGGCACCCCGACGATCAAGGTCGAGGGCAGCGTCTGGACCATCTGCCCCAACCGGGCGGGCTGCCCCGGGCAGATCTTCCAGGCCATCAAGCACTTCGTGAGCCGCGGGGCCATGGACATCGACGGCTTCGGCGAGAAGCAGGCCTACCGCTTCCTGGAGGACGGTTTGATCTCGGGGCTGCCTGACATCTACGACCTGACCGTCGAGCAGCTCCAGGATCTGGAGGGCTTCGGCGAGATCTCGGCCCGCAACCTCGTGGCGGCGATCGACGCCTCACGAGCGCGCCCGTTCCACAGGGTCCTCTATGCGCTGGGCATCCCGGGCATCGGATCGGTGAACGCGACAGCGCTGGCCGATCAGTTCCTGAGCATGGACGCACTCATGGACGCCGACCCCGATCAGGTCGCTGAGACTCCGGGGATCGGGCCCATTCTGGCTGCCACTCTGGTCGAGACGCTCGTCGAGGACCGCGTGAGGGAGCAGGTCGAGCGCCTCCGCGCGGCCGGCTTGCAGCTCGAGCAGGAGGCGAGCGAGCAGGCCGAGGGGCCGCTGACAGGAAAGACGTTCGTGCTGACCGGCACTCTGCCGGACCTGACCCGTGACCAGGCCGGCGAGCGGATTCAGGCGGCCGGGGGGAAGGTGACAGGGTCGGTTTCGAAGAAAACCGACTATGTGGTTGCCGGTGCCGACCCGGGTTCGAAGCTGGCAAAGGCCGAGAAGCTCGGGGTTGCTGTGATCGATGAAGAGGGGCTTTTGGCGCTACTGCCGGAGAATTAGCGCATCATTGATGGGTAACAAGAGGGCAAAGCCGGGGTTTACCGGCTGGGGACGAAGTGGCAAATCAAGTTTCGAATCAGCGTGGTCGGCCCTCAGTGGCGACCCGGCGATCCCGCGACCGGCGGATCGCCATAAGGCGCGGCCTTGCGGCCGGGGCCATCTTCGTCGTGCTCGCGGGCGGTGCCTATCTGGTCATCAGCCCCTTCCTGGGTCCCTCCGCGGGCGAGTTGGCCGGTGCGCAGTTCGCCAGGCTCTGGCAGGACGGCAAATACGCGGACATGTGGGCCATGCTCACGCCCGAGTCCCAGCAGCAGGTCACGCCTTCCGCGTTCGCCACGGCCTACCAGGATGCTGCGAGGACGGCGACCTCCCAGGGCGTGACCGCCGGCACCGTGACCGAGAAGGACGGCGTGGTCAAGTTCCCCGTGTCCGTGGACACACTGGTGTGGGGGCCGATCCGCGGCGACATCTCATTCACCGTTGACGAGAAGCACATCAACTGGCAGCCCGAGATGGTGTTCCCGGGACTCGCCAAGGGCGAGACCCTCAGCCGGGATACCAAGGCGCCCCCGCGCGGATCGATCGTCGACCGCAAGGGCGACGTCCTGATCGAGGGTGAGGCGGATGCCCGGACCTCGTCGCTGGGATCGCTGGCCGGCGAGGTCGGGGCACCCGATGACGCGGCCATGAAGGGCCGTCTGTATGCCAGCGGCTTCCCCGAGGGGCAGGTGGCGGGCACCTCGGGTCTCGAGCTTGTGTTCGAGGACAAGGTCCACGGGATCCCGGGCGGCACCCTGATGGCGGGCACCCGCCAGCTGGCCACAGCCGAACCGCAGCCGGCAGGCCCCGTCCGCACAACCCTGGACGCCGGCCTTATGCAGGCCTCGGTCACGGGATTGGCCGGGCGCCTGGGTGGTGTCGTGGTGATGGATGCCAAGTCCGGTGAGGTCAGGGCCGTTGCGGGCACCGGCCTCTCCGATGCGTATCCCCCCGGATCCACCTTCAAGATCGTGACCTCGGCGGCCGCGCTGGAGGCGGGAGTGGCCAAGCCCGACACCGAGTACCCGGTGTCCAGTTCGGCCACCATCGACGGCTATGAGCTGAAGAACGCGCATGACGGTGAGCTGTGCGGCGGGACGATGCTCGAGAGCTTTGCCCACTCGTGCAACTCCGTCTTCGCCCCGATCGGCGTCGACGTGGGCGCCGATCGCCTGGTGGAGATGGCCGAGCGCTTCGGCCTGAATCAGAAGCCCTCGATTGCGGGTGCCACCGAGAGCACGATCCCGAAGGCCCCTTCCTTCACCTCGGACCTCGACGTAGGTGCGACCGCCATCGGCCAGGGCCAGGTCCTGATGACACCCCTCGGCCTGGCGTCCGTGACCCAGGTGATCGCCGACAAGGGCCAGCTGGTGCCGCCGCGCCTTGATCCCGAGTCGCCCAAGCCCGAGCCCAAGGAGGTCGTCTCGCCGGAGATCGCCAAGGAGATCGGCACGTTCATGGAGGCCGTGGTCAGCGAGGGAACCGGCAACCTTGCGGCCATCCCCGGCGTCAAGGTGGCCGGGAAGACCGGCACCGCGGAGGTCGGGCTCACCGAGGGAGTGAAGAAGAAGGATCAGCCCAAGGATCACGCCTGGTTCACGGCCTATGCGCCGGCGAACAAGCCAAAGCTTGTGGTCTCGGTTTTCATAGCCAACGCGGGCTTCGGCGGCGACATTGCTGCTCCGGTGGCCCGGTCCATTCTCGAGGCCGGGCTCGGCGTCGCGCCCCAGTAGCGCGCTGCTGCGATAATCGGCGGTACGGGATGGGCAATGTAGTCAAGCTAGATTCGGCCAAGGGCACGAGTACCGAGGCCGCCAAGCCGCGGGCCCGCAAGCCTCGGCAGTCGCGCACGGCCCTGGTTCTGGGCGGTGGCGGGTTCACCGGCGGCGTGTACGAGATCGGGGCATTGCGCGCGCTGGACCTCCTGGCCGTGAACCGCACGATCAACCAGTTCGACGTCTACGTCGGCACCAGCGCCGGCGCGTTCGTGGCCAGCCTCGCGGCCAACGGCGTGACACCCGAGGAGATGATGCGGGTGGTCAACACGCAGGTCCCCACGTCGATCCGCGACGTCGATCTGGGCACGATGCTGCGCCCCAACTACGCGGACTTCGCCAAGAGCGCCGCCCTCATGCCCCTGCGGCTGGCCGGCCTGGCGCGCATGTTCTTGGGCAACCTCGGCTCGCTTTCGCTCATGGACGTGGCCGTCGGGCTGGCAGAGGCGCTTCCTCCGGGGATGTACGAGAGCTCGGGGATCGAGTCCTACATCGAGGAGGTGCTCAGCGATCCGGACCGCACCAACGACTTCAGGCTCCTCAACAACGAGCTCTACCTTGCCGCGACCGACCTTGACACCTGCGAAAGGGTCGTCCTCGGCGGTCCCGAGTGGGACGACGTGCCGATCTCGCGTGCGGTGGCCGCGTCGACCGCCCTGCCGATCGTGTACCGCCCCGTCGACATCAAGGGCCATCAGCTGATCGACGGCGGCATCCGGTCGACCACCAACGTCGACATCGCCGTGGAGCAGGGCGCCAAGTTCGTGATTGTCGTAAATCCCCTGGTGCCCTACGTCAACGACTTCCAGACGAAGATCCCGACGATGCTAGGGGGCACACGGGTGCGCAGGGTCTCGGACATGGGCTTCCCGCAGATCGGCTACCAGACGTTCAAGCTGCTGGCGCACCAGCGGCTGCACGAGGCGGTCAAGCACTGGCAGGAGAAGTATCCGGGGGTCGACATCATCCTGATCGAGCCCGATCCCAACGACGAGCTGATGTTCGACACGAACATCATGAACTTCGCCAAGCGCGTCGAGATCGCCCGCCACGGATTCGAGTCCATCACCATGCGTCTTGCCAAGGACTACGACGAGCTGCGCGAAGTCTGTGCCCGGCACGGCATCGAGATCTCGGCCACGCGGGTCCGCAAGGTCGTCCGCCGCTTCGCCAAGGACCGCGAGCGCACCGCCGGGTGGCGGCGGATCCTCGAGCAGACCACCGGCGCGCTGCTGCGCCAGTCCGAGCAGGCTTAGGCCTAGCCGGGCTTCTGGATCTCCTGCAGGCTCCAGGGGTTGCCGTCAGGGTCCTTGTAGAAGACAAACCTGCCCCACGGCATCTCGGTGATCTCGCTGGCCTCGACGCCGCGCTCGAGCAGCTCGGCCCTGGCGGCGTCGGCGTCCTCGATGACGATCTGGATCCCCGGGTGGGAACCGGGCTCGGCCTGGGTGATGCCCAGGCCGATGCAGATCGAGCAGGCCGAGCCAGGAGGCGTGAGCTGGATGAAGCGGAGGTCGTCGCTCACCTTGTGGTCGTGATCCAGGACGAAGCCCGCCTTGTCCACGTAGAACGCCTTGGCCCGTTCGACGTCGGAGACGGGGACCGGCAGCAGTTCGATCCGGTAGTCCATGCTCAGTCCTCCTCGCGTGGGGAAATCCGTTCGAAGCCGACGACTTGGGCTTCGTGGGCATCCGGGAAGGCCACGTAGGCGCTCGGCATGCCACCGAAGAATCCCGCCGACTCGTTGTCGCCTACGTACACGCCGGCGCGCATCGAGCCATCGGGCTCGGCCACCCAGACGTGATCACCTTCTTGGAACCCGCTCACGGGCTCGAGGATAGAGCCACCATCGCCTGCGTAGAGGCGCGGTCCGCATTACTCACTCCGATGCATTCGCGGCGAGATCCGGATAGAAGCGCTCGAACGGATAGGTCGCCCCCTCGAAGCGCGCACGACAGAACTCGGCGATCCGCTGGCGCTCGGCCGGGGAGACGTCGCGATGGCGCTCGGCGCTTCCACTGACCAGAAACGTGCTCTCGCGACTGAACGCTGTCGGCGGTGCCATGGTGAACCGCTCCTCGTGTGCCTTCATGTAGTCGAAGCCGCTCTTGCGGATGACCTCACCGCGCTCCTCGTCGCTCAAGCGCACTCCGAGTAGGGCGGCAACGCGGTCCACGGTGGCGGCCAGGTCGGCGCGCATCTCCTCGAAATGGAAGAAGAGGACATTTGGGCGCTCCTCGGCCTGACGCCACCAGCTCTCAACATGATCCGGCCACGGCCCCCACCACATGCGCTCGCTGCAGAACCAGTCGAGCATCCCAGCACGCGGAGGCAGGATCGGCTCAAAGGCGCTCCCGATGAAATCGACGCAGCTCGCGAAACACGCTGCCGGATGTCGGGTCACGTAGATGTAGAAGGCCTCCTCGCCGATGGGGAGGAGTGTCGCCGGCATGTGGCTCTTGATCAGCCGCATCCGCTCTGGGCCGAGTTCGGGCGTCTGGCCCATGGGAACGCCCCAAGAGGACTCGATCCAGGACGAGACTCCGTAGATATGACGGCCTCCATCGTCGCTCAGGTCGCCCCGGCCGCGCATCAGGATCTCGTAGACGATCTGCTTCATCCACGTCGTCCCACACTTCATCTGGGTGACGACGAAAACATCGCCCGCCCGCGGCTCGTAGCTCACCGCTCGTTCGAAGTCTTCACGCCTGCACTGGAGCGGGGCCGTCGTGCCGTCGTAGTCGACGCCATCCGGGATTTGACCACCACGCGCCCGCGAGATCCATGTCAGCAGCCGGCCGGCGACGCGACCCCGCTGTCTGACTTCGTGTGCGAAAGCGAGCCGCTCCGCCGCAGGCCGGCCAAAGAACGACGTCCCGCTGATCTCGCGGATGAACCAGCGTTGGAACCTGATCATCGTCACGACTGCGGTGATCAGTGCCAAGGCCAAGGCCACGGCCACCACGATGAGGACTGTCGTCATCGGTCTGAGCCGTCTGGACGGACCATCGTCCGCGCAGTATCGCGTCTGACTCCGGACCTGCCAAGCGCTGCTCCCGCCGCTAGGCGAAGCAGCTCTCGAGCGCGCCCAGGAGCCTCTCGGTGGCTGCCGCACCGCGTATCGACACGCGCACGTGGTCGTCGTCGCCCAGCGGCCCTCCCGGGGCGACGATGACCCCTCCGCGCTCCAGCCGCGCGGTCAGCTCCGGGCCGGTCAGGCCGGCGGCCTGGAGCCAGGCGAAGTTGGCCTGGGTGTCCGGTGCGTCGACCGGCAGGTCGTTGAGAGCGGCCAGCAGACGAGACCGCTGGCCCGCAACCAGGGCGCGGCGGCGTTCGATCTCGGGATCGCCGATCTTCAAGGCATGGAGCACGCCCGCCTGGGTCAGCGCGTTGACCCCCATCAGCGGGCCGATGGCCTCGAGCAGCGAGACGTTGTGGGCCGAGCTGATCGCGTAGCCCGCGCGCATGCCGGAGAGGCCATAGATCTTGGAGAACGTGCGGAAGACGGTGAGGTTGGCGAAGGCATCGACCAGGCGGAGCACCGAGTCGCGCTGCTCCACGTCCTGGAACTCGATGTAGGCCTCGTCGATCAGGACGTGGACACGGTCGGGGATCCGCCCGATCAGGTCCCCTATGGCGTCTGCCTCAAGGTAAGCGCCGGTCGGGTCATTGGGGTTGCACAGGACCAGCGCACGGGTCTGCTCGTTGACCTCGTCGGGCAACGTGGCAACGTCGGCCCGGCCGGCCGCCAGGGGAATCGGGATCGGCCTGCCGCCGGCCCGCCGGGCCATGACGGGGTAGGGCGGGTACGACGGCCAGGGGATTAGCAGCTCGCCACCACCGGCGAGCAGCCGGTCAATGGCCGACTGCATCAGCTCGGTGGAGCCGTTGCCCACCACGATTTGCTCGACAGGCACGGCGTGGCGGTCGGACAGCATCTTCCTCACCTCGCTCGCACGGGGGTCGGGGTAGCCGTTGACGTTGCCGCGTGCCGCGAAGATCGCGGCGTTCATCACCTCGGCGTTGGGGAAGTCGGGCCACTCCGTGCTCGACAGGTCGACGATCGGCACCTCGGCCAGCGCCCGGGCCTTGGCCTCGGCGTGGCGCTTGCGCAGCCCGCGGTTGATCTCCTCCTGCGGGATGTCGTCGAACTTGCGGTAGTAGTCGAGCAGGCCCACGTGGTCCTCCCAGCGTCTAGAGCGCCTGCGCGCTCCAGAGCGACGACCCCGGCCCGTGGATCACGAACAGCCAGAAGGTGAAGGCCGAGGCGCCGATGCCGATGCTGACCACGAAGAGCCGCTCGAGCATCCCGTCCTCCTGCTTGATCCCGGACGCCCGCCGGACCAGCTTCCAGCCGTGATCGATCTGCTTTGCGACCACGAGGGTGCCGAACAGGGTCACGAGCATGCCGGTGAAGGCCACCACGATGCCCACCTCGACGGAGCCGGTCTGGAAGTCGGCCTGGGAGCCGACCCAGAGCCAGGCGACCGGCTGGGGCCCCCAGAGGGTGGCCAGGACGACCACCTCGAGCGCCAGCAGGCCCACGGCCAGCGCGCGGTCGACCATGCGCCTGCGCTTGCTGACGCCGATCGGGGCGTCGCGCATCCGCAGCGGCGCCGTTCCGGGGCGGCGGCCGATGAAGAGGCCGCCTGTATCTGTTGGGTCATTTCGAGGCATCGTGCGAAAAAGGCGGGCGGTCGATCTGACCGCCCGCCGGCACGACAAAGTGTACGCAGGCGGAGCTAGCCGCCGTACAGGTCGTCGACCTGCTGCGCGAACTTCTCGTTCACCACGTTGCGCTTGACCTTCAGGGTCGGTGTGAGCTCGCCCGTCTCCTGGGAGAGGTCGTGGTCGAGGATCTTGAACTTCTTGATCTGCTCGACCGGGCCGACCTTGGTGTTCACGATGTCGACCTGCTCCTGGACCGCGGCCTTCATGGCCTCGGAGTCCGGCAGCTCTTCGACGCTCAGGTCATGTTCCTTCGCGAAGGCCGGAGCCTCTTCCGGATCGAGGGTGATCAGCGCGATCAGGTATGGGCGCCGGTCGCCGACCACCACCGCCTGCGAGACCCAGCGGCACTGCTTGAGGCCGTTCTCCAGGTTGGCCGGCGTGATGTTCTTGCCGCCCGCGGTGATGATGATGTCCTTCTTGCGGCCTGTGATGAAGAGGAAGCCGTCCTCGTCGATGCTGCCGAGGTCGCCCGTGTGCAGCCAGCCGTCCTCGAGGGTCTCGGCCGTGGCCTTCTCGTTCTTGTAGTAGCCCTGGAAGATGTTCGGCCCCTTCAGCAGGATCTCGCCATCCTCCGCGATCACGACCTCCTGTCCGGGGATGGGCTTGCCCACCGAGCCGAACTTGAAGTCGCCGAGCTCGTTGACCGTGGCGACGGTCGAGGTCTCGGTCATCCCGTAGCCCTCGAGCACCGGGACGCCGCACGCGTAGAAGAACTCGAGGATCTCCTGGGAGATCGGCGCCGCGCCGGTCACGCACTGGCGGATATTGCCGCCGAAGATCGCCCGGACGTTCTTGTAGAGCGCCTCCTCGGCCTGGTCGAAGCCCGCCTGGAGCTCGGCCGGCACCTCCTGGCCCGCTGCCTCCATCTGCCGCACCTTGATGCCGACGGCCACGGCCTGTGCGAGCTGCTCCTTGTCGGGAGCGGCATTGGTGGCCATCGTGTAGATCTTCTCGAAGATCCTCGGGACCGACGGGAAGTAGCTCGGCTTGACCTCTTGGAGGTTGGGGATGATCTTGGCCGAGTCCTTCTCCCAGTAGGCCAGGGTCCCACCCAGGTCGAGCGCCACGAACTGCACAAGGAGGGCAAAGGCGTGGGCGAGCGGCAGGAAGACGTAGGCCACGTCGCCTTCGGCCAGGATGCCCTGGGCCTCGGCCATGGTCGTCACGTTCCGGTAGTTGCGATGCGTGAGGATCACGCCCTTGGGGGGCCCTGTGGTGCCCGAGGTGTAGATGTACACGGCGCTGTCGTCGAGGGTCACGGCCGCCACGCGGGCGTCGTACTCGGCCTGGTCACGCCCGGCGCCGCGCTCGCGGAGCTCGGCGAGGGTCAGGGCGTCGCCCAGGTCACCCGAGGGCTCGATGACGATGATGAACTCCAGGTCCGGCAGGTCGCCCTGAACCTCGCGGATCTTGGCGAGCTGCTCGGCGTCCTCGACGAACACCGCGCGGGACTCGGAATGGCTGAGGACGTAGTGGCACTCCTCGGCGGAGTTCGTCTGGTAGATCGAGACGGAGGTGGCGCCGCTCGTGAGGATGCCGAAGTTCGCGTAGGTCCACTCGGGCCGCGTGTGGCTGAGGATCGAGACCTTGTCGCCCAAGTTGATGCCGAGGTCGGCCAGGCCCAGCGAAACCTCGCGGACGGCTGTGCCCAGGTCGGCGTAGCTGATGTCGACCCACTCCCCGTCAACCTTGTGCCTGAGGGCGGGGGCGTCGCCGTGGGCGGCCGCCGTGAGCGGCAGCAGGTCGGCCATGGTCTTTGAATTGGTGCTCCCGGCCTGGGGCGCAATCGTCGTGGCAGACATCTCTCTCCTCCTCCGATTCCTTGAAGGGGAGAGTCTACGCGCGCAGCCGCGCCATGCGCGTGCCCGAAAGCCCGCGACAGCGCGGCCGGTTGTGGGTCAGGTCAGGCGGTGGCCGACTCGGCCAGCGTGCCGCTCTTCTCGAGCTTGATCGTCTGCTCGAAGAGGGTCTTGTCGATTCGGCCCTCGAAGATCGGGACCCCGAGTTGCATGCACTTCGCGATGACTTCGGTGCGGTGCAGCCCAGCTTCCTTAGCGAGCTCCGTTGGCGTCAGGTGAATCGCCATAGACCAGTTTCCTCCTCCGAGTTGACTGCTCCCTTCGCACTGCGAACGTTACCGCGCCGCGGGGACGTCGGGAACGATTTCTCAACAACTTCTCAGACTGAGTTCGGTACGTCGATGAATTGATGATCTACCCCGAAACGCTCCGCGACCGCCTCACCCAGCTTTCTGACCCCGAGCGTCTCGGTCGCGTAGTGCCCGGCGGCGATGAAATGGACCCCGGCCTCGGTGGCCTCGGCCATGGCCCACTCGGCCGGCTCCCCGGTGATGAAGGCATCGAGCCCGGCGGCGATGGCCGTTCGCAGGTCGCCTGCGGCGGCGCCGGAGACCACCCCTATTGACCTGACCGTGGCGGGTCCGGCGCCCTGGATGAGGGGGAGGCGGCCCAGGCCGGCCTCCAGCCGGGCGGCCAGATCTCCGATGGCGATGCCCTCGTCGCTACGGCCGACGAAGCCGATCGGGTTGCCGCGGTGCACCGCGAACGGCTCCGCGCGCTCGAACCCCATGAGGTCGCAGAGAAGGGAGTTGTTGCCCAACCCTGCGTTGGCGTCCAGCGGCAGGTGCTGAGCCGCCAGGGACATGTCTGCGGCCAGGAGCGGGGCCAGCCGCCCCTTCATGCCCGGAGTCACGTGGATCGGGGCACCCTCCCAGAACAGCCCGTGGTGGCAGAGCAGCATCTGGGCGCCGGCCGCTATCGCCAGCTCGATCGTCTGGCGGTTGGCAGACACCCCGGTGGCAAGAAGCGAGACCTCCTCGGCGCCCGGTACCTGCAGCCCGTTGGGGCCATGGTCCTGGAAGGACGCCGAGTCGAGGAGGTCGTCCATGAACTCGATGATCAGGTCGCGCCGGGCCATGCGCTGACGCTATCGCCTGTCAGTAGTCTCCGCGCGATGGCATCCGCGGGGAAGAGCTCTGTGCAGGCCGACGCATTCCTTGCGTCGCTGATGGACACCGACCTGTACTCGATGGGCGCGTACTTCTCCGATGAGCATCCCGGCCTGGTCGAGGAGGTCATCGCCCAGGCCGAGGCAATCGAGGACGCAGGTCTGCGCGGTTACGCCGACCAGAACGGCCTTCCGCTCGAGGAGTGCTTCCAGACACTGCTCACGGGCCTTGCCGTCCGCTACTACAAGGCCGTGGCCGGCTGATGGGCTACTTCAGCAATTCAGAAGAGGTCTATCGCTGTGTCGGCCGGCTCTTTGAGGAGCTCGTCGCCGACCCGGAGCTCGTGCCGGCGTTCCAGCGGGCCGACACCATCGTGCAGTACCGGCTCACCAACCCCAAGGCCCAGATCACGGTGAAGATCAGGGCGGGCGAGGACCTCCAGGTCGATCTGGGAGAGACCGAGCTGGTGCCCCAGGTGACCATGACGATGGATTCCGACGTGATGCACCACTTCTGGCTCGGGGGCGTGAGCATCACGGTGGCCATCACCCGCGGCCAGATCAAGGCCAAGGGCCCCGTGGCCAAGATCCTCAAGCTGGTTCCCCTGGTCAAGCCCGCGTTCCCGCGCTATCGCGAGATCCTGGAGCAGGCCGGCCGCTCGGACATCCTGGCCGCCGTCGATTAGGACTCGAAGCCCGCCGCCCGAACGGGTGCCGGGGTCAGTGCGGCTGCGGCGATCACCAGCACGAAGGCAGCCACGCGCATCGCCAGGCCCAGCGGGTCCTGCGGAAGCGGCTCGCCGAAGACGATCGGGCCCGACGCGATCGTGCAGAGGTTGGCCGCGGCACTGGTTGCGGCGACGACCGGCACGGCTTCCCCGTCCTGCAGGCTCTTGGCGGACACGGTCAGGCCCACCAGCGAGGCCACGAGGATGACCAGCGCGAGAGGATGAAATACCGCTGCGGCGCCGGCATCCAGATGGCCTGAGAGCGCCTTGATGGCCACGTCGGAGGCGCCCCAGAGCAATCCGGCCGCCACCCCCACCAGAAGCGCCCGGCGGCCCCAGGCGGCGAACGCGAGCGCCAGGCCGGCGCCTCCGCTGAGCGCGATGTAGATCGCCAGGGTGAACGCGTCGTAGTCGCTGTGGCGGCTGTCCGCTGTGCCGTCGAGTGTCGCGGCCAGGAAGGCGAGCCCCAGCGCGATCAGTCCAACCCCGACCCATTCCCGCTTGGTGACGGTGAAGCCAAAGAGTCGGTCGGCCGAGACCGTGAGCAGGACCAGGCCTCCGGCGATGACCGACTGCACGATGGTGATCGGTGCGAGGGACAGCGCGATCACATGGAAGCCCCAGGACCCCACGGCGATGGCCATGCCCAGCGAGTACCAGGGAGAGCGGAACAGGGCCAGCGAGCTGCGGATGGGCCGGCGGCCGTCGACCGGAGGCGATTCCACGGCGCCGCGGTGCTTGTAGAGAAACCCGACAACCGAAGCGAAGGCGGTCAGGAGTGCGAACAGCACCCCGATCTGCACGCCGAGCGGCACAGGTGGGTCAGTCGTCGTAGCCCGGCTCGCCGGGCAGAACGACCTCTGCGTGTCCGTCCTTCTGGATCACGCGCGGGAGGATGGAGTCGGTGACGGTGTCGCGCGCGGTGGTCAGCGCGTGGTCGACCGAGTCGAACTCCGCGATGCGCTGAAGCGTCCGGATGGTGGGGAACACGAGCATGAACTCGTCGCGCTCGTGCGCCTCCAGGGCAGCGGTCGCCGTGAGCCAGCGCAGGTCCACGCACTCGGAGCCGTCGCAGGCGCCCTCCTGGCCCTCGGGGGCCCGCGCCAGGAAGAACCATGTGTCAAAGCGCGTCTTGACCTCCTGGGGCGTGATCCAGCGGACGAATGGCACGAGCTCCTCGGTGCCGGCGATCTCGATGGACGCCTCCTCCTGGAGCTCGCGAACCCCGCTGAGCGCCGGGTCGCCGTTCTCATCGGCGTCGACGGCGCCGCCGGGGAAGACCCAGACGCCGCCCATGAAGCGCTGCTCGGGGCTGCGTTGTACGAAGAGCAGCTCGGGGCCCTCCGCTGAGTCGCGCATGACGATCACGGAGGCGGCCGGGCGCGGGACAGTCACAGCGCCGCTGTTTATCTCCTCGCCCGGCGGGGGAGCGTCAATGCGCATCGGTGGAGCCTACCTGCGGCTCCGGCAGCCCGGATCAGCCGTCGTAGGGGACGAAATCCTTCTTGCGCGCACCGCAGACGGGGCAGAACCAGTCGTCGGGAATTGCCTC
>JAXDIE010000112.1:0-4266 GCA_034664165.1 Thermoleophilaceae bacterium | reverse complement strand
GTGGCCGGCTTGTCGATCACGATGTCGTCGCGGAAGACGATGCTGTTCGCCGCCGTTGCCGCCGCCGCGCGCGGCGCCGACTGGTCGTAGACGAGGTCGTACACTGCCGAGCCGCCCTGAGCCGCTTGGTTGTCGGCGCTGGTGCTACTGCTGATCTCGAGCGAGCCGTTGAGGTTGAAGATCGCGCCGCCGAGCCCCGCGCCGTTGTTGACGCCGGTGCCCCCTACGGCTGAGTTCGCGGTGAACGTGCTGTTGACGATCGCCGCCGAGCCCTGGAAGTTGAAGATCGCGCCGCCCAGGCCGCCACCTCCGCCGCCCCGCCGAGGGTTGGACGATCCGCCGCTGCCGGACCCGCCGGCAAACCCGCCCGGTGCGGCCGGGTGTGCGTCCTTGCCGCCGCCACCACCACCGCCACCGAAGCCGCCGACGCCCGATTGGCAGTCCGTGTAGTTCGCCTGGCCGCCGCCGCCGGCGCCGAACCCGCCGCCGCCGCCGAAGCCACCCTGCCCGGCGGAGATGCCTCCGCCTCCGCCGCCGACCCCACCACCGCCGCCCGCGTTGCCCGGGCTCCCGCCGCTGCCGAACGCGCCACCCGCGCCGCCGGCTCCACCGGTGCAGGCTTGGCCCCCACCGCCTGAGCCGTCACCGCTGGCCCCTCCTGTAGTGGCAACGGTGCCCGGCCTGCCACCCGTACCGGTCGTGGGACCTCCTCCTGCGCCGCCGACGTTGACGACCGCCGCGGCCCCGTTTTCCCCGGTTGCCAGGCCACCTCCGCCCCCGCCCGACTGAGTCGCCGCGGCGCCCCCGGTCGGCCCACCGAACGTGCCCGGGCCGAAACCGCCGCCTATCCCGGCCGTCGCGTTTGTGCCAATGCCGCCCCCTGCGAAGTCGGTTGCTCCCTGCGTGGTGCTGCCGCCCAGCGCCGAGTTGCTGGTCACGGTCACGGCATCGAGCACGAGGTTGCCCTGGTTGAAGACCGCTCCGCCCATACCACCACCCCCACCGCCGGTCTGCGAACCGCCTCCCTTGGCGAGGCCTCCGGACAGCGTGAGATCACTGAGCGTCAGGTCGCCGGCGCCAGGCGTGATGTAGTTGCTGGTGGAACCCGCCGCCGGATCGGCGCCGACGTAGAAGAGCCGGAACGGGGGTGAGCCGCCGGCCCGGGCGATCGTTGCGCCCTGGCCCTGGATCACGATCCGGCTCGCGATCGGTGGGAGGGCGTTTGGCCCGTACCACGACGCGCGGTCCTTCAGCACACCCTCCGGTTGGTCGGGCTGCGTCAGCGTGTAGGTGGCGCCGGCCTGGAGGACGATCGTGTTGGACGCGCCAGCGTCACCCGCCGGGCAGCCACCGCGCGCTGTGGCCCGGTTGGCGGCGATGATGGCCTCCCGAAGCGAGCAGCCGCTGTCGTTTGCGGCGGGGTCCTCGGCGGTCGTAGTGACAGTGATCGTGGCCGCACTTGCCGTCGCGACGCTGGAGAAGCACGCCGCCAGGGTCAGGGCGGTGAGTGTCCGGATCCGGAGTCTCCATGCGGCATCCACGAGAATGGAGCTAACCGGACAACAGTCAACCCGTCAAGCGGATCGGCTGGATATCGGCTACATGAATCCCGCCGAGGCCCTCGCAGCCGTGGGCCTGTCGGAGTAGGGCGGGAGATGGAGCTAGTCGGACTCGAACCGACGACCTCCTGGGTGCGATCCAGGCACTCTTCCAGCTGAGCTATAGCCCCTCGGACATTGATTCTAGCGACGGTGACCCGCTAAACGGGTAGACCGCTCGCGCCGATACCGTTAGTTGACCGGCCCAAATTGCCGGATACTCTGCCGTTCCCGCTCCATGAGCTTTCGAAGTCGCCTTCTGATCTTCTTCGTGATCATCGTGGTGGTCCCGATGATCGCCGCGGGTTTTGTCACGCTCACTCTCATCGGCCAGAGCAGCGTGGCCAGGATGGATTCGCAGATCACGCAGGCCTTCACGGCGGCGACCGCCGCCTACCAGGAAGACTCCAAGCGGGCGGGCAACACGCTCGGCCGGCTGGCCGAAGACGACAACCTGCTCGGCGCGCTCGCCCTCGGAAAGCCCAAGGGGCTCCAGAAGGTCCTGGACAAGATCGCCAAGAAGACCGAGCTGCTGCGGGCGATGGTCGTGACCGACCGTCACGGCAAGGAGCTGGCGCGGGTGGGCGACGCCGACGCGGTGGCCTTCCAGACGATCCCGGTGATCGATCCCAAGGACAAGAGGCTCGGCACGATTGCCGTATCGAACACCTCGGCCTCTGGCTATGCCTCCGAGGCGCGCCGTCTGACGGCCCTCGAGGCCCAGATAGGCCAAGACGGCAAGGTTGTGGCCTCCACTCTGCCCGGTGCGCCGCTGCTGGGCACCGGCAACCTCAGCGCCGACGGTGAGCAGTACCGCGGGAACAAGACCACGCTGCCCAACCTCGATCGCACGATCCAGCTGGGGCTGTACCTCCCGGCGGGTGAGCTGAACGGCGAGATCGCCGAGTCCAAGCGGCTGGTGCTGATCCTGCTGCTGGCCTTCCTGGGGATGGCTCTGGCGTCATCCATCCTGGTGGTGCGCGCCCTGCAGGGTCAGATCGGGAGCTTCCTCGAGGCGGCGCGGGCCATCGGCAAGGGTGATTTCGACCGCCGGATCCAGACGTCGGGCAACGACGAGTTCGCTCAGCTCGGCATGGAGTTCAACTCGATGTCGGAGGAGCTCAAGGCCAAGATCGAGGAGGTCGAGCGGCAGCGGCGGGAGCTCGAGGAGAGCATCCGGCGTGTGGGCGAGGCCTTCGCCGCCGGCCTCAACGCGGAGGAGATCGTGGCCGTGGCGGTGCGCACCGCCATCGAGGCGTGTGCCGCCGAGGTGGGCCGGGCGCTGCCCGCCATCACCGGGAACAGGCCGATCGCGGAGGTCGGGCAGCCCGCTGGTCCGTTGCTGCTCGCCCTCGAAGAGGCCGAGCGGGGTGCGCTCGAACGGGATCCGACGCAGGAGGAGGTCGTCTTCGGCGACCCCGTGGCCAGCGGGCAGATCGAGGACTGTCATGCGATTGCCGCGACGCTGGTGGAGACCGGCGAGTCCTCGGAGGCCCGCGTGGCCGGAGTCGTCGCAATCGCGCGCCGTGGCGAGCCCTTTTCGGACCCCGAGCGCGAGGTCTTCGTCTATCTGGCCAGCCGCGCGGCGGTGTCCTTCGAGAACGCCAGCCTGCACCAGCTGATCCAGGAGCAGGCAATCACCGATCCGCTCACCGGCCTGTTCAACCGCCGCCGCTTCGGAGAGCTGCTCGCGAACGAGACGGCGCGCGCCAAGCGCCTCGGGCATCCGCTGGGATTGATCATGCTGGACGTCGACTCCTTCAAGGAGGCCAACGACACCCACGGCCACCAGACCGGCGACGCCGTCCTCGAGGCCGCGGCATCGCTGCTCGCGAAGGAGGTCCGCGAGATCGACGTCGTGGCGCGCTTCGGCGGCGACGAGTTCGTGGCGATCCTGCCGGAGACCGACCTCAACGGCGCGACGGTTCTCGCCGAGCGGATCCGGGCCAAAGTGGCCGATCTGAAGGTCAAGGCACCCGACGGCTCGACCCTCACGGTGACCGCGAGCCTGGGAGTCGCGTCCCTGCCCGATTCGGCCCACGACGGGGAGACTCTGCTCGCCGCCGCCGATTTGGCGCTGTACGAGGCCAAGCGCGCCGGCAAGAATCGTGTCAGTCGTTCGGAAGGAACCGCCGCTCCGCGCTAGGCCCCGCCGGGGTCGTGCTCTTGCAAGATTTGTGTCTGTATGCGGGCCCTTGAGCTAGTCTTTTGCCCCTGATGGGGGTCCTAGACGACGCCATCCGGGAACACCTGGAGCTCAAGCGCCAACATGGCGCGAGTGACGAGGAACTGACACGCGCCGAACAGGACGCGTTGGGTCCCGCACGCCGTGACCAGATCGAGGAGATCGACCCTCAGGCCATGGCTGAGCCTGCGCTGGTGCCCGATCACATCGAGCCTTTGCCCCACGGGGACCCGCTGGCCCATCACGAGCCGCCGGTCGGCGACGAGGCATACGCCCCGCCCACCGAGTTCCTTCCCCCCGAGGAGGGCCACGACGACGGGATGGAGCCAGAGTTCGCCCCGATCGAGGGCCAGACTGAGATCGGCGAGGAGGGCGCCATGCTCGCCGGCGAGCCCATCGCGGAGTTCGAGGCCGCGCCCGAGGCGCCCTACGACGCCGCGACCGAGATCCACACGCCGGAGCCCCAGACACACGACGCCGGCC
>JAXDIE010000107.1:0-6630 GCA_034664165.1 Thermoleophilaceae bacterium | reverse complement strand
TCTTCGTCGAAGAGCTGATCCGCATGCTCATCGACCGGGGCTGGGTGGTGCGCAAGGGCGACCACTGGGTCGGCTCGGGGACCGTCGCCGAAGCGGAGGTTCCGGACACGTTGCGCGGCCTGCTGCTGGCCCGCATCGACCGGCTCCCGGACGAGGCGCGGCGGACTCTGCGCATGGCATCGGTGATCGGTCGTGATGTGCCGGTGCGGCTGCTGGAGCAGATCACGGACGATCCTTCCGGCACGTCCCGGGCGCTGGGCCTCGCCGAGGCGTCGGGGCTGGTGCGCTTCGCCTCGGCCGATCCGGAGCCGGTGTACCGCTTCCGCCACGTCCTGATCCAGGAGGCGGCCTATGACTCGCTGCTCAAGTCGGACCGGCGACGCCTGCACCGGCGCGTTGGCGAGGTGCTGGAGCAGGAGGCCGGCACCGAGCGGCGGGAGGAGCTGGCACCCATCCTTGGCCTCCACTTCGAGCGGGCCGGCGATGCCGAACGGGCCGTCGACTACCTCCACATGGCGGGCCGGCAGGCGCTCAGGCGCCGCGCGGTCGCCGACGCACAGGAATTGCTCGCGCGCGCCGCGGCGGCCCTGGATGACGCCGCCGAATCACCGGAGAACGACCGGCGCTGGGTGGAGATCGCCATCGACCGCGCCTCGGCCAATGCGCTGGGTGTGGAGTTCGCCGAGGACCTGGAACGCCTGGCCGAGGCCGAGAAGCGCGCCACACGACTCGGCGACGAGCGCCTGCTGGGCCTGGTGCTGGCCCGTCAGGCCGGCACCGGCGCGTTCGAGACCGGCCTATTCCGGGTGGGAGACGAGATCCAGGCTTCGCGAATCGCGCGCGCACTGGAGATCGGCAGGCGGCTGCACGACCCCGAGATCCTCGCCTTCCCGAGCGCGCTGAAGGGAATCGAGCTGATCCGGACCGGCAACCGCCGCGACGCGGTGCCGCTGCTCCAGGAGGCGATCGGCAGCCTGGAGCAATACGTCGTGAACGAGGCGTCCTTCTACTCCGGCCAGCTGGCGCTGACGCTGGCCGAGCTCGGCGAGACCGCGGCAGGCGAGGTGGAGCTGGCGCGCGCCCGCGTGCTGGCGGAGCGCAGTGGCGACCCGAAGGCGCTCGCGGACATCGAGATCTTCACGGGGTTCTTCCTCTCGATGCAGGGCCGCCACGCCGAGGCGCTGGAGTACGGCAAGCGCGGCTTTCAGCTGGCGATGGAATCGAAGGAGCTGCTCTGCCAGGCCATGGGCGCGTACCTGAGCGGCCAGTCGGAGATGGAGCTCCAGCATCCCGTGCCGGCGATCCACTGGCTCGATCAGGCGACGAGCCTCGCGGCGGCATCGACCGCTCCGGGGATGGCGAGGATGTGCACCGTCGCGCTCAAGGCCGCTCAGGCCCTCGCCGGTGAGGGCCAGGAAGCGCTGGCGGGCCTTGACCTCCTGATCGACCAGACGCGCGCCGCGGGCGACCCGGTTGACGAGGCGCTCGCCCTGATCCGCCGGGCGCAGATCATGGTCAGCCTGCCGACGCCCGATGTCGCCGCGGCCCGGTCGGATGTCGGGACGGCCGTCGCGATCCTGGATCGCGCCGAGACGCGGCCTTACGCGGAGATGGCCAGGCAGTTCCTGGCGCAGCTCAACGCAGGTAGCTGAGGACGAACTTGCTGTTGGCGGGCACGCCGTCGAACCTGAAGCAGCGAACCTGGACGCGTTGCGGGGTGCCGCCGGTTCGGATCGAGCCAAGCTGGCAGGTGCGAGCATTCGCCCCGTACGCCGTCACCTTGACGGCGCCACCGGCGGGCATGCTCGGCAGGGTCACGGTGTAGCGACCCGCGCCCTGGCGGGTGATGCTGGCCACGCCGGCCGGCTTTGCGTAGCGGTACGACGAGTCCGGCACGTATGAGGCCTTCGCGGGCAGACTGGCCCACAGGTACGCCACCTTTGCAGCCCCATGGCCCTTCAGCCCCTGGTGGTCGGTGAAGGAGAGGGTGAACCCGGAGTCGACGAGGAGGCCGTTCTCCTCCCGGCACTTCACGTTTGCCTCGAGGTCGCCGCCCGAAGCCTGCCAGTTGACCACATTGCATGTGGCCGGGTTCGTGCCCGCGGGCGAGGTGCCGGCAGTCGTGGCGCTGCCGTTGAACGCGCTGACCTCCACGTTGCCCGACGCGCTCCCGAGGCCCGGCAGCGTGACCACGTACGTGCCCATGGCCGTCTGTTGGATGTGGTTGGTGCCGCCCGAGCTGTTGTAGCTGTACTGAGCGGCGGCGTCGTCGTCGCCGGTCCCGTCTGCCCACAGGTACGCCAGGGGGCCAGGGTCGCTGGGCGTCGAGATATAGCTCAGCGAGAACCGCGTGGACACGCGTGACCCGGAGAAGTTGTAGCAGATGACGTACACCTCCAGGTTCGCGGTGACAGCGCCGCGACCCCAGCCCTTGATCAGGCAGACCGCGTGCCCGGCACCCATGGCGGTCACGTGGGGCACGCCGCCGTCGTCACCGATGCCCTTGAGGACGACCGTGTAGATGCCGGTCGAGGGCTGCTTGACCACGTTGGGCCTGCCGGCCGAGTTGCCCCGATCCAGAGCGGCGGGGGTGTACGTCCCCAGCGCCGTCTGCCGGACGGTGACCCAACCCCACTTGTAGTAGCCGAGCGCAGGCTGGGTTGCGGACGCGCCGGCGGCGGGCACGAGCACGAGCAGCAGCGCTCCGAGCGCGAGGCCCGCCACGATGCGGCTCCGGATCTTGGGCATCTCGTAGGTCCTCCCTGGCGCGCATCGTGCGGGCTTGGGATCAGGGTACGCCCCGGGGCGGGCGGGCGACCGGCACTTTTCTCCGAGCCGTCAGCCCCGGATGCCCACGGACGCGATCCCGCCGATGAGCCGCTTCTGTGCGGCGAAATAGACCAGCAGCGGCGGCACGATCGCGATCAGGTTGGCCGCCATGAGCGTGTTCCACTGGGTGCCGATGCGGCTGACCTTGGTCGCCAGGGCCACCGCGACCGTGTACGACTCGGGGTCGTTGAGGTAGAGCAGCGGCCCGAAGAAGTCGTTCCAGACGCCCAGGAACGTGAACACCGCGACCACGGTCAGTGCCGGCGCGCAGAGCGGCAGGATGATGTGCCGGTAGACCGCCCAATGGCTCGCTCCATCGATGCGCGCCGCCTCGTCCAGCTCCCGCGGGATCGTCCGCATGTACTGGCGCAGCAGGAAGATGAAGAACGCGTTCCCGAGGAACGCGGGCACGGTCAGCGGCAGGTACGTGTCGAACCAGCCCAGGTGGAAGAAGACGAGGAACTGCGGGATCAGCAGGACGGGACCCGGGAGCAGCATCGTCGCCAGGAGCACGCCGAAGAGCACGTTCCGGCCGCGGAACCGGAGCCGCGCGAAGGCGTAGGCGATCAGCGAGTTGGAGATCACGGCGCCCGTCACGTTCACCAGCACCAGGAACGCCGTGTTCAGCGAGTAGCGCAGGTACGGATCGTCCGGGTCGGTGAGGACCCGCACGAAGGTGTCCCAGTTCCAGTAACGCGTCGGGAACCACTCCGGCGGATAGGTGAACACCGGTGCGGTATCGGGCTTCAGCGCCGCGGTCAGCATCCAGCCGACGGGCAGCAGGATGAAGAGGCCGAGGAGCCCCAGGAGCGAATAGACGAGCGCCGCATGCGCGACGCGGCCGGGCGGGAGTCGCCGGCGGCGCCGGGTGTCGGACAGCGCGGACCGCTCGAGCGGCTGGGCGACGCTCACGCGGGCAAGGCTTTCACGGGGCTCGAGCCGCTCGTCGGAGTCGACCTCGTCACGCGGGCGCGTCGCTCTCGTAGAAGACGAAGCGCCGCTCGAACTTGAGCGTGAGCCATACGAGCACGGCGCCGATGACGGTCAGGATCCACGCAAGCGCCGTGGCGTACCCCAGCTGCCCCTCCAGGAAGCCCTTCCGGTACAGGTAGAGCATGTAGAAGAGGAGCGAGTCGTTCGGCCCGCCCGTGTACGCGCCGCCACTGATGACGAAGATCGGCCCGAAGACCAGCAGCCCGTCGATGACCAGGTTCAGCACCACGAAGAAGAGCGTCGGCGAGAGCATCGGCAGGGTGATGTGGCGGAACTTCGCCACCGGGCCGGCCCCGTCGATGGACGCGGCCTCGTACAGGTGCGGTGGGATGTTCTGGAGGCCCGCCAGGAAGATCACCGCCCCTCCCCCGACTCCCCACAGGCTCATGATCGCCAGCGCGGGCATTGCCCAGAAGGTGTCCTCGAACCAGTTCGGCGGGTTGCGCCAGCCGACCGCCCGCAGCAACTGGTTGACCGCGCCGGCCTCCCCGTTGAGGAGCATCAACCAGAGCACGGTCACCGCCACCCCGGAGAGGACGGCCGGCACGTAGAGCAGGGTGCGGAAGCCGTTCATGCCGGGCAGCTTCTGGTTCAGCAGCAGCGCGACCGCGAGGCCTGCCACCAGCAACAGCGGCGTGGAGATGAGGATCCACTTCACGGTCACGCCGAGCGCCTGGAAGAAGAGGCGGTCGTCCAGGATGTCCTGGTAGTTCTGGAGACCGACGAACCGGCCGACCTTGAAGAGCGACTCGTTGGTGAAGCTGATGTAGACCGCGTAGGCCAGCGGGATGGCGAACAGCAGGGCAAGGCCGGCGAACCAGGGCGCCAGGAACGCGTAGGCCCAGCGCTCCTCCGAGCGCTCCGCGCGACCCCTCAGGGCGCGAGCTCCTCCCAGTCGCGCCAGACCCTGTCGACCTCCCGCTGGGCGTCCTGCACCATGGGATCGAGGATCGCGCGCGCGTCGGTCTTGTGCTCGACGGTCATCTGGCGCACCACCTCGCCGGGATCCCACGCCTCGACTCCGTTGGGCACGAAGACCTGCGCCTGCGCGAAGCCGAGGAGCTTGAGGTACTGCTGCTTGATCGGGTCGTCGGCGCCGTAGCCGACCTCCTGGGCGATCGAGATGCGCAGCGGCGGGTCAGGGGTGATCGTGGGACGGATGCGCTGGGCGTCCGTGGCGATGAAGCGGAGGAACTCGAGCGCCGCGTCGGGATTGCTCGACTTGGTGAACGTCCCCCAGGGCGCCGTGAACGTGTCCAGCAGCGGCCCCTTCTCCGGGTAGACGGCGTAGAACGGGACGATCGCAAAGTCGACGCCGTTGGCCTTGTACTTGTTGACCTCCGTGAAGTCCGTCCCCGTGACCGCGATCTTGCCCTGGGCGAAGAGGTCGGACTCGCCGTCGCCGCCCAGCGCGTCCAGGGCGGTGCCGCTCGGCGCCATGCCGTCACTGATGAGTGACGAGCCGACCTCGAACGCGTGGACCATGGCATCCGCGTTGCCATTGCCAACGATCGTGCGGCCATCGGCTCCGAACACGTCCGCAGCACGCAGGCTGTAGAGGTTGTCCTGCGCGGCGCAGCCGTAGAGCGCCTGGGCGGGATCGCTCGCGGGCTTGCCGATCGCGCGGCAGTTCGCGGCGAACTCGTCGTAGCTGAGGGAGCGGTCGGCCGGTGGCTCCGGCACGCCGGCCGCGGTGTAGAGGGCCTTGTTGTAGACGCTGACGTACCCGCCGAGGAAGTCGCCGATGCCGTAGACGCCTTTCGCCGGATCGGCTTCGAGCGCCATGCGGCCGATGCCGCCGGGCGAGAAGTCCTCGATCGGGACGCCCCAGGCCTGGAGCCACGGCGTCAGCTCCACCACGCGGCCGGACTTCGCCCAGCGCATGTCCTCGATGATCGCGATGTCCGGCGGGTTGTGCGCCTGCAGCGAGGTGTTGACCTTGGCGGTGTAGTTGTCCTCCGGGATCACGACGAGCTTGGTGTCGACGTCCGGATAGCGCGCCTGGAATTCCTTGAGGTACGCCTTGATGGGCACTTCGTCCTCGCCCTGGGCGAAGGTCCATACGGTCAGCTTCCCGCTCAGGGGTGGCGGCGTATACGGCGGGAGGGTGGGTTCAACAGGTGGCGTGGTTGGTCCCGGCGGGTCCGTGGGCGCCGGGGTACTGCCAGGGCCGGAGGTGCCTCCTGAGGTTGCCGGGGGGTTGGTTGCCGGAATACCGGTGAATGTGCCGGGCGGGGTGGTGGCCGTGGCCGGTGTCCGCGCGGCGGGGCCCGTGGGCGGCGCGTCCGTCTTCGCCCTTGGATCGCCGAGACAGCCAGCCGCGATCAGCGCGACGGCAACGAACAACGTGACCTTGGCCGGAATCCGCCGCTGCATCTTCACGCTCCCACGATCCTCCCCCAGAACCGCACTCGGAGGCCGAGCATAGCGTGGACCACGTACGTCCCACCATAGATCTGGTCATGCGACGCGGCAGCCCGCTGTGCGCGCTTCCGTCGCTGGATTCTCGGATCACTGAAATGTCCAGCGGTCGCGCTGGGTCGGCGGCGGTGCAGGTCCCTGTGGGCGGACGCGCGCCGGGACACGGACAATGCGCGGCATGGCGGAGACGATCCTGATCACGGGTGGCGCGGGAACGCTCGGGCGGGCCACGACAGAGGTGCTGCTCGCGCGCGGCGATCGGGTGCGGATCCTGGATCTCGTGGCCGGGGAGCCGCGGGACGGGGTGGAGTGGCTCATCGGCGACCTGCGGCGTCCCGAGGATGTGGCGCGTGCGGTCGAAGCCACGGACGCGATCGTGCACGCGGC
>JAXDIE010000094.1:0-5269 GCA_034664165.1 Thermoleophilaceae bacterium | reverse complement strand
TGTCCTCGGGGACGCGCGGGCGCACCTCGTCGAGCACGGCCTGGGCGGTACTCAGCGCGTAAGCAATCTCCTGGACGGGTGTGGCCCCTGCCTCCTGGAGGTGGTAGCTGCAGATGTTGATCGGGTTGAACTTGGGGACCTCGTCGACTGTGAACGCGATCATGTCCCCGATCAGCCGCAGCGACGGCCCGGGCGGGAACGCGTAGGTGCCGCGCGAGAGGAACTCCTTGATGATGTCGTTCTGGGTCGTGCCGGAGAGGGCCTTGCGATCGACCCCGTTCTCCTCCGCCACGGTCATGTAGAGCGAGAGCAGCCAGGCGGCGGTGGCGTTGATCGTCATCGACGTGTTCATCTGGTCCAGCGGGATGCCGTCGAGCAGCGCGTGCATGTCGCCCTTGTGGGCCACGGAGACCCCGACCTTGCCGACCTCGCCGCGGGCCAGGTCGTCGTCCGGGTCGTACCCGGTCTGCGTGGGCAGGTCGAACGCAATCGACAGGCCGGTCTGGCCCTTCTCGAGGTTCTTCCTGTAGAGCTCGTTTGATGCCTTTGCGGTCGAGTGCCCTGCGTACGTCCGCATGACCCACGGCCGGTCCCTTTCGGGGAGGCGGTGCTCACTCATGGCTATACATTCTACGTTTCAGGGGTGAAGTCCATAGCCCGCAGACGCGCCTTGGCCGGCGCGGCGGTGCTGCTTATCGCTGCTTTTGCCGTCTGGATCCTGTTTATCCGCGGCGGCGATGGCAGGCCGGAAGCGCTTCAGGCGGCCTTCGCACGCACCAGCGCGGCCGACCTTGGACGCTCTGAGCCGTTCCGCTGGTCGCGGGCGCGCGACCGGGAGTTCCTCCTGCGGGGGCGTGACGGGCTGGCTCATCCGCTGTACTCGCTCACCCGCGGCGGGGTCGAGCGAACCGCCTCGGTGATGGACCGGCTCACGCCGTTCTTCGAGCGCGCCGGGGGCCGAGCGGGCGTCGATCCCGGGACGCTTGCCGCCGTCGTGTTCGTCGAGAGCGGGGGGCGGGCCGATCTGACCGAGCAGCCGGACTCGGCCAAGGGCAGGGCGGGGGCGGCCGGCCTCACGCCGGACGTGGCTCGCCGCGATCTGGGGTTGCACGTGGACCTGGGCCAGAGCAGCGTTCTCACCAAGCGGATCGCCAAGCTCACGACCCTGCAGGGCAAGGCCAAGGACAAGGCCGCTGCCGCCAAGTTCGACCCCGAGCTGATCGAGCTGCGCGCACGCCGGCGCAAGGTGGACGAGCGCTTTGAGGTGACCAAGGCCATCGACGCCGGGGCCCAGCTCCTCCGCAAGGGGCAGGACGCGTTGGGCCGGGAGGATCTGGCCGTTGCCGCCTATCGGCTCGGGATCCCCGCTGTGAAGCATCTCGCGGCGGGCTACGGCAAGAAGGCGACCTACCCGCAGATCTACTTCGAGAGCCGGCCTGGCGGGAACCTCTCCACCTATCCATTTCTCGTTGAGGCCGGGCGGCAGGTGCTGGACCTCTACCAGTCCGACCCCGCGGAGCTGTATCGGCTCGCGACCCTGCACGGCACCAAGGCGGGCGCGGAGGACGTGCTCCGCCCGCCCGGCTCACCGCCGTCATATGAGAGCCACAACGCGATCGCGGATGCCTACGACCACGGCGAGCTGGTGGCGCTGCCGGATGACCCGGCGCGGCTGGGCTTCGAGATCTCCTCCGACCCTGATGCCAAGCGCGTCTTTGGCAACGAGCTGCACCGCGGGCTCCGCCCGGCGGCGCTGGCGACTCTCATCTACATTGCCGGAGCCACCCGGAACCTGGCTGGCCACGACGTGACGCTGGAGCTGGCGGGCGCCGTCAAGCCGGAGAACCAGAAGCAGATGCAGGCGTCGGCCATCGGCAGTGTTGGCAGCGCGGTGGCCAACGCGGCTTTCGTGCTGCCGCGGAAGTACGTGAGGCCGCCGGAGTCGACCGGCTACTCCTTCGAGCTGGCCCGGGGCCTGCCCGCCAAGGACCAGCGCTCGCTGGATGCCGTCCTGGAGCGCCTCCAGGCCCTCGACGTGATCGATGTCGTTCGCGACGGCGCCGCCGACCGGGTGACGGTGGGGGACCGGGCCGCCCCCCTCCTGCAGGAGGTTCGCTGAGCTCTAGAGCCGGTCGGCCACTTCGGCCGCCGCCCGCTCCCCGGACCTGACCGCACCGTCCATGTAGCCCGCCCAGTAGCTCGCGGTCTCGGTTCCGGCCCAGTGGATGCGCCCCGCCGGCTCGCGCAGTGCGTGGCCGAAGCGGGTCAGAACGCCGGGCGGCGCCACCGACACGGGGCAGCCGAGCGTGAACGCCTCATCGGCCCAGATCTTCTGGATGTAGCGCGTGGGGTGGCGGGCCTGCTCGCCGAAGTAGCTGGCGAAGTTGTCGAGGGCCTGGCGCTTGAGCTCCGCCGGGCGCGAGCCCAGGGCGCGGGCGGGGGCACCGCCGACGAATCCCATGAGGACACCCGGCCGGCCGCTGGGCGGAGTGTTGTCGAAGGTGGTGCCGACGGGCGATGCGTAACTCACTGCCTGTCCGGTGAGGCCCTGGTCGCGCCAGAACGGGCGGTCGTACACGGCCTCGCACTTGATCAGGTTGCCCATCGGCATCTTCTGAAGGAGCTTCCGGCGCGCCTTGGGCATCGGCGGGTCGAACTCGATCTTCAGGGCGAGCTTGGGCGGGACGGCAACGATGACGCGGCGGGCCATCGCGGTGGTCCCGCGGGCCTCGACGCGGACCCGCTTGCCCTCGTGACCGATCCGGCGGACGGGCGAGCTCAGCTTGACGCGGCGACCTAGGCCGTCGGCAACGCGTTCGGCGATCACGGCAGAGCCCCCGACAAAGCGCTCCTCCTGCGCCCCGCCGGCGACGTTGATCAGGCGCTCGAAGGTACCCGGGTTGGCGGCATCGCCGGCGCCGGCGATGTAGCTGAGCATGAAGAGCATCGAGTAGTCGCCGATCTCCGAGCCGAGCAGCGGCTGCGATGCGACGTTGGCGATCGCGGAGAGGCCGGGCTCGAGCTGGTTGGCCGACAGCCACTGGGCGAACGTCTGGGAGTCCCATTCCGCGGCCCGCTGGGCCAGGTAGGGAGCGTCGACCGAGACCTGCTGCGAGAGGGTGTCGAGGCTGTTGAGCAACAGGAGCAGGTCGGGGAGCACGGCGAGATCCGGCGGGATGTTGCCCAGCGGCGTCTCGGCCGGGTAGGTCGTGCGCGAGCCGTTGTTGAAGTACACGCTGTCGCCCGTGTTGTTCACGTCAAAGCGCCCGACCTTCATGGCCTCGGCCAGCGCCTTGACGCGATCCTGCGTTGGGCCGACGAACTGGCCTCCGACCTCGGAGATCTCGCCGTGGCCGACCGGCTCGTTCTGGATGCGCCCGCCCACCCGGTCGCGCGCCTCCAGCACCAGCACCGAGTGCCCGGCCCGCTGCAGCTGCCTGGCGGCGGTCAGGCCGGCCAGGCCGGCGCCGACGACTACCACGTCCACCTCGCGCCGGGCCTGACGGGCGGCGGCGGTCAGCGCCTGTCCGCCGAGCGATGAGGCTGCAACGCCTGCCGCCGCCGAGCGGATCACGCGGCGGCGCGTGACCATCTGCCCGGGTGCCGCCGGCTCGCGTTGGTCCCCCATCGATTGATCGTATTCGCTTCCCTGGTCGCGCTGTCCCGATAACGTGGCGCGCCGGTATGCGCCTGATCGATCTCAATCACCTGGGCCGGGACCGTGTGATCGGCGCCTTCGTGGTGGACGACATGATCGTCGACCCGGGCCCCGCGTCGTGCCTGGAGACCCTCCTCGAGGGGCTGGCGGGCGAGGAGCCCAAGGCCCTTCTGCTGACGCACATCCATCTGGACCACGCCGGCGCGACGGGCAGCCTGGTGCGGAGGTTCCCGGACCTGCGCGTCTACGTGCACGAGCGCGGCGCGCCCCACCTGGTCGATCCGTCGAAGCTCCTGGCCAGCGCGACACGCCTGTACGGCGATGACATGGATCGGCTCTGGGGCGATGTGGTCCCGGTGCCCGAGGAGAACCTGACCGCGCTGGTGGGCGGCGAGACCATCGACGGGTTCCGCGTGGCCTACACGCCGGGCCACGCCTGGCACCACGTGAGCTACCTCCACGAGGCCAGCGGCGATGCCTTCACCGGCGACGTTGCCGGCGTGGCGATACCGCCGTTCGACTTCCCTCTGCCACCCACGCCGCCGCCGGACATCGACCTCGAGGCGTGGGAGCGGTCGCTGGATCTGATCCTGGAGTGGCAGCCGGAGCGCACCTGCATCACCCACTGCGGCCCGTTCGGCGACGTCCCGGACCGGATCGAGGAGCTGCGGGTGGAACTGCGCCGCTGCGGCCAGCTCGCAAGGGACAACGACCTCGAGGGCTTTGTCGAGGCGGTGACCGCCGACCTGCGCGAGCGCTTCCACGGCGATCAGGAACTCCTCGACCGGATCCTGCAGGCATCGCCGCCGGCGCAGCGCTACCACGGGCTGGCCCGCTACTGGGCCAAGCGCGAGCAGGCCGCCTGAAGTAAAGCCCGGGCGGGATCCCTAGGATCGTCCCGTGCCCGTGAGCCGCCGCGCATCCAGGTCCTGGGCGCTCGTCCCGCTGGCCTTGGCATGCCTGCTCGCGGGTTGCGGGGGCGGCCCGGCGTCGGCCGACCGGCCCAACATCGTCTTCATCCAGACCGATGACCAGACGCTGTGCTCATTGGTGACGAGCGACATCTGCCCCGAGGGCGCGCCCCAGGTGATGCCGAAGACCGAGCAGCTGCTGGTCGACCAGGGCACGAGCTTCGACAGCTATTTCGCCACCCACCCGCGCTGTTGCCCGTCGCGGGCCACGCAGTTCACGGGGATGTACTCGCACAACCACGGGATCCTGTCCAACACACACGGCTATGGGCGCTTCGCGTTCCACGACGTCGCGCTGCCGGTCTGGCTCCAGAAGGCCGGCTATTACACCGCGCACGTGGGCAAGTACATGAACGGCTTCTCCGACCGCTTCGCCGACGCCCTGCCGGTGCCGCCCGGCTGGGACGAGTCCTTCTCGCTGGTCGACGATCCCTACCACCTGTACGGCTACAGCCTGATGGTCAAGAGCCCGGTCGGCATCAAGGCGCTCGACGGCACGGAGCTGGCGCCCCCGGCCCCCGGAGCCCACCGGGTGAAGTTCGGGAACGACGACCGCGACTACCAGACGGACGTGGTCAGCTCGATCGCCGCCGACTTCATCAAGCGTCGCGCCGGGCAGGACGATCCCTTCTATCTGGCG
>JAXDIE010000031.1:0-12273 GCA_034664165.1 Thermoleophilaceae bacterium | reverse complement strand
GTTGTCATCCTGATCATCGGCATTCTTGCCGCGATCGCCATCCCCTCGTTCCTCAACCAGCGTGGCAAGGCGTCTGACGCCTCGGCCAAGTCTGTTGCCCGTACCGCTCAGACTGCTGCTGAGACGATCGCTACCGACAACAACGGCAGCTACGCCACCATCGGTGCCGTTCCGGCCGCCGGCGTTGCAGTGCTGAAGGCCGTCGAGGTCGCGATCAACACCGGCGTCAACGATGACGCCCGTCTGACCGCAGCCGTCGGCAGCGCCGACACCTACAGCGTCACCGCTACGTCGGTGCCGACCAACTCGACGTTCACGATTGCTCGTAGCAACGTGGGCGCCGTGACCCGCACCTGCCTCCCCGTCAGCACGGGCGGTTGCCCGGCAGACGGCACCTGGTAATCACCAGGACCAGTCGAGCCTCACAGAACGAGCGGCCTCCGGGCCGCTCGTTCTTCGTTAAGGCACTCGGCCGGATGGCCAGAGCGCCCAGTGGCTCTCAAGTGTCCCGAGCCCTGTTGCCGATAGAGAGGGGAATGGGAATCGCTCGCGCCTGCCTAAGTCGTGTCAGGTACCACCGGGATGAGGGTGGCGTGACTCTCATCGAGCTGATCGTGTCGATGTCGATGCTCGTCTTCATCATCGGCGGCGGCCTCACGGCGTACGCGGCCAGCGCCGGTGCCGAACGCGGCGACCGCTCCCGCGCCGAGTCGCTGCTGATGGCCCGCACCGGACTCGGCAAGATGTCGCGCGAGCTCCGGAGCGCCATCCCCGCGGCCTCCGGGCCGACGATCAACGTCTCGGCAACCTCGCTCTCCTTCCAGAAGTACCTGCCGGGAACGCTCAGCAAGGTCTGGGTGCTCTACCAGTGCACGTCGGGCAGCTGCCGCCGCGCCCAGTCCGCAGCGGGCGGGTCGGTGCCGGCAAGCGCCACCGCGGTCATCGTGCCCGGGCTGACCAACTCCGATGTCTTCGCGCTATCCGGCACCAACTACGTGACGATCAAGGTCAGCGTCCGTGACTCGAGCGAGATAGCCCAGAGCCCGTCTCACCAAGCGGCCGCGGCAACGCTGGTCGACGGTGTGGCGCTGCGCAACTTCAGCGGGAGCACGATGTGATGCGCCGGATCCGCGCCCGCCTCCACGACCAGACGGGTACCTCGCTCATCGAGATCATCGTCGCCGCGTTCATACTCGCGGTGGGCGTCGCGATCTCGATCACGACCTTCGCCCAGGCGGGCAAGACCACGCAGTCGGCGACCCGCCTGGAGCAGGCCGCGGCGATCGCCGAGCGCGACATCGAGTCCATCCGCTCGCGGTCCTTCGCCAAGATCGCCCTGACCTCCGCGCCGGCGGGCACCACGGATGGGCTGTCGGCGGGAGACGTGAACCAGAACAACCCCAAGAACCCGGACTACTACGTCAGCGGGGGCAACTTCACGGTCCGCTCGGACTGGAATGACAAGACCAGCTCGCTGATCGCCACCGAGGCGCTCTGGGTCAACGCCAGCGTCAGTCCCGCGCTGTTGCCGAACGAAAACGTGACAGTGGACGGGCTCACCGCGCACATCTACCGCTTCGTGACGGAGCGGCAGGAGTCGTGCCCGCCCTCGGCCGGGTTCCTCGATCCGGTGATCACCAGCCTCACTCCGCTGCTGAGCAACCTGGTCGGCAGCGTGAACAACCTGATCAACACAGGCCTTCTGGGCCAGCTGGTCTCGACCCGCCTCAATGTGTTCTGCCTGGACGAGAGCAACCCGGGCCACGCCGACACCAAGCGGGTGACCGTCGCGGTTGTGCTCGACTCGCCGGGCAACAAGGCAGCGCCCACGCGCCCGGTCTGGCTGTCGACGATCGTCACCTGCCCCCAGCGGGGAGCCATCACCGGCTCTGACGAAGGGTGCGCGGGCTGATGCGCGCGCGCCTGACACGCCGGCTGCACGACGAGAGCGGAGTGGCGCTGCCGATCGTCGCGATGGTCCTGGCCCTGATCCTCACCCTGGGATCGGTCGCGTTCAGCCAGGCGATCGACGCGACCAACACCGCCAGCCGCGACCTGCTCGCGCGCAAGGCCAGCCAGGCCGCGCAGGCCGGGATTGATGAGGCGGCTTATCGCATGAACGCCCTCTCGCTGGATCTGTCCTCGCTGCTCGACATCACCACCGGTGGCAACCCATTGAAGAATCAGTGCGTGATCACCACGGGAGGCGTCCTCGGGATATCGGCTCTCTCCGACCTGGGGTCGTGGTGTCCGGTCTCGACGCCTGAGCCACTCGGCAACGGGTCCTACTTCCAGTACCAGATCTCGCCGGTGGTGGGGCTCAACAGCGCCCAGGCCGACCGTGCCGGGAAGAAATGCAATCAGCTGCTCTCGGGGCTGCCGGCAATCCTCAACTGCACGCTCGGCCTGCTCGGCGCGGTTCTGAACCAGAACCTCTACGACGTGGACGGCATCGTCGGCCTGGACTTCACCAGGGAGATCGTCGCGATCGGGAAGGCGGGTCCCGACTGCTCCCTGACGGCGGCCGGCACCGACGGCCCGCGCTGCATCAAGCGGCGCTTCTACGCGCGCTACGTAAGCGACGACAACGCGGCCAGCGTGGCGCACCAGAACACCGGGCTCCTGAGTCTCCTCAACGCAACCCTGCAGAGCGCGCTGATCGGTCCGCTGACGAACGGCGGCGAGCTCGACGCGCAGCTGAAGCTCTATCACCGGGAGGCCAACAGCTTCCGCGAGTGCACGGCCACGCTCCCCACAGGGTCCTCGACCCCAGCCGGCGGCTGCTGACCAGCGAGAATGACGTGATGGCCATAGCGATCGTCGTCGCCGGGATCTTCGGCTGCCTGATCGGGAGCTTTCTCAACGTGGTGATCTACCGCGTACCCAGGAAGGAGTCGATCGTCTCTCCGGGGTCGCGCTGCCCGGGCTGCGGGGCGGACGTGCGCTGGTACGACAACGTGCCCGTCGTCTCCTGGCTGGTGCTGCGCGGCAGGTGCCGCGATTGCGCCGAGCCGATCTCGTGGCGATATCCGGCCGTGGAGTTGCTCACGGGAGCGCTCTTCGCCCTGGCGGTGGTGGTGCATGGGGTCGGCCCGCAGCTCGCGCTGGACCTGCCCTTCATCGCGATGCTCGTGGCGATCGCCATGATCGACCTGGACCATCGCATCGTGCCCAACGCGATCGTCTATCCGGGGATCGTCTACGGCATCGTCGCAACGGGCGTGATCTCGGTTGGTGCCCTGCCGGAGTCGCTGATCGCCGGCTTGGGCGCGTACCTCTTCCTGCTCCTGGCGGCGCTCGCGCGTCCGGGGGGCATGGGGATGGGCGACGTGAAGCTGGCGGGCATGATGGGCGTCTTCCTGGGCCTCGCGGTGCTGCCGGCCCTGCTCGCGGCATTCCTGTTCGGGTCGGTCGTCGGCCTCGGAATCATGGCCGCGCGTGGCGTGGCAGCGCGCAAGCAGGCCGTTCCCTTCGGGCCCTTCCTGGCCCTGGGCGCGCTCGTGGGCCTGTTCGCAGGGCAGAACCTCATAGCCCTGTACGCCGCAGCCTTCATCCACTAGCCACTGGCCGAACGTTGGGCCTAAAGGTGGCCCCTACATCTGTCGATTAGATGCCAAGACATGGCTTTCTCAATTGGCAAGACTGGACCGCGCGGGACGATTGGTCTGGACCTCGGAGGCGATCACGTCTCGGCCGTCGCTCTCGAGCGCGGACGGGTCACCCGGGTCGTCAGCCAGGACCTCCCGGCAGGCCTCATGAGCGACGGCGAGGTGACCGACCCGGTCGCCCTCGGCAAGGCGCTGGGCGACTTCGTAAGCGACAACGACCTCCCCCGTGACGTCCGCCTGGGCGTGGCCAACCAGCAGGTTGCGGTTCGCCCCCTGGAGCTGCCCCCGATCGGCCCCGGCCCCGAGCGCGACGCAGCAGTTCGCTTCCTGGCCGCCGACGCCATCGCCATGCCGCTCGACGAGGCAGTCTTCGACTACCAGATCATGTCCGAGGGCCCCGGCCCGGATGGCTCCCCGAGGATGAAGGTCGTCGTGGTGGCGGCCCGCCAGTCGATGGTCTCCACCGTGGCTGAGGCTGCCAGGATCGCCGGCCTTCGCCCTCTCGGGATCGACCTGAACGCCTTCGCGCTCGTCCGCATGCTTGCCGCCCCGGCCACCGACTCTTCGGCGGTGGTCTACTGCCACGTGGGCGACGTCGTGAACCTGGCGATTGCGGTCGGCACCAACTGCAACTTCACCCGTGTGCTCACCCCCGTCACATCCCCCGACGGATCCGTATCGGGCAACGCACTGGGTGAGGACATCCGCCTGTCGATTGACTTCTTCATGGTCCAGGGCGCGGGAGGGCAGGTCGACCGCGTGGTTCTCGCCGGCCCCGGCGCTTCACGGCCCGGGCTGGCCGATGAGGTCCGCGAGGTTGTCGGGATCGACACCGTGGTGGCCGCACCGTTCGGCTCGCTCGATGCCTCGTCCGTGGCAGAAGACGAATCCGGTGCCCGCTACACAGTGGCCGCCGGGCTGGCGCTCGGAGAGTCCTCGTGAAGCCCGTCAATCTTCTTCCCGTCGAGTCCCGCCGGGCGATCGCCAGTGGCAACCGGAGCGGGATCTCCTACTACCTCGTCGGAGGCCTTGCCGCCGTTCTCGTGGCCGTTGCCGTCTACGCCTTCGTCGCGCATCAGGTCAACGAGAGCAGGGCCGAGGCCGCGCGTATCGCCGACCAGGCGACGGCCGTCGAGGCCCAGGTGACCCTGCTGACGCCCTACGGGCGCTTCACCGACCTGCGCCAGCAGCGCGTCGCGGCTGTGACCCAGCTGGCCACAGGCCGTCTGGACTGGGAGCGCCTGGCCCGCGAGCTCGCTCTGGTTCTGCCTGACGGCGCGTGGCTGACCGCCTTCGACGGCGAGTCGGTTCCCGCCACGGGCGGCGCACCCGCAACCGACGCCTCCGGTGCCGTTGTCGGACCCAAGATCTCGCTGTCGGGCTGCGCTCGCGATCAGCACACCGTTGCCGACGCGCTGGTCCGCCTTCGCCGGCTGAACGGTGCCAAGTCGGTCGAGCTCGAGTCGAGTGAGCACTCGGTGACCGATTCGAAGGGCGGAAGCTCCTCCAAGGGAAGCTCCTCCGACGGCTGCGGCAAGTTCTACGCCTTCACCGCGAACGTCGAGCTCGACCAGCCCGGCATCCAGAACAGCGACCCTGCGACCTCGCAGCAGGTCCCGACCTCGCTCGGCGGTGGATCATGAGCATGACCTCCCGGGACAAGAAGATCCTCGCGATGGTCGTCGTCCTCGCGATGGCCCTCGGCTACTGGTTCCTGGTGCTCGCACCGATCCAGAAGCAGGCGGCCGAGGCTGCCGCCAAGGTCGCAGATGAGCAGCAGCGCCTGAGCGCCGCACACACAGAGCTGGCCCGGCTGCAGCAGGCCAAGACCACCTACGCGGCGGACTACACCGCCGTCGTGCGGCTTGGCAAGGCCATCCCGGCCAACGTCGACACGCCGAGCCTCCTGCTTCAGCTCCAGCAGGCCGCTGACGGCACGAGCATCGACTTCTCCCGGATCGCTGCCAGCGAGCGCATCCAGGCCGCGCCCCCGCCGCCAGTCACCGGTGCGCCCGGTGTCGCTCCCGGCGCGAAGCCCGAGTCTCTCAGCACCTCGGCTGCGCAGCAGACCGGGCAGACCCCTGCCGCGCCTGCCCCGGCCCCCGGATCCGGCATCACCGGAGCCCCGGCCGACGCGACGGCCGCGGCCGACCAGGCCGGCGCCGATCCGGCCACCGAGGTCGTCGACGCCCGCGAGAACACCAAGGCCGCGCGTGACGCCGAGCGCCAGGCCCAGGCCGCGACGGCCGGGCAGATCCCGGCCGGGCTGGAGGGTGTCGGCCTGGACTTCACCTTCAAGGGCAACTTCTTCGACCTGGCTGACTTCTTCCACCAGCTCAAGCGGTTCGTCGCGGTCTCGAATGGAGGCGCCATCAACGTGAGTGGCCGCCTGATGACCATCGACTCGCTCAAGTTCGGAACCGACGCAGACACCTTCCCCCAGATCACGGCTGACGTCTCGGCGACCGCCTACGTGAGCCCCAGGGCCGAAGGCGTGACCGCCGGCGCGACGCCCCAGGGCCCCGCTGCCGTTCCCGCAGGGACCACTGCGCCTGGTGCCGCCCCCGCTGCGCCCGCCGCCACTCCCGCCCCTGCCGCCACACCGACCCCGACCGCCGCGGTGAAGCCATGAAAGTCCTGATGCTCGACCTGGTCGAGGACCTCCGTGCAAAGCGGATCTGGCCCGTCGCCCTGATCCTCCTGTTCGCCATCATCGCCGTCCCGCTGGTCCTTCTGGGCGCGGCCGGTGCTCCGATCGCCAAGGCCCCCGCTCCCGCGCCCCCGGTGGTCGCCGAGGCATCCAGCGCTCTTCCGACCGAGGTCAAGCTCACCGAGTCTCCGGAGGGCGGCAGCTCCAAGCTCAGCCAGTTCAGCTCTCACAACCCCTTCAAGCCAGAGCTTCCGCCCGAGAAGGACCCGACCGCCGCTGCCGCCGGCTCGGGCGCCACCGGGGCGTCGAAGGCCTCTGCAGGAGCGCCCCCGCCCAATCCCACCGAGTCGACCGCCTCCCCGAAGGCGCCGGAGTCGGCCTCGGCCGCCAAGCAGCCCAAGACCCCGAAGGCTCCGAAGACGCCCAAGAGCGACGGCAACTCGACTCCGGCAGCCACGACCCCGGCGGACCAGAGCTCCGGCAAGGGCTCGGGCGGCGGCAACAAGGGCAACGGCAACGGCAAGAACTCCGGCACGCAGCGCACCCGTCTTCTCTCCTACAAGGTCGACGCCAGCTACGGCCCGGGCGGGCGAGCCAAGAAGCACACGATCGAGCAGAACGACGTCTTCCCCGCCAAGCAGAAGTACTTCCTCTTCTCCGGCATGAGCAGCGACGGCAAGGAGGGCATCTTCACCATCCTCGACAGCTCGCTGGTTGCCCAGCGAGGAGGAGAGGGCCACTGCAAGCAGGTCGGCGGCCTCTGCAAGGTGCTCTACCTGCGCGACGGCCAGGCGCGCCGCTTCAAGGATTCCCGCGGCAACGCCTACGTCCTGCGACTGGGTGCGGTCGACGTGGTCGAGGACGTCGTCAAGAACCTCACCGGCAAGCTCGCCGACACCGTCGACAAGCTGATCGATCCCCTCAAGTAGCTGGTCCGCCCGGCGAGGGGCCGCCGGGCCGCGTCGGTAGGGTGAATGGGGCGATGGCGCTCCGTTTCACAACTGCAGGGGAATCCCATGGGCCCGGCCTGACGGCCGTGGTCGAAGGCCTGCCTGCCGGGCTCGAGCTGAGCGCCGAGGCCATCAACCTGGACATGGCGCGCCGGCAGCTGGGCCACGGGCGCGGCGGCCGGATGAAGATCGAGAAGGACAGCGCCGAGGTCACCTCCGGCGTTCGCCACGGCAGGACCCTGGGGTCGCCCATCGCCATGCGGATCGACAACCGCGACTACGCGAACTGGGAGGAGCGGATGAATCCGTGGCCTGTCGACGCCGAGGTCGACGAGGTCCATCTGCCCCGCCCCGGGCACGCCGATCTGGCCGGCATCCAGAAGTACGGCTTCACGGACGTGCGCAACGTGCTGGAGCGCGCCAGCGCGCGTGAGACTGCCGCGCGTGTTGCGTGCGGCGCGCTGGCCAAGGCGTTCCTGCGGGCGCTGGACATCGAGGTTGTGAGCCACGTAACCCGGATCGGCTCGGTCGCCGTGCCCGATCGCGACGACCTGACGCTGGAGGACTTCGCAGCGGTCGACGAGTCACCGGTGCGCTGCCTCGATGCCGATGGCAGCGCCGCGATGGTCGAGGAGATCAACGTGGCGCGCAAGGCCAACGAGTCCCTCGGCGGCGTGTACGAAGTCATCGTCTTCGGCGCTTCTCCCGGCCTCGGCACCTACGTGACCTGGGACGGGCGGCTGGACGGCCGCCTGGCACAGGCCATCATGTCGATCCAGGCCATGAAGGGCGTGGGCATCGGCGACAGCTTCGACCTCGGCGCCCGGGTCGGCTCCAAGGCGCACGACGAGATCTTCTACTCGGGCGACCGGGGCTACCACCGCGAGACCAACCGCGCCGGCGGCATCGAGGGCGGGATGAGCACTGGTGACCCCATCATCGTGAAGGCCGCGATGAAGCCTTTGCCGACCCTCACCAAGCCGCTCCGCTCGGTCGACACGGAGACCAAGGAGCCGGCGCAGGCGTTGCGCGAGCGCACGGATTCCTGCACCGTGCCGGCCGCCGGGGTCGTGGGTGAGGCCATGGTGGCGCTGGTGCTGGCCGAGGCCTGCCGCGAGAAGTTCGGCGGCGACCACATCGATGACGCCGTGGCCGCCCTGCGCGCCTACGAGGAGCGCATCGGGTGGAAGCGCTGACAAACACGCCGGCCGGGTCGGGCAGGGCGGGCGCGCCCGGTGGGGCGCTGGTCTTCGTGGGGTTCATGGGCGCCGGCAAGTCCAGCGCCGCCCGCGCGGTTGCGGCGCGGCTGGGCATCAAGCCCCTCGACTCCGACCGCGAGCTCGAGGCCGAGCTGGGCCACACCCTCGAGACGTTTTTCGACTCCCGCGGCGAGGACGAGTTCCGCCGCCGCGAAGAGGAGGTCGTGCTGAGGCTGCTCGGCCGCCCCGATGCCAGCGTTGTGGCGCTCGGAGGCGGTGTGCTGGGCTCGGACGCGGTTCGCCAGGCGTTGCGCGAGCACACGGTGGTTCACCTGGACGTCGACCTCGAGGAAGCCTGGAAGCGCGCGTCCGGCACAGGCCGGCCGCTGGCCCGGGATCGCGCCCGCTTCGAGTCCCTCCATGCCGAGCGGCGGGCCGTTTACGAGGCGGCAGCGGTCGCGCTGCTGCCCAGCGGCGGCCGCGAGCTTGCCGAGCGCGCTCTGACGGCGCTCCAGGCGCTTCGCGCGGATCGAGGCACGGGCCATCCAACGCGGCTGCTGTGGGGCGATTCGGCGTCGGGCGGATACCCGGTCTTCGTGGGCCGCGGGCTGATCGCCCGCGATCTCGTCCATCCCCAGGGCCGCGAGCGGTTCGTGGTGACCGACCAGAACGTGGCCTCGCATTACACCCTCGAGGGCCGGGCCAACATCGTGATTCCCGCGGGCGAGACGGAGAAGACGATGGGCCGTGCCGAACAGGTCCTGCGCGAGCTGGCCGGCGCCGGGGCCGGCAAGGACGACCTCGTGGTGGCGCTCGGCGGGGGAGTGGTGGGCGACCTCGCGGGCTTCTGCGCCGCGACGTACCAGCGGGGCATCGCCTACACACAGGTCCCCACGACGCTCGTCGCCCAGGTGGACTCGGCATTCGGGGGCAAGACCGGCGTCGACCTGCCGGAGGGCAAGAACTACGCGGGCGCCTACCACCTGCCGGCCGGGGTCTCGGTCGACGCCGCGGCGCTCGAGACCCTTCCACCGGAGGAGGTCGCCGCCGGCTACGCCGAGGTGGTCAAGACCGCGCTGATCGCAGGTGGCGAGCTGTGGGAGCGGGTCGGCTCCGCCGCGGATCCCGATGAGGAGATCATCTTCGGCTGCATCCGCACCAAGCTCGGCGTGGTGGCGGAGGACGAACGCGACGGCGGTCGCCGCCAGGTGCTCAACCTGGGGCACACGGTGGGCCATGCGATTGAGGCCGCCACCGGCTACTCGCGCTACCGCCACGGCGAGGCCGTGTCGATCGGTCTGATGGCCGCGCTGCGGCTCTCGGGCCTCAACGATCTCCGCGAGCAGGTCGGCGGGCTGCTGTCCTCGCATGGGCTGCCGGTGATCTTCGACGGCGCGTCGGTGGACGACGTGGTGGCGCTCGTCGCACGTGACAAGAAGCGCTCCGGCGGGCGGGTTCCGTTCGTGCTCGTCGAATCCCCCGGCAACGTCACCTACGGCCACGAGGTCTCCGACGGAGACCTGCGCGCCGCAATCCAGGAGGTCTCGAATGGCTAGATATCGCGTCGATGTCCTTCACGGGGTGAACCTCGACATGCTCGGTCGCCGCGACCCTGGCATCTATGGCACGTTCACCCTCTCGGAGCTCGAGTTCACGGTGAAGGGGTACGCGCAGGAGATGGGCCTCGAGGCATCGTTCGCCCAGACCAACCACGAGGGCGAGTTCTGCGAGCTGCTGCACCGGGCCCGTGATACCTGTGACGGCCTGATCGTGAACGCCGGGGCCTGGACGCATTACTCGTATGCGATCCGCGACGCGCTGGAGGTGGCTGCACTGCCCGCGGTCGAGGTGCACATCTCCGACATCGAGAACCGGGGCGACGAGTGGCGCAAGCTCTCCGTGATCCGCGACATCTGCATCGGCCATGTCCAGGGCAAGGGGCTCGAGGGCTACCGGGAGGCGCTCCAGATGCTGAAGGAGGCGCTGGCCTGATGCCGGCGGCGCGCGCTGAGGCGCTGGAGGGGCTGATCGCCAGCGCGGAGCTCGACGGCCTGCTGATCACACATCTCCTGAACGTCCGCTACCTGGCCGGCTTCACTGGCACCAACGGGCTGTGCGCGGTGGCTCCCGGAGTCCGTTCCTTCTACACGGATTTCCGCTACACGGGGCAGGCCGGGCGCGAGGTCGATGGCTTCGATCTCGACCCCGAGGATCGGGAACTTGCAAAGGCTGCCCTGGCGGCGCTGGCTGGCTCCGGTGGCGGCCGGGTGGGGTTCGAGGACGCGCATGTCAGCGTCCGCCAGCTCGAGAAGCTGCGCGAGATGGCTCCCGATGGCCTGGAGCTGGTGCCGGCGGGCGACCTGGTCGAGAAGCTGCGCGCGGTCAAGGATGCCGGCGAGCTGACCGCCATCCGTGAGGCCGCCAAGGCGGTGACGGGCATCTACGACCATCTTCGCGAGGTCGAGTTCGCGGGGCGCACGGAGCGCCAGGTCGCCGTGCTCCTCGAGAACGAGATGCGCGCCCGCGGCAGCGAGCCGTCGTTCCCGTCGATCGTGGCCGCCGACCCCAACAGTGCCCTGCCGCACCACACGCCGGGCGACACGGTGATCGCTCCCGGCTCGCTGGTGGTCGTCGACATGGGCTGCGTCGTCGACGGCTACTGCTCCGACTGCACGCGCACCTTCGCGGCCGAGGGCGTCTCCGATCACGCGCACGAGATCTATGACCTGGTGCGCGCGGCCCAGGAGGCGGCGCTCGAGGCGGTCAAGCCTGGTGCCGACTGCAAGGCGGTGGACAGCGTGGCGCGCGACATGATCGAAGCGGCCGGCCACGGCGAGCGCTTCGGCCACGGGCTCGGGCACGGCGTGGGCCTCGAGGTGCACGAGGGCCCCAACCTCTCGCAGCGCTCGGAGGGCTCGCTCGAGACCGGCAACGTGGTGACGGTCGAGCCAGGTGTGTACCTGCCGGACGACCTCGGGGTGCGGATCGAGGACCTCGTCGTGGTCGGCGCGGACGGCCCCGAGGCCCTGACCAGTTTCCCCAAGAGCCTGATCACACTGGAGTAGCGACCCCGGCTGCCTCTGGCTGTTGGTATTTTCCCGCCGATGTTCCGAGGTCTACCCGAGAGTTGGATGCGACCGTCGATGCTGAGCATCGCGCTGCTGGCGGTTGTGGTCAATCCCGGCGACCTCTTTGTGAGCGACTGCGCCGGCGGCCCGGCCCGGATCACCCACGTTGACCGCAAGACCGGCAAGCAGACAGTGGTCAGCAACGGAGCCATCTCCACCGCCGCGGGGGGCGAGGACGCCCTGAGAGACCCGAGCGGGCTGGCACTGGATGCCCAGGGCAATCTGCTGGTTGCCGACGGGGGAAGCGTTGGGATCGGTCCCGGAGGGCCCAGTTTCTCCCCCGGCTCCATTGTCCGGATAGATCCGGCAAGCGGGCGGCAGACGACCGTTTCCAGCAATCCGATCTCGCAGGCAGCGGGAGGCGCACAGCTCTTCTCCGCCCTCCCCGACCTCGACGTCGCGTCCGACGGCACGATCTACGCGATCGTCTCCGGCGTGAGCCCAGGCGCCGTGGTTGGTGTCAATCCATCGACCGGCGCACAGACTCTGGCCTCCGACGACGCCACGTCGACCGGCCAGGGCGGGGATGCCGGCCTATCCGCGCCCTCGGGGATTGCGATCACAGGCAGCCAGGCCTATGTGTCCACGCTGGCAGGTGTCGTCCGTGTAGATCTGCAGACCGGAGTCCAGAAGATCGTCTCGACCAACGCAATCTCGCAGGCTGCCGGGGGAGAGCAGGACTTCACCGGCCCTACCGGGATCACCCTGGAGTCGGCCGGCTCGGCGCTGGTCACCGAT
>JAXDIE010000025.1:0-18470 GCA_034664165.1 Thermoleophilaceae bacterium | reverse complement strand
AGCTGTTGAACAAGGTCACGATCTTCGACCTCTACACAGGCGACCAGGTGGGTGAGGGGCGCAAGTCGCTGGCCCTGCGCCTCGAGTTCAGGGCGCCGGACCGGACACTGACCGATGACGAGGTGACCGAGCGGCGCGCCGCCATAGAGGCGGGCCTGGCAGAGATCGGGGGTGCTCTCCGTGGCTGATCAGATCCCAGTAGCGGTGGTGGGCGCCGGCGGATTCGCCGGAGCGCTGACCGCGGCCATCGTGCACGCGCACCCGGGGCTCGAGCTGGCGATGGCGACCGCCCGGACCGACGCCGGGCACAGGCTGGACGAGATCTATCCCAAGTACCGCGTGCCCGTGACGCTTGACGAATTCGATCCGGACGCCGTTGCCGAGCGGGCACAGGCCGCCCTGGTGGCCTACCCCCACGGAGCGTCGGCCCCCGCGGTCGCGGCGCTGCGCGAGCGCGGCCTGAAGGTGGTCGACCTGTCGGCCGACTTCCGGCTCTCGCAGGATCTCTACGAGGCTCACTACCAGCCGCACGAGGCACCGGAGCTCTTGGCGGAGGCGGTCTACGGGCTGACCGAGACGCACCGCGACGAGATACGCCAGGCGAGCCTCGTGGCCGCGCCCGGCTGCTATCCGACGGCCGCGATCCTTGCGCTCTGGCCCCTGCGGGACCTGGCCGCCGATGCGATCGTCGACGCCAAGTCCGGCGTCTCCGGTGCAGGGCGGGAACCGACGCATGGCACCCACTTCGTCTCGGTCACCGAGAACGTCACCCCCTACAAGGTCGAGGGCCACCGTCACCGGGCCGAGCTGGATCAGGAGCTCAGCGGCTTCCCGGTCACGTTCACACCCCACCTGCTGCCGATCGACCAGGGACTGATGGCGAGTTGTTATGTCACGCCCAGGTCGCCCGTCACCGCGGACGAGGTGCGCACGCTCTTCCACGACGCCTACGCCGGCGAACCGTTCATCGAGTTGGCCGCGGCACCCCCAGGGGTCCGGGACGTGCGCGAGACCAACCTCTGCCGGATCCACGCCACAGTCGAGCCGGCCACCGGGCGGGTGCTCGTGTTCTCCGCCATCGACAACCTCTGGAAGGGCGCCGCCGGGCAGGCGGTGCAGGATCTGAACCTGATGCTGGGCCTGGAAGAGACGGCGGGGCTCCTGTGAGCGCGACCACCACCTTCTTCCGGTCGCGCTGGGTCGAGGCCCCCGCCGGCGTCCGCGAGCTTGACCCAGCCGCGCTACCGCAGGGCTTCCGGGCCGCCGGGACGGCCGCCGGCCTCAAGCGGCAGGGCCTGGACGTGGGCGTCCTGGTCTGCGACTCCCCGGACGCGACCTCCGCAGCCCGGTTCACAACCAACGCGCGGGTGGGGGCGCCGGTGATCGCATCGAAGGAGGCCGACCTGGGCCGGCTGCGGGCGATCGTGGCCAACGCCGGCGGATCCAATGTTGGCGACGGCCAGCGCGGCCTGGACACCGCCAGGGCCAGCCAGACGCTGGCCGCAGAGGTGTTGGGCATCGAGCCCGCCCAGGTCGGCGTGGCTTCGACCGGGGTGATCGGCACCGAGCTGCCGCGCCAGATCCTGCTCGACGGCGTCCGGCAGGCCTGTGCCGGCCTCGGCGACGACGCCGATGACTTCTCGCTGGCCATCCTCACGTCCGACTCCGGGCCCAAGCGGGCGTGCCTGGAGCTCGACCTATCGGGCGGGACCGTACGGCTCTCTGCACAGGTGAAGGGCGCCGGAATGATCTCCCCGCGCTTCGCCACGATGTTCTGCTTCGTCCAGACAGATGCCCTCATGGACCAGGGGACGGTCGACCTGCTCACCGGTGTCACGGTCAAGCGCTCCTTCGACCGGGTCTCGGTGGACGGCCAGCTTTCCACCAGCGACACGGTCTTCACCATCGCCGGTGGCGCGTCGGGCGTGCTGATAGAGCCCGAGTCCCAGGACGAGCTGCAGTTCGGCCAGGCCATGGATGCCCTGCTCAGGCAGCTGGCCATCGACATGGTGGGCGACGGCGAGGGCGCCAAGCGGGTGGGGCGCGTGATCGTGACCGGGCACGTCGATGCGGTTGAGGTCGTGGCCCGCGCCGTCGCCGACTCGCCCCTGGTGAAGACCGCCCTGCATGGGGCCGACCCCAACTTCGGCCGGATCCTTCAGGCCGCGGGCGCCGTGTGGCCCGAGGGCCTTCCGTTCCTGCCCGACCTGGAGATCGCCGGTGTGCAGCTTGTCAGCGCCGGCGAGGCGATGCCACTGGACGCCGGGGAGAAGGAGGCCCTCGACGCCGAGGCCGCCCGGACCGAGGTCGAGTACCTGCTCACCCTGCCGGGCGAAGGCGGCCAGGCGGAGGTCTACTTCAGCGACCTGTCGAAGGAATACGTGGCCTACAACGCGGAGTACACGTCATGAAGCGCGATATCGCGACGCTTCTCGAGGCGCTGCCCTACATCCGGCAGTTCCACGGGAAGACGATCGTCATCAAGTACGGCGGGGCGGCGATGATCGATCCCGATCTCAAGCGCGAGTTCTCGCGCGACGTCGTGCTGCTCAAGTACGTCGGCATGAACCCAATAGTGGTTCACGGCGGCGGCCCGGACATCACCAGCTACATGGAGCGCCTGGGCATGGAGGTCGAGTTCGTCGACGGGCTGCGCGTGTCCGACGAGCAGACGGTGGAGATCGCGAAGATGGTCCTGCTGGGCAAGGCCAACGCCGAGATCGTGCTGGGGATCAACCGCTCAGGCCAGCCCGCGATCGGCCTGTGCGGCGACGACGGCGGTCTCTTCACGGTCCAGAAGCACATGCCCGGCGGCAGGGACATCGGGTTCGTCGGCGAGATCGCCGAGGTCGACGTGGGCGTTCTCAACCACGTGGCCCAGGACTACATCCCGGTAATCGCATCGGTGGGCGCGGACGCCGACGGCCACTCCTACAACGTGAACGCGGACGCCGCCGCGGCTGCGGTTGCAGCGGCCCTGAACGCGCACAAGGCGATCTTCCTGACCGACGTGTCCGGCTGGCTGGCGGATCCCGCTGATCCGGCCACCAAGATCTCGCGGGCGCTGCCCGGCGAGGTCCGCGACAAGCTGGACAGCGTGGGAGGCGGCATGCGCCCCAAGCTCGAGGCCTGCCTGCGGGCCGTGGAGGGCGGAGTGGGGGCGGCGCACATCCTCGACGGCCGCCAGCCCCACTCGCTGCTCCTGGAGCTCTTCACCGACGAGGGCACCGGCACGATGATCTCCGAGAACCTCCCGGAGGGCTAGATGACTCTCTCCGAGCTCCAGGCCCTGGAGCGGGACTACCTGATGCCGACCTACGCGCGGAACCCGGTGGAGTTCGTACGCGGGCAGGGCAGCAAGATGTGGGATTCCGAGGGCAACGAGTACCTGGACTTCCTGAGCGGGATCGCGGTGGTCTCGCTCGGCCACACGCATCCGGGAATCGTGGATGCCATCAGCAAGCACGCCGGCCAGCTGATGCACACCACGAGCCTCTACTACACGGAGCCCGCGCTGAAGCTGGCCAAGCGGATCTCCGAAAGCTCCCTGGGCGGCAAGGTGTTCTTCTGCAATTCCGGGGCGGAGGCCGCCGAGTGCGCGATCAAGCTGGCCCGGCGGCATCGCCCGCACGGCGGCTTCGTGGTGCTCGAAGGGGCCTTCCACGGCAGGACCATGGGCGCTCTTTCGGCCACACCCCAGCCTGCCAAGCAGGAGCCCTTCGAGCCTCTGGTTCCGGGTTTCCAGTCCGTGCCGCGGGACGACGTCGAGGCGCTGCGGGCGGCGGTGGGAGCCGACACCGCTGGTGTTCTGATCGAGCCGATCCAGGGCGAGGACGGGATCCACTCCATCTCGCCGGAGATGCTGAAGGCGGCCCGTGAGGCGTGTGACGCCACCGGCGCCCTGCTGATCTTCGACGAGGTCCAGTGTGGGATGGGGCGGACCGGGCACATGTGGGCCTGGCAGGGCCTGGGCGTGAAGCCCGACGTGATGACCAGCGCCAAGGGCCTGGGGGGCGGCGTGCCGATCGGCGCCTGCGTGACCACTCCCGAGTTCGGCGACACCTTCAAGCCCGGCGACCACGGGTCGACCTTCCCGGGCGGGCCGATGATCGCCGCCGCCGCGCACGCCGTCTTCGACGTGATCGACGATGAAGCGTTCCTGGCCTCGGTCAAGACCCGGGGCGAGCGCCTCCGTGCCGGGCTCGATGCGCTGCCGGTGACCAACATCGACGGGGCCGGCCTGATGTGGGGCTTCGACGTGGCCGAGGCACCCGATCTCAGCAGGTCCCTCCTCATGGATCACCGGCTGGTGGTGAACGCGACGGGGCCGGAACGAATCAGGCTGCTGCCGGCGCTGACGGTCAGCGAGGCCGAGATCGACGACGCACTGGCGCGCCTGGCGGAGGGACTCGCGGCGGCTAGCTGATGCGCGGCGGGCGCGGGTGGGTCAGGTCCCTGACCGCGTATGCCAGGTACGGCGGCTTGCCGGGCTTCTTCTTCTTGAGGTCGGCCTTGATGTCGAGCTTGTCGCCCGGCACGATGTCACGCCAGTCGCGGTAGCCGTCGTCGTTCGTGTCATCGATGTCGAACTGGGCGAGCGTGAGGTCGAACGCGCGGGTCTTGCCGTCAAGGTGGGCCAGCTTCACGTCGCTCGTGCCGCCGGTGATCTTGACGACCTGATTGCCCTTGTAGGTGCCCTTGAAGCCATAGACGGTGAGCTCGATCTCGCTGTCGGCCGCATTTACGGCCGCGGGTACGAGAACCAGCGTGAGAAGGGCGGCTGCCGAGGCGAGGCTGAAGGTCGTCCGCATGTCTCAGCCCTCGCAGTTGATGTTGTTGTTGGCACCGTTGGGGGACTTGTTCGAGACGCAGTCGTCGAACTCGCCCGGGCCGCTGCTGCGGCGGGTGTCCGGATCCGTGCCGCTCCCGCCGTCGAGGGTGTTGGTGCCCACGGCGTCCCGGAGGATGTCGTTGCCGTGCTGACCGAAGATGTTGTCATCGCCGTCCTCGCCGACCAGGATGTCGTCATCTGCCTGGCCGAAGATCGTGTCGTTGCCGCCGCCGCGTTCCGTGTTCAGCCTCGTGTTGGCCCAGTCGCCGTAGATCCTGTCGGCGCAGATGATCCCCTTCGCCGCGTCGCAGGCCGCGGGTACCGGGTCGGTTGAGTTGACGTTGCCGCCGAAAAGCATGTCGTTCCCGGCGTCGCCCTGGAGGATGTCCTCGGACTGGTCACCGTTCGCCGGATCGCCACTGATCACGTCGTCGCCGTAGTTGCCGGCCAGGTGGTCGTTCTTGGGAGAACCGACCATCGTGTCGTTGAACTGGGAACCCTCCACCAGGCAGCCGATGCTCACGTGGTCGACGTCGACGGGACCCGTGACGGTCTCCGCGCTCATGTCCACGGTCACGGGGCCGGGGGAGTCATCGAAGGTCACCACGTCCTCGTCGTCGTCGCCGTAGATGCAGGAAGAGCTGTCGTTGCCGGGCCCGGGCTCCAGGCGGTCCAGGAGCTCGCCGCCGGCGAGGCTGTCGTTGCCCAGCTCTCCAAAGAGGTTGTCGTTGCCCTTGTCACCGGTCAGGGCGTCATCGCCATCGCCGCCGAAGAGGTCGTCGCCGCCGTCCTCGCCGCGGAGGACGTCGTTGCCGACCTGGCCGAACAACACGTCGAAGCCGATCCCGCCGCGGAGGTTGTCGTTGCCATCCTCGCCGGCGATCGTGTCGAAGCCCTTGCCACCGTTGATCGAGTCGTCGCCCAGGCCGCCGCAGACCACGTCGGACCCGGCGCCCGTCTGGATGTTGTCGTTGCCCCCGAGCCCGACGATCACGTCGCGCTTGTTGGTGCCCTTGATCTTGTCGTTGCCCTCGGTGCCGACCTTGGTCGCCTGCTGGAAGGCTCCCCGCTTGGGGTTGAAGCAGGACGGCCTCACGGCTGCCGCTGTGCCTGCCGTGAGGAGGCAGACGCACGCGACCGCCGTCAGGACGGTAGGCGCGGCCAAGCGATGGAATCCTTTCCGCATCGGGGCCAGCGTACAAAACCCGCCGGGTCGAGGCGCCCGTTCCCAGACTGTTAGCGTCCCGCGTCATGTCCGATGACCGCCAGCAGCTGCGCAAGACCGCCTCGTACGAGGCCAACCCCGAAGAGGTGGGGCGTGTCCTGCTGCTCTACTCCGGGGGGCTCGACACGAGCGTCATGCTCAAGTGGATCCAGGACGAGTACGACGCGGAGGTCGTCGCGCTGACGGTGAACCTGGGCCAGCCCGGCGAGGACTACAACGTGGTGAAGGGCAAGGCCATGGACCTGGGCGCCCTGGACTGCCACATCATCGACGCCCGTGAGGAGTTCGCCCGCGACTACGTGGTGCCCGCCATCAAGGCCAACGCCCTCTACGGGGGCGGCTATCCCCTTTTCACGGCCCTCGGCCGCCCGTTGATCGCCAAGCTGGCGGTCGAGTACGCCCGCAAGTCCGGCTGCGACACCGTCGCCCACGGCTGCACCGGCAAGGGCAACGACCAGGTGCGGATCGAGTCGACCGTAGCCGCCATGGGGCCGGAGCTGAAGATCATCGCGCCCGTCCGCAACTGGCAGATGGGCCGCGAGGAGGAGATCGCCTACGCGCGCGAGCACGGGATCCCCGTCAAGGGCGGCACCGAGGCCCCGCCGTACTCGATCGACGACAACCTCTGGGGCCGCTCGTCGGAGGGCGGTCCGATCGAGGACCTGTCCGAGCCCCCGCACGACGACGTCTTCGACCTGGTCACGCGGCCCGAGGACGCGCCCGACGAGCCACAATTGCTGAAGGTCGGCTTCGAGAAGGGCGTCCCCGTCTCGCTCGACGGCGAGCGCTTGGAGCTCGTCGCCCTCCTGGAGAAGGCCGGCGAGATCGGCTGCACGCACGGCCTGGGCATCGTCGACCACATCGAGGACCGCATCGTCGGCCTGAAGGTGCGCGACCTCTACGAGGTACCTGCCGCCGCCATCATCCTCACCGCGCACAAGGAGCTCGAGAAGCTCGTCGGCACGATCCACCAGAACAACTTCAAGCGCCATCTGGACGACCACTGGGCCTACCTGGTCTACGCGGGCCTCTGGTACGAGCCGCTCCTGGGTGACCTCAACGCGCTGATGGACTCGGTGAACGAGCAGGTCACCGGCGAGATCACGATGAAGCTCTACAAGGGCAATGCGGCCGCCGTGGCCCGGTTCTCGCCCAACGCGCTCTACGACGAGGCCCTGGCGGGCTTCAGCGAGTCCGGCGGGCTGTTCTCGCAGCAGTCGAGCCCCGGCTTCATCGAGCTCTGGAGCCTGCAGTCACGGATGGCCTACCAGCTGCGCGAGCGGAACAAGGAGTAGCGGTGCCCGACCAGGGATATGAGCTGATCGGGCGGGTGGTCTGGCGCCTCGCGCCGTGGGTGATCCGCCGGCAGCTCGCCGCCAACCGCGACAAGGTCGTGGCCGCGGGTGTCATCGTGGGCGTCGTGGTCGCCGGGGTCATCGTGGCCCGCCAGGAGGCCGCCGCGAAGCCATGACCCAGCCCGCCATCCCCGCCCGCCGGAGCCTCGCCCTCATCGGAGGCCTGGTGGCAGTGGTCGCGATGGTGGGGCTGGCGCAGGCGGAGACGCCGACAACGCCGCCGCCGACTCCGGTCGAGCTGGCCACGCCCAAGGGCAAGTGCCACGGCAAGAAGATCGACATCCGGGACTCCAAGGGCGACCACTTCCTGCTGGGAACCGACAAGAAGGACGTGATCGACGCCCGCGAGGGCGAGGACTTCGTGGTCTCGCTCGGAGGCGACGACGTGATCTGCGCCGGGGAGGACGACGATCTGGTCGACGCGGGGCCCGGGAATGATGTGGTCTACGGCGATGACGGCTCGGATACGGTCGCCGGCGGGTCGGGCCGGGACCGGATCTATGGGGAGGACAGCCAGGACGCTCTGGACGGCCAGAACGGGGACGACATGGTGCTCGGAGGAGACAAGCACGACCTGGTTGCCGGCGGCCGCGGGGACGACACGCTCAGGGGCGAGGACGGCGATGACACCCTGAAGGGCGACGAGGGGCGCGACTTCCTGACCGGCAGCAAGGGGAACGATGTCCTCAAGGGCAACCAGAGCAGGGACAAGTGCTTCGGGGGTCTTCCCGCGGGCGACACCGACAAGACCAACGGTGACAAGGCCCGCACCTGCGAGGACGTCAAGAGCGCCAAGGAGTAGCTCGGCCGGCCCTCCCGGAGACATGCCCGCAATGTGCGGGTAAAGCTGATTCGGCACCCCGACCGGCCTGATCGGACCGTCGGGTCCCGACCCTAGACTCGGATGCATGCCGCCCGATCCGGTCGCCCACCTCCACGTCCACTCCGAGTACTCGCTGCTGGATGGCGCCTGCAAGATCGATGCCCTGGCAGAGCGCGCTGCCGCCTTCGGCCAGCCGGCACTGGGACTCACCGACCACGGGGTCATGAACGGCTCCGTGGAGCTCTACAAGGCCTGCCAGAAGCACGGAATCAAGCCGATAGTCGGGCTCGAGGCCTATCTGGTCGACGACGCCTCGATCAGGGCGGGGCGCGTCGAGACCAACCATCTGACGCTTCTGGCCGAGACCAACGAGGGCTTCCAGAACCTGGTCAAGCTCACCTCGTCGGGCTTCCTCGACGGCTACCACGGCGGCAAGGGCCGGATCGACCTCGGCATGCTCCAGGCCCACTCGACCGGCGTGATCGCGCTCACCGGATGCCTGGCGTCGCGCTTCTGCCAGCGGCTCCTGTCCGGCAACGATGCCGACGCCCGCGAGCACGTCGACCAGCTGATGGGAGCCCTCGGCCCCGACAACGTCTACTTCGAGGTCCAGAAGAACGGCCTGGCCGAGCAGGACATGGTCAACGAGGGAATCGTGCGCATCGCCCGCGAGGTCGGACGGCCCCTGGTTGCCACCGGCGACGTCCACTACCTGCGCCGCGAGGACTACGACAACCACGACGCCCTGCTGTGCGTCCAGACCAAGCAGCAGCTGGGCACCCCGAAGGGCGATGGGCCCGGGACCCGCATGGGCTTCGAGACCAACGAGTTCTATCTGAAGGACACCGACGAGATGAATGCCGCGTTCGCCGAATGGCCGGACGCCGTCCCCTCGACCATCGAGATCGCCGAGCGCTGCGACATCTCGATGGAGCTCGGCCGGATCCTGCTGCCCAAGTACGCGACACCCGACGGGTCCACGGAGGTCGAGTACCTCCGCCGCCTGGCCGAGGCCGGCCTGCGCGAGCGCTACGGCGACCCGGTTCCGGCGGCGGCCACCGAGCGGCTCGAGATGGAGCTTGCCGTGGTCGAGAACATGGGCTTCCCGGCGTACTTCCTGATCGTCTGGGACTTCGTCAAGTTCGCCAAGGACAGCGGCATCGCCGTGGGCCCCGGACGTGGCTCGGCCGCCGGCTCGATCGTCTCTTACGCCCTGCGCATCACCGACCTCGACCCGCTGGCCAACGGCCTGCTCTTCGAGCGCTTCCTCAACGCCGAGCGCATCTCGATGCCGGACATCGACATCGACTTCTCGGTCAAGGGGCGTGACAAGGTCATCAAGTACGTGGCCGACAAGTACGGCCAGGAGTGCGTGGCCCAGATCATCACCTTCGGCAAGATGCTCCCGCGCAACGCGACCCGTGACGCCGCCCGCGTGCTCGGGTTCGACTTCGGCGCGGGGGACAGGCTCGCGAAGCTCATCCCCGAGCCGATCATGGGTCGCAGCAGGTCCCTCACCGAGTACCTGGCCGAGGAGCCGGAGCTGCGCAAGGCATACGAGAAGGAGCCCGAGGCCCGCCAGATCATCGACACCGCCCGCGGCCTCGAGGGCATCGTCCGCAACTCGGGCATCCACGCGGCGGCCGTGGTCATCGCCGACCGCCCGCTCATCGATCTCGTTCCTCTCCAGGTGGCCGAGGACAAGACGGCCTCGGCGGCTGCGGGCGAGCGCACCTTCAAGACCATCACCCAGTACTCGATGGGCCCGATCGAGGAGATCGGCCTGCTGAAGATGGACTTCCTGGGCCTGCGCAACCTCGACGTGATCGAGTCCGCGCTGGACATCATTGAGCGATCGACGGGCGAGCGCCCGGAGATGGCATCCCTGCCGCTCGACGATCCCAAGACCTACGAGATGCTCCGCCGGGGCGATTCCGTGGGCGTCTTCCAGTTCGAATCCGACGGCATGCGCGATGCCCTTCGCCAGGTCCGGCCCACGGAGTTCGAGGACCTCGTCGCGCTGGTCGCGCTCTACCGGCCGGGGGCCATGAGGCACATCGACACCTACGCGAAGAACAAGAAGAACCCCGCGGGAGTCCGCTACATCGACGAGCGCCTACGCGCGATCACCGAGCCGACCTACTCGGTGATCCTCTACCAGGAGCAGTCGATGAGGATCGCGAAGGAGATCGCCGGGTTCAGCGGCCCCGAGGCCGACGACCTGCGCAAGGCCATCGGCAAGAAGCAGCGGGAGCGCATGGCCGCGCTCAAGGACCGCTTCGTCGCGGGCGCCCGGGCCACCGGGACCTCCGACCGGGTCATAAACGACCTCTGGGCCGCCAACGAGGCCGCGGCTGACTACTCCTTCAACAAGTCCCACGCCGCCTGTTACGGGCTGATCTCGTACCGCACGGCGTGGCTCAAGGCCAACTACCCGCCGGAGTACATGGCTGCACTGATCTCCTCCGTGATGCACACCAAGGACAAGGTGCCCTTCTTCGTCTCCAAGTGCGAGGAGATGGGCATCGAGGTGCTCCCGCCCGACATCAATCAGTCGGGGCACGACTTCGTGGTGGTCGACGGCAACATCCGCTTCGGCCTTGACGCGGTCAAGAACGTGGGATCGGCCGCCGTCGATGCGGTCATCAGGGCGCGCGACGAAGGTGGCCCGTTCAAGTCGATCTGGGATTTCTGCGCGCGCGTCGACGCCAGGGCGGTCAACAAGAAGGGCATCGAGTCGCTGATCAAGTGCGGCGCCATGGACTCCACCGGCGCCACCCGCAACGGCATGCTCAGCGTGATGGCGCAGGCCCAGGGCGCCGGACAGAAGATCCAACAGGACGCCCAGATGGGCCAGGACAGTCTTTTTGCCGGGCTCGACGACGCCGCCGGCCCAGGGGCACAGAGCCACGCGCTGGGCCCGCAGTCCGTGCCCAGGATCGAGGACGACCCGCGCGAGAACGGCGCGATGGAGAAGGAGACGCTCGGCCTGTTCCTCTCCAGCCACCCCTTGAAGGAGGTGCGGGCCGCGCTCAAGGCGCGCGTCGAGTGCTCGCTGGCCTCTCTCGGGTCACGCAAGGACGGCGACTGGGTCACGGTCGGCGGTGTCATCACCGACTTCCGCAAGATCCGGACCCGCAACGGCGACCCGATGCTGTTCGCCACCCTCGATGACCTCGAGGGACAGGTCGAGATGCTGCTGTTCAAGACCTCCTACGCGGCCGCTGCCGACAAGGTGGCCGCCGACAAGGTCCTGATCGTCCGGGGCCGGATCGACCACGGGGATGGCAGCCAGACCAAGCTCGTGGCGCAGGAGGTCGAGGTCTTCGAGCCGAGTGATGAGGAGATAGCAGCAGCGCCCGACCCGGGGGAACTGGCCGCCCGCCGGGCGGCACGCGAGCCTGGACGCATCACGCTGAGGGTCCCGGGCGACGCCCCGGCGGGTTTCCTCGACGACCTGCGTGACGTGGTGGCGCGGTTCACCGGGCAGCACGAGCTGGCCCTGGTCGTCGGCGAGAGAAACCTCGTCCTGGGACCCGAGTTCCGCGTCTCGGGCACCAGCGCGTGCGTCGCCGATCTGGCCGCTCTGGGGGCAATCGAGTCCGCCCTCGGCATGTCTGAAGCCCCCGCGGCAGCGGCCGCTGCGGAGTAAGACCGCCCAAGCACCAGCGCGTGCGTCAAAACGAAATTGTTACGATCCCGCGGCTGCGAGCGGAGCCGGCGCGACGAGTTGCCGGCGGGCTTTCCCCCTTGCTCCACCGCGTGGCAGCCTTCCTGATCTCATGAGCCGCATCTCCCAAAAGCTGCCATCGCGCCGCGCACTCGTGGCGGGGTCGGTGCTCGCCCTGCTCCTGGGTGGGCTGGTGGCCGTGGGAATCAACCGCGAGGCGGCGACCGCTTCCACTTCGGCGACAAAGCCCAACATCATCTTCATCCAGACCGATGATCAGACGCTCTGCTCGATCATCAAGGCCAGCTTCTGCGCCAAGCAGTACAAGCAGGTGATGCCCAAGACCAGGCAGCTGATGATCGATCAGGGCACCACCTTCAGCAACTACTTCCAGACGCATCCCCGTTGCTGCCCATCGCGTGCCACGGCGCTCACCGGGATGTACTCGCACAACCACGGCCTGCTCTCCAACAAGCACGGGTACGGCCGCTTCGCGTTCCAGAACGTTGCGCTTCCCGTCTGGCTGAAGAACGCCGGGTACCACACCGCCCACATCGGCAAGTACATGAACGGCTACTTCGGGCGCTTCGCCGACGATCTGCCCGTGCCCCCGGGCTGGGACGAGTGGTACGCCACCGTCGACAACGGGACCTACCACATGTTCAACTACGACATGTTGGTCAAGAGCCCGGCCCCGATCCGGAATCTGAACGGCGTCGAACTCGTCCCGCCGGTGGCCGATCCTCACCGGGTCGCGTTCGGCAACCTCGACAGCGACTACCAGACCGACATCGAATCGTCGATCGCCGATGACTACATCACCCGGGAGGCGACGGATCCCGATCCGTTCTACCTGGCCATTAATCCGCTGGCGCCCCACACCGAGCACCTCGGGAAGTCCAACGACCGCGCTGTCAACCCCCGGCCGGCCCCGCGGGACAAGGGTCGCTTCCGCGGCGCGCCGCTTCCCAAGGGCCCGTCGTTCGACGAGAAGGACGTGAAGGACAAGCCGGGCGACATCCAGAAGAAGCCGCGCTTGTCCAGCGCCGATCAGAAGTTCATCCAGAATCGCTACCGGAGCCAGATCGAGAGCCTGCTGGCGGTCGACGACCTCGTCCAGCGCCTGTTCACCACGCTGACGGACACTGGTCAGCTGGCCAACACGGTGATCATCTACGTCTCCGACAACGGCTTCATGGCCGGCGAGCACCGGCTGGCAAGCGGCAAGGTGGCGCTGTACGACGAGTCCGTGCGTGGCCCGCTGATCATGCGCGGGCCCGGCATCCCGACCAACGCGATCCGCACCCAGCTCTCGGGCAACATCGACATCGCGCCGACCATCGCCGACATCGCGGGGGCCACACCGCTCACCACTGTCGACGGCATCTCGCTCCTGGATTACCTGTCGAATCCGTCGCTCGACAATGGCCGCGCCATGCTGCTCGAGAACGGCGTGGATGGGGCGCGGGCCATCAGGGACGGCCGCTACACCTACATCGACGACGACTCCGGCAAGGAGCTCTACGACAACGTGAAGGACCCGCACGAGCTCGAGTCGCGCGACAGCGACAAGGCCTACAGCGGGATCGTGCGCGACCTCAAGAAGCGTCTGAAGCCGCTCGAGACGTGCGCCGGCTCCAACTGCCAGGAGTAGCTCTCTACACTTGGCGGCGTGAGCCCAGCTACGAGCATCCCGGCCGCCACCGAGTGCCGACAGTGCTGCTCCTTCTGCGACCGCCTGGTGCATCCGACGGGGTGCCTCGAGAGCGGCTGCGAGTACCTCTACCTCTATGACGACGAAAAGTCCGGCCGCCGCTTCATGGGCTGCATGCAGAAGGTCTTCCGCGTCGAGATAGACCAGCAGCTCTTCTTCGAGGCCGAGCGGGCCCGCCACGGGTTCGGCGGGGTCAAGATGACCGGCAAGCCGCTGACTCAGTGCCGGTCCTCGGTCGAGCGCGCGTACCTGGGCAACGGGCGCCCGTTCGACTGCATCAACCCGCGCTTCTTCCAGGAGCCGGAGACGGACGCAGACGCCGCCTTCGACATCCGCGACTCCCTATAGCGCCCTAGGCCTTCTTCGTCGCTGCGGCGCGCCTGCGGGCCGCCAGGCCCTTCTTGCGCAGGCGCTTGGCGATCTCGATCTGCTCGGGGTCGGCTTTGGTCTCCAGCACGGCAGGGAGCCCCTCGAAGCGGGGCTCGGAGAGGAAGGCGGCCAGGCCACGCTCGCCCAGCTCGCCGTGCGGGAGGTCCGCATGGCGATCGACGTTGGAGCCAAGCGGGACCTGCGAGTCGTTCACGTGCAGGGCGCCCAGGCGATCAAGCCCGACGATCCGGTCGCAGTCCTCCATCACGCTGGTCAGGCCCGCGATGGTCCTGATGTCGAAGCCGCTGGCCAGCATGTGGCAGCAATCCAGGCAGAGCCCCAGCCGCTCGTCGCCACCGGTCAGCTCGATCAGGCCCGCCAGCTCCTCGAAGCTGCGGCCCAGGGTGTTGCCGGCACCGGCAGTGTCCTCCAGAAGGAGTGGGCACGGGCCGGATTCCCCCAGGGCCTCCCTGAAGACCCTGGACGCCCGCTTCATGGCGGCTGCGTGGGGCTCGCCGACCGTGGAGCCGGGGTGGAGGACGACGCCATCGGCACCGATCGCGTCGCCCAGCTGAAGGGCGTGGATCAGCGAGGTCCGGGACTTGCGCCTGAGCTCGGCGTCCTTGGAGGCGCAGTTGATCAGGTAGACGGCGTGAATGATCACCGAGTCGATCGGGCTGCCCGCCATGTCCTCGTTGAACTGCTGGATGGCCTCCGGGGTGTGGTTCGTCGGCCGCCAGGCCCGAGGGCTCTGGTGGAAGATCTGGATCGAGCGGGCGCCGATCTCCTGGCCGCGCAGGAGGGCGTTGGGGAGGCCGCCCGCCGGGGAGACGTGGCCGCCGATTAGCATCGAGTGGTGTCCATGAGAGTGAGATTCGCGCCGTCGCCCACAGGGGAGCTCCATATCGGCGGTGCGCGGACGGCACTGTACAACTGGCTCCTGGCGCGCGGATCGGGCGGCACCCTGGTCCTTCGGATCGAGGACACCGACCGCGAGCGGTCGACTCCGGAGAACGTGGATCAGATCCTCGACGCCCTCCGCTGGCTCGGGCTGGACTGGGACGAAGGGCCGATCTCCCAGGTCGAGCGGAGCGATCGCCACCGGGCGGAGATAGCGCGCCTGGTCGAGGAGGGTCACGCCTACATGGACGACGGCGCGGTGAGGCTGAGGGTCCCGGAAGGGCAGACCGTGGTCCATGACCTGATCCGCGGCGACGTGGAGTTCGACAACTCCGCCATCGACGACTTCGTGATCGCGCGCTCCGATGGCAGCGCGCTGTACAACCTCGCGGTGGCGGTGGACGACCGCGACATGGAGATCACCCAGGTGGTCCGCGGCGAGGATCACCTGTCCAACACCCCGAGACAGCTGATGGTCATGAAGGCGCTCGGCATCACCGACCCGCCGGCCTTCGCCCACCTTCCGTTGCTGCATGGCCCCGATGGGAAGAAGCTCTCAAAGCGCCATGGCGCCGCTTCGGTCCAGGAGCTCAGGGACGCCGGCTATCTCCCGGCCGCTGTCCGCAACTACATCGCCCTGCTGGGCTGGGGCTACGACGCCGAGACGACCTTCTTCACCACCGAGGAGATGGCGCAGAAGTTCTCCCTGGACCGCGTATCCAAGTCGCCCGCCATCTTCGACGAGCAGAAGCTGCGGTGGATGAACGGCCACTACCTGCGGGAGATGGATATCGATGAGCTGACGGCGATCCTGGAGGAGCAGACTGGGCACACCGGGCTGCGCCCTGCTGTTGAGCTCTCACGGGAGAAGTTCCAGACGCTCTCGGAGTTCTGGCCGCTGGCAGGGTTTTTCGTCGAGCGCCGGCCCTTTGACGAGAAGGCATGGGCGAAGGTCATGAAGGACGACGCCCCGGAGCGGCTCGAGCGGGCCCGAGCCATCCTGGCCGAGGTCGAGCCCTTTGACGCCCAGTCGATCGAGTCCGCGCTGCGCGGGCTGGTCGAGGAGCTCGGCGTCAAGCCGATGATGGTCTTCCAGCCCGTGCGCGTGGCCATCTCCGGGGGGACCATCTCGCCGGGGATCTTCGAGTCCCTTGCGCTTCTGGGCAAGGAGGAGACGTTGAGCCGCATTGACGCGGCACTGGCACATGCGGGACGATGATGGTCGGAAATCTTGAAGTTTGAGCCGAATCGGCTAAACCTTTCGTCCAACGCTGCCGATACGCCCTCAACAGGTATTGCTTCGACGCAGGAATAAAGGGGACACTGATCAATTTGGACGCAGCAGAAAGAGCTATCCCGGCGCCTCGCCCAGAAGCGGGCGCGCGGCCTCGTAACCAGGGCCACGGCCAGCGATTGACTGCTGCTTTCGAGGCCCTCGAGGAGTTCCCGGCCCTTGCGGAGCCGCGTAATCGCCTGCTGCGCCTGGTACGTGACGCCCATTCGTCCAACGGCGACGTGGTTGCAGCGGTCGAGTCCGACGTCGCACTTGCCATCGCCGTGTTGAGGCTGGCCAACCGCGCCGGCCCCCGCGCCGGCCAGATCTCGAGCATCCCCGCCGCCGTAGAGGTTCTCGGGCCCGCGGGCGTCGAGTCGCTCACCATGCGCACCACCACCTTTGACTTCTTCGAGCGCACCGCCGCCTGGGACACGGCGCCGGAGCGCTTCCGCTTGCACGCCGTGGCAACCCAGCGCGCCGCTGAGCGCGTCGCCCGCGAGGTGGGCTGGGAGGACCGCGACTCGCTGCTCGTCGCCGCCCTGCTGCACGACATCGGCCGCCTGGTCCTGATGCACGCCTACCCGGGCTACCCCGAGGAGATCCACAAGGGCGCCCGCACCCCCGAGGAGCGTGTGGCGCGCGAGCGCCGCGAGCTTGGCGTGGACCACGCCGTAGTCGGCGGAGTCCTCGCTCGCCGCTGGGGGCTGCCGCAGAGCTTGTCCCGCGCCATCGAGCGCCACCACTCCGACGACGCCCAGGGCGCCGCCGCCATCGTCCGCCTCGCCGACATGCTTGCCCACCACGCGCAGGAGCGCGCGGTCGAGCCCGGCAGGCTGCTGGCAGTGGCCCGCACGGTGGGCCTGGACCCGCAGGCACTGAGGGCGATCATGTACGAGCTTCCCTACGGAGCCGCCAGCGGCCGTCGCCGCCCGGAGCCGTGTCCGCTGTCGGCGCGCGAGGTTCAGATCCTCAAGACGCTGGCCGAGGGCAAGGTCTACAAGCAGATAGCCGCGGAGCTCACGCTCTCGACCAGCACGGTCCGCACCCACCTCCACAACATCTACGGCAAGATGGGCGCCGTCGACCGGGCCCAGGCCGTACTCATGGCAACAGAGAAGGGCTGGCTCTGAGAAGAGCGATTGGCGTCGCATAGCGTCGTCATCGGGTCTCGGCTTAGCCCACTAAGCCTTCGCCCCTGCTTCCTTGCTCTGCTTGCCACTCGCCCTTCTCAGGGCGAGGCAGACAATCCCGGCGCCGATGGCGTCGATCAGCACGTCGGTCGGTGCACCGTGCCGGCCTGAGGTGAACGTCTGGTGGAACTCGTCCGTGATCGCGTAGGCCACGGCGATCACGAAGGCCGCGGGCAGGCTCTGCACGGCCCGCCACCAGAGCCACGTCAGCAGCCCGTACTCGGTCATGTGCACGACCTTGCGGCCGATCAGGTCGACGATGCCGAGCCCGGAGTTCAGGTCCGGCTGTGCCGACAGCCAGAAGATCAGCGCCATCAGCGCGAACGGGGGCAGCCAGACCGTCAGGAGGCGGGGGAGGGGCACGCCCCTAGACTTTCACGCACATGCTTGCCATCACCGCCAAGTCGCCCACCGCCGTCCGCGCTCTCTGCGAGCTCGCACGCCGTGGCGCAACGGATCCCGTGCCGATCGGCGACATCGCCCGCTCGCGCGACATCCCCGTACAGGTCCTCGAGGGCCTGTTCGCCGTGCTTAGGCGCGGGGGCATCCTGAAGAGCCAGCGCGGGGTCAAGGGCGGCTACACCTTCGCCCGCCCGCCGGCCGAGGTCACCGTCCTCGAAGTCGTGGAGCTGCTGGACGGGACCCTGGGCACCACAGCGGCGGCTGCGGGCTTCCCCTGGACCGACGTGACCGACTCCGTCCGCGAGGTGCTGGGCGCCGTGACCATCACGGCGGCTGCCGAGCGCGAGGCGGGCACGGGCGCGGCGATGTACTACATCTAGCGCGGGCCCCGACTCATCGTCCACGCAATCTCGCCGTTCTGGTTAGGGTCGGCAGGACCCCGACGGAGGACCTCATGAGCATCCTCGTTCGCTATCACCCAGCCAACCTGACCGCAGAGAAGTACGACGAGAGCCATCCCAAGGTGGAGGAGGCCGGTTTCCCGCCGGCGGGACTCCAGGTCCATGTCTGCTTCGGCTCGCCCGACAATCTCACCGTGAGCGAAATCTGGGAGTCCCGGGAGCAGATGCAGGCGTGGGGCGAAACCGTCATGCCGCTGCTGGCCGGGTTCGGAATCGAGTTCGGAGGCGAGCCGGAGATCCTCGAAGTGCACAAC
>JAXDIE010000009.1:0-5970 GCA_034664165.1 Thermoleophilaceae bacterium | reverse complement strand
CTGTGGGAGCACTTCGGCCGGCTGCCCGCGCACCGCCTCACCAACGGCCTGCGGATGGCGATGCTGCAGAACATGCACCCGGAGCTCGCCGCGGGAGTTGAGCAGCACTCCGTCTTCTTCGAGGACCCGATCGCCCGGGGACAGAGGTCGATCGGCCCGATCATGTCGGTCGTCTACGGCGGTGAGACCTCGCACGAGTGGGGCAAGCTGATCCGCGGCTTACATCGGCCGATCAAGGGAATCGACAAGTACGGCCGCTCGTACCGCGCACTCAACCCACATACGTTCTTCTGGGCTCACGCGACGTTCGTCGAGGACATCATCACCGGGTGCCAGCTGACCGGATTCCCACTCTCGAACGCCGACAAGGAGGCGCTGTACCTCGAGTCGGTCGACTGGTACCGGCTCTTCGGGGTGAGCATGCAGCCGGTGCCGTCGGATTGGGACGCGTTCCAGGAGTACTGGGACCACACGGTCAATCACGTCCTCGAGGACACCCGCCCGGTCCGGGAAGGATTCCGGATGCATCGGACCTCACCCGCGCCTTCTGTGGACAGGTTCTCCGAGCGCGTCAACGCCTTCCTCGGGCCCTACGTGCTGAAGCCCGTCCTCCAGGCACCAGCGATGCGTTTCGTGCTCTGGCTCACCAAGGCCTCACTACCGCCGCTCATACGAGAGCGGCTCTGCCTGGACTGGACCCGGACCGACGAGCTGCAATACCGAGCACACCGCAAAGGCGTCCACGCCCTTCTGCTCGGGCTGCCCGATGAGCTCCAGTACCTCCCTCTCGCCCGACAGGCGCGCCGGACCTACCGCGAGACCGGGGTGGTCGCCCCGCTGCCGCTTCCGCTGATCTCTCCTTGACTGTCGAGAAAAACGCCGGCGGGGTCGGCGTAGTAAGAGCTGCTCTCGATGCCGGTGCGCCCGATCGTGTGCGGGTGGGTGCTGAGGGCCATTCTCACGATCTCCTCCGGAAGCGCTCTCGTGTCATAGAGACAGAAAACGGTCACCGGCGACGACGCGAAGAGGAGATTGAAGAGCGACTCGTATCGAGTCCAGCGGGCAATCTCGCGTTCGGACTTCCCCGACAGGAGCAGCTCGCCTACGACGCGTACCCACGGGGCGCCGGCCTCGATCTTGGCCGTTACGAGCGCCCGGTATGCCGCGATCGCGGCGCCCGGGTCGGAGTACCAGCGTTCCGCTTCGATGAACTCGACCGCTGCCGCATCAGAGCCGAGCCGTTTGCGAAGCAACTCGATATTGCGGGCTTTCAGTACGACCAAGGCCGCCTCGGAGCGCCGGATCCCTTCGCGGAGGAAGGGCGCGGCCACATCGACGAATTCGTCATCTGTCCCGTAGACCAGGGCCCGGTGCTCAAGCATCGTCGAACTCGGGGGAACGCCGTCCACGAGATAGTCGACGGTGACTCCGAGTGCTCCCGCAAGCGCGGACAGCGTTTGCGGACGCACATTCCTGCGCCGCCCGGCTTCCACCTGGGAGATGGCAGACCAGCTGAGCGCGGAACGGACCGCCAGCTCTTCCCGGCTCCAGCCAAGGCGCTCACGCGAAGCCTTCAGGCGGATGCCGATCCCAGACGACTCGATCTGTCCCTCGGGGCTCATGATTCGCCTACATGGTACCTTGTGATTGTCAATTGACACATTCACTTGACTTCATTGGTCCAAACACAGTCCCGCCCCAGGCTCGTGCCACCCAGCCTGTGGGCCACCTCAGAGAGAATAGTGGCGGTCCGCCGTGAGGTGATCTGGTCTTGACCGCAGACTGCTTCTACGCGGACCCGGCCGGCCCATCTCTTGCCTTCCTGGTGCTTCCAATCGGTTTGATCGGATGGCGCTGGGGCCGCTGGGCCGCCTGCGCCGCGGCCGCTGCGGCGCTGCTGATGACATTCATGCTCAGCCAAGCCTGTCCTGAATGGGAGATTGGCCCTCTGACTTATCTCTCTCGCGCGACGGCATTCCTGACGGTCGCGCTGCTCGCCGGCGAGCTGGCCGAGAAGCGGGCCTTCGTCCCCTCTCGGCCCGTCCACTGGTCACGCCCCATGTCAGAGCTCGCTGGCCTGACGGCCCGTGAGCGGGAAGTACTTGGGCTGATCGCGACTGGCGCCGCGAACGCCCAGATCGCCGAGCAGCTGGGGATCTCGGAGGCCACCGTGAAGTCCCATATCAGGGCGATACTCGGCAAGCTCGAGGTCCGGAATCGGACCGAGGCGACACGCCTGTACCTAGGCCATCCATTGGGATGAATTATCCAAAGTTCATCCTTTTGAAGGATTGCGAAAGTCCGGCATCCGACCAAATACTCGCCGCCGTGGGCAGGGATCAACGGCATAAGGCTTCCAGGCGCGGGCTTCCGACGGCCTCGCCTGCCGCGGCATGAGCGGAGGAGGCAACCCGGGCAGCAGGTTCGGCCCGGAGGCGGTGGTCCGCCTGCAGACCGCCTTTGAACGCACACCTCATCCGATGCTGATCTCCGACGATCAGCGGCGCTGGGTGACGGGGAACGATGCCGCCGCTGAGCTACTCGGGATGTCGCGAGTGGAGATCGCGTGGCATTCGATGGATGACTTCACGCCTCCCACCGAGCGCCAGCGCCTCCGCGAGGGATGGGGGGTGTTCCTGGCGGACGGCGAGGCCGAAGGCCGGGACCAGTTGTACGTCCCCAGCCGCGGGTCCGTCCCGGTCGAATTCAGCGCCACGGCCAACGTGCAGCCGGGACGGCATCTGTCGGTGGTCATCCCGCTCGACGCGCATGCCACCGAGCTGGCGCAAGGCGCCTCCGATCGTGAGGCTGCATGGGCGCGGCTCTGGGCGGATAGGCGCGGGACGGTGGAACTGACGGAACGGGAGCGCGAGGTCCTCACCCTCGTCGCCTCCGGACTGAAGAGTGGTGAAATCGCCGAGCATCTGTTCCTGTCATCCGAAACGGTGAAATCCCATGTGCAGAACATCATGAGCAAGCTCGGCGTGCACACGCGAGCACATGCCGTCGCCTTGGCACTCGTGACCGGGCAGATCACCTGGGAGCTCTAGCGCGGCCGGCGACCTCGACCCGGTGTGCCGCGGTTCGCTTCGGTGATGATCGCGCTCAGGTCCTCGTCGCCGTGCCCGTGAGCGATCGCATCGCGCCAGCGGCCCTCGAGTGCCCGCGTCACAGGCAGCTCCAGGCCGAGGTCACGGGCGGCGCTCAGCGCGAGAGCGGTGTCCTTGAAGGCGTGCCGCAGCGGAAAGCCGGGAGCGAAGTCGCCGGCGACCATCGACCGGCCCTTGGCCATGGCGTAGGGCGAGGCCAGTGGGGTATCGGCGAAGACGTCGACGAAGTCGCTCGGGTCGAGGCCGAGCGCGTCGCTCAAGGAGAGCGTCTCCGCCAATGCTTCGGTGCTCGCCGCCAGCCAGTTGTTCAGCGCCAGCTTCATCCGGCTTCCGCTGCCGGCTTGGCCGAGCCAGAACGTGTGGCGACCAATTGCGTCGAAGACCGGCTCAAGACGCAAACGGACCTCCTCGGCGCCGGACGCGAGGACCACGAGCTGGCCGTCCTCGGCCGGACCCGTGCTCCCGGAGACAGGTGCATCGACGAAGTCGATCCCGTGTGCGGCGGCCAGCTCGGCGAGCCGGTCGGCCCAGCACAGGCCGACCGTGCCCATCTGGATCCAGATCGAGCCGTGCCGCATCGCGGCCAGCGCCCCCTGCCTGCCATCCATCGTCGCGGCGGTTGCAGCCCCATCGGTCAGCATCGTCAACACAACCGATGCCCCGGAGGCTGCCACGAGGGGCGATGCGGCCACCGCGGCGCCGTCTTCGGCGAGGAGCGCGGCTCGTGATTCGGTCCGATTCCAGACCGTCACCGGGAAGCCTGCTGCAAGCAGGTTGCGGGCGATCGGGGCTCCCATCCTTCCGGTCCCGAGGACCGCGATCGTCGGGCGGTCGGAGTGCTGTCGTGAAGTCGCAGGCATCTGGTTCTCCTTAGTTCTCGGTCGGTTCGGTAAAGACGCTGGTCTCGGTGCTGAGCCGGCCCAGCTCGGGGAACGGCCCGGCGACGGGCACCGCCCCGGCCATGATGTGTTCGATCTGCTCGAGGTCGCCTTCGCTCAGGTGTAGGTCGCCAGCCGCGATGCTCTCCTCGATATGCCTCCGGCTACGGGCGCCGACGATCGCCACGTGAACGGCCGGATTGGCGAGCGTCCAGGCGATCGCCAGCTGCGAGACCGAGGTGCCGAGCTCCCCGGCGGCGAAGCGCTCCAGCTCACCGACCGCCTCGAGGTTGCGCCGGAAGGCGTCGCCCTGGAACACCGGACTGTTGCTTCGCCAGTCATCGGCTGCGAAGGTCGTGCGCTCATCCATGCTGCCGCTGAGCAGTCCGTGGGCGAGCGGTCCGTAGACGAGAACCGCGATTTCATGCTCGCGGGCATACGGCAGCGTCTCTGCCTCGATGTCGCGACGGAACAGGTGATAGGGCGGCTGCAGGGTCTCGGCCGGCCGGGTGCCGGCGAACTCGGCAATCTGGGCCGCGTCGTAGTTCGAGACGCCGACGTGGCGGATCTTTCCTTCTCCCACGAGCTCCTCGAGCGCGCCGGCGGTCTCGGCGAAAGGCACCTTGGGGTCCGGCCAATGAACCTGGTAGATGTCGATGTAGTCGACCCCTAGCGCGCGCAGGCTGTCCTCGACTCCGGCACGCAGGAAGGCCGGGCTCGCGTCGCGGACCAGCACGTCGCCGGTCATCCGCAAGCCGCCCTTGGTCGCGATGACGATCTCATCGCGGCGCCGATCGAGGTCGTCGCGGAGCGCTCGGCCGAGGAGTTGCTCGGAGGCACCGAAGCCGTATCCCTGGGCTGTGTCGAAGAGGTTCACCCCGAGCTCGCGGGCCAAGCGGATCGCACCGATGGCCTCGCGCTCGTCGAACTCTCCCCACTCTCCCCCGAGTTGCCAGGTACCGAATGCGACCGGATAGACCTCGAGGTGGGTGACTCCCAGTGTCACGGTGGTCTCGGTGATGCTCTCAGTGCTCATGATCGTTGTCCTTTCTAGACGTGACTTGAGCACTAGTCTGCGCCGGCGCAGTGATCTCTGCAACAGCAATATGCGATGCTATTGATCTGGATCAGCGATAAGTGAGCAGGGGCGTGGAACTTCGACAGCTGGAGCATTTCGTCGCCGCGGCCGAGGAGGGCCATTTCGGCCGGGCGGCAGACCGCGCCAATATCGTCCAGTCTGGTCTCTCGGCCTCTATCCGCTCACTCGAGCGCGGGCTGGGCACGCGGCTCTTCGACCGCACGACCCGCCGCGTCGAGCTGACCGAGTCAGGGCGCGCCTTGCTGACAGAGGCGCGTCGCGTGCTCGGGGCTGCGGAGGCGGCTCGTGAGGCCGTGGCGGGCGTGGAGGGAGTCCAGCGCGGAACACTGTCGCTCGGGATCATGCAGTCGCTTGTCCAGCTGCCGGCGCTGCTCGCGCGCTTTCACGCGATGCATCCCGGCGTCGGTATCAGGCTGCGCCAAGCAGGCACGAAGGTGCTCCTGCGCGAGGTTCGGGAGGGGAGGCTGGAACTGGCCTTCGCCTGGCTCCCGGATCCCGCACCGGCCGGCGTCGTCGGCCACGAGCTGCTGAGCGAGGCGATGACGCTGGCCTGTGCACCGAATCATCCACTCGTGCAGCGGGAGTCGGTGAGCCTCTCGGACCTGCGAGCCGAGACGTTCGTCGACGGCTATCCGGAATGGGGAATCAGGATCGCCAATGACCAGGCATTTGCCTCCGCAGCCGTCGAGCGCCACGTGGCCCTCGAGGTCAACGACATGCCGACTCTGCTCGAGCTGGTTGCCCACGGCCTCGGTGTCGCGATCATTCCCCGGTCACTTGCACCTCTCGCTTCTCCGCTGCGCTTCGTCCGCTTGCGCGGGAAGCCGCCCCGCTGGAACGTGACCCTTGTGGGCCCGGCACATATGGAGCTGAGCCCGGCCAG
>JAXDIE010000078.1:0-4907 GCA_034664165.1 Thermoleophilaceae bacterium | reverse complement strand
CCGCCCTTGCGCACGTCATTTCGGGCAACGTGGACTACGCGCTGGCCGGAACGATCCTGATCGGGTCCGTGCCCGGTGTGTACGCGGGCAGCCACCTCTCGGTGCGCCTCCCGGCCGGCACGCTGCGGACCATCCTCGGCGTGGTGCTGATCGGAGCGGCCATGGGCCTGGGCTCAAAGGCCGGCCTGCCGATCCCGCCGTGGGCCATCGCGGTTGTGCCCGGCATCCTGGCGGTGATCGTGCTGATCGACCGCTTCCGCAACAGGGTCGCCCGTGCCGACGCCGACACGGAGGCCCAGGAGCCGGCGCCAGCCTGACCGGCATCACGTCGGCCGCCTGAATAGTCTTCGCCGCCGTGTTCTCGAAGATCCTCATTGCCAACCGCGGCGAGATCGCCATCCGCGTGATGCGTGCGTGCGAGGAGATGGGCATCGCGACCGTGGCCGTGTACTCGGAGATCGACCGGGATGCGCTCCACGCCAAGCGCGCCGACGAGTCCTTTCTGATCGGCCCCGGCCCCGCCAACGAGAGCTACCTGGTGGTCGACAAGATCATCGAGGTCGCCAAGGAGTCCGGCGCCGAGGCCATCCACCCCGGGTACGGCTTCCTGGCGGAGAACGCCGCCTTTGCCCAGGCCTGCAAGGACGCCGGGATCGTCTTCATCGGGCCGCCGGCCGAGGCGATCGAGGCCATGGGGAGCAAGACGCGTGCCCGTGAGCTGATGCAGGCCGCGGGAGTGCCGATCGTCCCCGGCACCACCGAGCCGGTCGCAACGGTCGAGGACGCCCGCAAGGTGATCGAGGACACCATCGGCTACCCGGTCGCGGTCAAGGCCGCCGGCGGTGGCGGTGGCAAAGGCTTCCGCGTGGCGCTCGAGGCCGACAAGCTCGAGGAGGCCTTCGAGGGCGCAAGCCGCGAGGGCGAGAAGTTCTTCTCCGACGGCACCGTCTACCTGGAGCGCTACCTGCCGGACCCCCGCCACGTGGAGGTCCAAGTGCTGGCCGACACGCACGGCAACACGATCCACCTGGGCGAGCGCGACTGCTCCGTGCAGCGCCGCCACCAGAAGCTGATCGAGGAGTCTCCCGCCCCGGCCGTCGACGAGGAGATGCGCGAGCGGATCGGGAAGATCGCCACCGACGCCGCTGCTGCCGTGAACTACGTGGGCGCAGGCACCATCGAGGGCCTGCTCCAGGACGGCGAGTACTACTTCCTGGAGATGAACACCCGCGTGCAGGTCGAGCACTGCGTCACGGAGATGACCACCGGCATCGACATCGTGCGCGAGGGCATCATCGCGGCCGACGGCGGCGAGCTGTCGATCAGCCAGGACGACGTGAAGCTCACCGGCCACGCGATCGAATGCCGGATCAACGCCGAAGACGCCTCGAAGAACTTCGCTCCCGCTCCCGGAGGGATCGGCGAATACCGCGAGCCCAGCGGGCCTGGCATCCGCGTTGACTCGGGCGTCGGCGCCGGCGGTGAGGTCAGCCCCACCTACGACCCGATGGTGGCCAAGCTGATCGTCTGGGACGTGGACCGCGAGAAGGCCACGCGCCGCATGCTGCGCGCCCTCGGCGAGTACCACATCACCGAGCTCAAGACCCTGATTCCGTTCCACAAGGCGCTGCTGGCATCGGAGCAGTGGGCCAACGCCGAGACGTGCCGCGACCTGGTGGAGGACAAGAAGTGGCTGAAGGAGCTCGCGTTCCCCAAGGCCGAGGCCCCGGCGGAGGGCGAGGAGCCCAAGGTCGAGCGCGACTACGCGGTGGAGGTCTCGGGAAAGCGCTTCGACGTAAAGGTCATCGGCGCCGCACTGCCGGGTGGCGGCGCGGTCGCAGGCGCCGGGCCCAAGGCCGCGCCCAAGCGCGCCGCCAGGGCCGCCGGCGGCGGCGGCGGCGACAGCGAGGATCTGCTCTCGCCGCTGCAGGGAACCGTCTTCAAGGTCGTGGTCGAGAAGGGCGCCGAGGTGGAGGAGGGCGCGCTGATCTGCATCATCGAGGCCATGAAGATGGAGAACGAGATCACGGCGCACCGGTCCGGCAAGGTCGAAGAGCTACTGGTGACCGAGGGCGCTTCGATCGGCTCCGGCGAGAAGATCGCCGTCATCAAGTAGGCGTTCCGTAGGCTCAACCCCGTGAGCCGGGGGCGCCGCATGATCATCCCGTTGGCCGCGGCGACGCTGTCGACGCAGGCCAGCATCGTCGTGCTCGCGCCGATCGTGGTGGAGGTGGCCAACGCGTTTGGCGTGTCGGTGAGCGCCGCGGGCCAGGCACGCGCGGTGCTTGCGGGCACAGCTGTGATCGGCTCACTCTCGATCGGGTCGCTGATCGACCGGATCGGCGTGCGCCCTCTGCTGATCACCGGCTCGTTGCTCTCGCTGAGCGGTGCCGTGATCACCTCCTTCGCCCCCACCATCACCCTCTTCTACATCGCGCAGGTCCCCGCGGGGCTCGGGGTTGCCTGCATGCTCTCGGGCGGCTTCGCCGGGGTGGGCGTGTACTTCGAGGATCGCGATATCCCGTGGGCCATGGGCTACGTGGTGGGGCTCCAGTCGCTTGCCTGGATCATCGGCAACCCGGTGATCGGGCTGCTCACCGACGCCGGCTCCTGGCGGCTGGCCTACCTGGTGCCGGCCGTGGTCTCGCTGATCGCGCTCACGGCCACGCTTGTGGTGCTGCCGCGCCTGCCGCTGCGGCCGCGTGGCGACGCTTCATCCCGCGGCGGGCTGCGCCTGGTGTTCCGCGACCGTTCCGCAAGGCGCTGGACCGTGTCCGAGCTCATGGCCTACGCCGTCTGGACGGGCGAGCTGACCTTCGCCGGCGCCTTCTACGTCGAGACCTACGGCGTGTCGCAGACCGCCTTGGGTTTCCTGCTCTCGCTGCCATCGGCCGTCTTCCTGGTCTCGAGCCCGCGGGTGGCAGGGCTGGCGGACCGGATCGGCCAGAAGCAGGTGGTGATGATCGGCGGAATCGGCATGGGGATCGTGATGCTGGTGCTGTTCAACGTCACCCCGTCGATCTGGTTCACGCTGCCGGTTTTCTGCCTGGTCGCCGTGTTCGCAGCCCTGCGCCTGACCGGCTCGAGCACCCTGGGCCTGGGGCAGCTGCCCCAGCGGCCCGGGGCGATGATGTCGGCTCGGACCGCCAGCGCCCAGCTGGGCTACATGATCGGATCGCTGGTCGGCGGCTTCGTGCTGGCTGCCGGGGGCTTCCCGGCGCTGGGCGTGTTCCTCTTCGTCGGATTGATCCTGGCGTCCCTGCTGGTACTCGGGGTAACCGTGCCCGAGGGCCTGCCGGGCGGGCCGGCGGACACCGGCGAGGCCCCGCAGCTGCTGGTTCCCGACTGACCGTCCCGTCTGGACGCCCTATAGGGGCCGCTGGGCGGGATCGTCGGCGCGGAGCCTAGGCGCCGATCGCGAATTCGCCGGTGTCGAAGGGAGGCACGTCGGCGCGGCCCACACGAGCAGGCAGCTCCGTGGTCTGTTCGAGCTCGGTGTATCGCTGAACCCATTCCTCCGAGAGGCTGTCGGCCTGGCGCTCGAGGGGCGGGTCGGGGATGTCCTCCCGGCTGATCGGCGCGCCGATGAAGTCGAGCGTGGCGGCAAGGGTGCCCCGGTAGTCGGCGGCGAGCTGCTCGTACACCACGGTCTGGGGGCGGATGCCGTTCTCGAAGAACCACCGGCACCACGCGGCGTCCTGCTCGGCCAGCTGACGGCGGAGGTGGGCGATGCCCTCGAAGCTGAAGGCCAGATCGGGGCGGGAGCCCGACTCGTGCTGCGGATCGGCGCGCCAGGTCTCGGTCTGGAGTGCCTTCCACAGCGAGACCGCCTGCCGGACCTTGTCCTGGCGGGTGACCCATACGAAGCGAGGCGAGGGGAAGACCTTGTCCAGGAGCTCGGGGGTCTCGAGGCTTCGCGTGCCGCGGAGCTCACGCAGGAAGCTGAGGAAGTCGGGGAGGTACCCCCACATCAGCTTGGCCGCGAACATCCCGTTGGGCGTGGTCGCGCGGTTGAAGACCCACTCGAGATAGTTCCACGCCGTCGACGCATTCCATGGCGAGGGCGTGCCCGTCCGCCCCTCCATGGTGCCGCTGCCATCGCCCAGCTGAGCGTCGAACTCGACCGTATCGGCATCGTCGAAGTACTCGGTGGGCTTGCGCGGGACACCCGAATGGCGCAGCGCTTCGAAATACTCGTCGGGGCGGCCCGCGATCTCCGTGCTGGAAAGGGCCTCGCAGAGGAGTGTGCTCCCGCTTCGCGGGGTAGCGCAGATGAGATAGGAAGCGGTCGGACTGGCCGGCCCGGCCGGGGGCAGAGTGCTTTCGGTGAAACCCATAATTGCCTACTGACTTAGTAGGGTACTCCAAACCACCATGGCTCGCAAGCGACCGAACATCATCTATCTCCACTCCCATGACACTGGGCGGTATGTGCAGCCCTATGGCTACCCCGTTGTCATGCCGAACACACAACGGCTGGCCGATCAGGGCGTGCTTTTCCGCCAGGCATTCTGTGCCGTGCCCACGTGTTCCGGCAGCCGCGCCTGCCTGCTGACCGGCCAGTACGGGCACAGCAACGGCATGCAGGGCCTGGCCCACCGCGGTTGGTCGCTCAACGACTACACGCATCACATGGTCCACACGCTGCGCAAGGCCGGCTACCACTCGACCCTGATCGGCGAGCAGCACATCTCCAAGGAGCCCGACGTGATCGGCTACGACCGCGTGGTCAAGGTCGACACGACACGTGTCCACGACGTGGCGCCCACCGCAATCGAGCTGCTCCGCGAAGCGCGTCGCGACCACGAGCCCTTCTTCTTCTCGATCGGCTTCTTCGAGACCCACCGCGAGTTCTTCGACCCCGGCTCGGTCCGCGACGCCCTGTATTCGCAGCCGCCGTCCAACCT
>JAXDIE010000076.1:0-21993 GCA_034664165.1 Thermoleophilaceae bacterium | reverse complement strand
GCCATTCTGCTGAAGCCGGTGGAGGCGCTCGGTGAGCGCGGTGACGTGATCGACGTCGCTCCGGGCTACCTGCGCAACTACCTGATCCCCCGCAAGCTGGCCCAGCCGGCCACCACCGCCTCGATTGCAGAGGCCCAGCGCCGCATGGAGGCTGCCGAGCGGGCCGCCACCGAAGCCGTCGAGAAGGCGGGCGAGAACGCCGCGCTCCTGACCAAGACCGTCCTCACCGTTCCCGCCAAGGCGGGTGACGACGGCAGGCTCTTCGGATCCGTCACGGCCAATGACATCGCCGACGCCATCGAGCAGGCGCGAGGCATCAAGGTCGACCGGCGCAAGATCAAGCTCGATGAGCCGATCAGGACCACCGGCACCCACATGGTCACCGTCGAGTTGCCCGGAGGGACAACTGCCGACGTGAAGACCATCGTCACCGCGGCGTAGCGAAGCACGGCAGTGGCTGTCAGTCCCGCGCCGCCGCCCTCCGCCGACAGGCTTCCCCCGCAGAACCTCGAGGCCGAAACCTCCGTGCTCGGGTCGATCCTCGTTCAGGACCGCTGGCTTGATGAGATCACGATCGACGTCAGTCTCCGCCCAAGCGACTTCTACCGCGAGCGCCACGGCGCGATCTACGCTGCGATGGTCGCGCTCAAGGACAGGTCCGAGCCCGTCGACGCGCTCACGGTGTGCGATGAGCTCACGCGCAACGGGCGAATCGCCGACGTGGGCGGCGAGGAGTACGTGCACGCGCTCCCGCTGGAGGTGCCGCTGGCATCGAATGCCCCGCACTACGCGCGCATCGTCAAGCAGCACGCTCGCCTGCGTCTCCTCCTCGGAGCTGCACAGCAGATCCAGGAGGACGTGCTCTCACACGCCGGCGGGCCGGAGGAGGTCTTCGAGTCGGCGGAGTCCGCGCTCTTCAAGATCGCCATGGACGACGACTCCACCGCGGTCAAGTCGATCTCCGAGGTCCTGCACGTGGAGCTGGACCGGCTCGAGCAGGTGTCCAAGGTGGGCATGGAGATCAGCGGGACACCCACCGGCTTCAAGGACCTGGACCTGCTGACCGGCGGGTTCCAGCCGGGCAACCTCATCATCATCGCTGCGCGCCCCTCGATGGGCAAGTCGGCCCTGGTCACGAACATCGCCGAGAACGCCGCCGTCAAGTACGGCAAGGCTGTGGCCCTGTTCTCACTCGAGATGTCCGAGGTGGAGCTGGCCCAGAGGTTCATCGCCTCGCAGGCCAAGATCAACGGCGACGACCTGCGCAAGGGCCGCATCTCCGACGACCGCTGGCCCAAGATCCTGCGCGCCACGGAGGCGCTGGCCTCCTCGCCGCTCTACGTCGACGACTCGAGCGACCTCGGAATCCACGAGATGCGCGCCAAGGCCCGCCGCCTGCACCTCAAGGAGAAGCTGGGCCTGGTCATCGTCGACTACCTGCAGCTCATGCGGCCGGAGGATCCGCGCCAGGGTCGCGTCGAGCAGATCGGTCAGATCAGCCGGGGGCTGAAGATCCTGGCGCGCGACCTCGAGTGCCCTGTCATCGGGGTGTCGCAGCTGTCGCGTGCAGTCGAGAACCGCCCGGACAAGGAGCCGATCCTCTCCGACCTCCGCGAGTCCGGCCAGATCGAGCAGGACGCCGACGTGGTCGTGTTCGTCTACCGCGACGAGTACTACCACCCGGACACCACCGAGCGCCCGGGTGAGGCCGACCTGATCATCGCCAAGCACCGCAACGGGCCGGTCGGCAAGGTCAGCCTGGCGTTCCTCAGCAGGCACCCGAAGTTCGCGGATCTGTACCGCGCCGACACATCCCAGGAAGGGCACCCGCCCCCGGGATCCAATGGCTCAGGCTGACCCGGGCGAGGGCTTCTGCCCCGAGAACACCTGCGACGGCACGGGCTGGATCCTGGGTGATGACGATGTGGCGCGGCCGTGCGCCTGCCGGAAGGGGCGGATCAGCCGGGCGCGCACGCGCAACATGGGCACCGGTGTGCCGAGGCGGTTCCTCAAGGAGGCGGCCTTTGACCGAAACCCGATCCGGGACATGGACCCGGCGGTCGTCCGCGACATCCGGGAGTTCTGCCGCAAGATCGAGGCGAACCTCGATGCGGGACGGGGCAAGTGGTTCCACGGCGACGTCGGGACGGGCAAGACCCTGCTCGCGATGACGATCTCGAAGGCAGCCCTTGATGCTGGGAAGTCAGTCGCCATCTACTCCGTCCCACGGCTGCTTTCGGAGATCAAGGAGACCTACGAAGCCGACTCCAAGAGCTCATACATGGAGCTGTTCGAGCGCCTTCGCGAGGTCGATCTCCTGCACCTCGATGACCTGGGCGCCGAGAAGCAGACCGAGTGGGTTCTCGAGCAGCTGTACTCGGTCGTCAACGAACGGTGGCAGGACGAGAGGTCGATCATCCTCACTACGAATCTGACGAGCGCGGAGCTCAAGGTGCAGGTCGGGGAGCGCACGGTTTCGCGGCTCGTCGAGATCTGCGGAGACGAGATCCCGATCATGGGCAGGGATCTCCGTACCCAGGCCCCCGGCCTCCGAGGGCTCGAAGACGAAGCTGTCTAGACTCAGCCGCTTATGCCAGGACTAGCCGTCGTCGGCGCCCAGTGGGGCGATGAGGGAAAGGGGAAGGTCACCGACCTGCTCGCCGAGCGGGCCGATGCCGTGATCCGCTTCCAGGGCGGCAACAACGCAGGGCACACCATCGTCCGTGACGGCGAGACCTTCAAGTTCCACCTGATTCCGTCCGGAATCCTCTACCCGGGCAAGACCTGCGTGATCGGCAATGGAGTGGTGGTCGACCCCAAGGTCATCACCGAGGAGATCGAGGGGCTCAAGCGCAACGGGATCGACACCAGCGGCCTCCGTATCTCCGCCAACGCGCACCTGATCATGCCCTACCACCTGCTTCTCGACCAAGCCGGCGAGGCCAAGCTCGGCGAGCTGCAGATCGGCACAACCAAGCGCGGGATCGGGCCTTGTTACGCGGACAAGGCCGCCCGGCTCGGGATCCGGATGCAGGACCTGTTGGACGAGAAGATCCTCAAGCAGAAGATCTACGCGGCCCTGGAGCCCAAGCGGCTCACCCTGCGCCCGTTCGAGAAGGACCCGGCCCTCGACCTCCACACGATGACCGAGGAGTACCGCGAGTTCGGCCACCGGCTCGAGTCCTACATCGCCGACACCCAGCGAATCGCGTGGGATTCGCTCGACGCCGAGAAGCTCGTGATCTTCGAGGGTGCGCAGGGAGCGCTGCTCGACATCGATCACGGCACCTATCCCTTCGTCACCTCTTCGAACCCGATCGCGGGCGCCGCCTGCATCGGCGCCGGCGTCGGCCCCAAGGACATCCACGATGTGTGGGGCATCGCCAAGGCGTACACGACCCGCGTCGGAGCCGGACCGTTCCCGACGGAGCTCTTCGACGATGTCGGTGAGTTCATGCGCGAGGCCGGCCACGAATTCGGCACCACGACCGGCCGGCCGCGCCGCTGCGGCTGGTTTGATGCCGTGGGCCTGCGCTACGCCTCGCGCATCAACGGCATGACCGGCATGGTCATCACCAAGCTCGACGTGCTCACGGGCATCGACCCCCTACGTGTGGCGACGAACTACACCGGCCCGGACGGTGCGACGTTCGACGAGTTCCCCTACCACCAGTCGATCGTGCACAAGGCACGCGGCAGCTACGTGGACATGCCCGGATGGACCGAGGACATCACAGGCGCGCGCACGTTGGACGACCTCCCGGAGGCCGCGCGCAACTACCTGGACTTCATCAGCGAGCAGAGCGGGGTGCCGATCACGCTGATCGGCGTGGGCCCCGGCCGCGAGCAGGTCATCTGGACCGACTCCGGCGAAGCCCTGAGCCGGCGCGCAGCCTGAGCTCTACGCACTGGCCGCGAGCAGGGCGATGAAGAACGGGAAGATGAAGAAAACCGCAAGAATTCCCATCCCGATGTAGCCGAGCACGAACCCGGCGACCGCCATGCCGCGGCCGCCCTGGGCGCCGCCGGATTGGTCGATCTGGCCGGTGGCGATATGCCCGAAGATGATCGCGAGCAGCGATCCGAGCCAGAAGATCCAGAGGATCCCGAGCACCAGCGAGGCGATCGCCAGGCCGTTGGTGGCCTGGGCGGGCTGCCGGTAGGCGACGTTGGCGGGCGCCTGATTGACCGCGGGATACTGCGGTGGCGGGCTGCCCACCGGCCCGGCGGGGTAGAGCGGCGCGGTCTGGGGCGGCTGCGGCTCCTCCGCGGGAGACTGGGGGCCCGTCGGGCCTGTTCCGGAGCTCTCCATCAGGCTTGGATGACGCGCGAGTCGCACATCATGTCGTGGAGGGCGCGGTTCTCCTCGTCCCAGAGCGGCCACAGGTAGTTGAGCAGGGTCGGGATGCCGAGGAACCACCCGCCGACGACCCAGAACAGCAGGTACTGGACCACCCCCTGGCGCAGAAGCCCGGCGCCGAAGTCATAGGGCTGGCCGTTCACGCGCACAACCCTGATCCCGAGGAGCTGCTTGCCCCAGGTCTGGCCGTTGACCTGACCCTCGCGGCGCATGAGCACCGCGCCGTAGAACAGATGCACGATGAAGGCGCCGATCGTTATCGCAAGGATGAAGACCAGCGCCCCGATGATCGAGAGCGCGGCGTACGCGCCACTGGCGGTGGTGTCGGAATTACTCAGGCCGATGGCCCCGAAGAGCGGCACGATGGCAAGGATGGCCAGTGCGACGACCGGGGCCGCGACGATCAGCGCGTCGATGATCCAGGCTCCCGCGCGGCTCCACCAGCCGGCGAGCTGCCCGGCATAGGGCGCGGGGCTCGCGGGCGGCTGCTGCCAGCCGCCGGGTGGCACCTGGCCCGAGTAGGCGGAAGTCGTGGCGCCCTGGTGCTGGACGGGGCCGGCCGGATGGACCGGCTCGGGAGAGGGGCTCTGTGGCTCGGAGCTGGGAGCGGGGCTCTGCGGGCCCTCGGGCGGGAGTGTCGGCTCGTCGTTCAGGGGGCCGACTCTAACGTGCGGGGTGGGCGGGTGAGGCCTACCAGCCCGGAGCGGTGGTATCCGGGGATTGCTCGTTCATCGCTGGGCCTCCCTCACGCAGAGGAGGGTGGGGGCAAGGACCACCAGAGCCGCGCAGGCCGCTGTGACTGCCATGCGTCCCCTGGTGAAAGCCAGAGGCGCGACGGCCGGAAGGGCCAGAGTCTGGGGCTGCGCTGTGGTGGTCATGTGACCTCTATCGGCTTTCGCCGCCCGCAGGTTTACCCCTTTCTTATTTTTCAGGTGCCGGCGGGCTCCTCGAGCACGATCGGCTCGCCCCGGCGGATGAAGCGCGCGGCCAGCAGCAGAGCGCCCAGGAAGGCGGTGGTGGCAAGGGTTATCTGCACGCTGAGCAGGCCGTCCTGGGACCAGTAGACATCGTCCAGTTCGAGCAGGAGGGCGGACTCGTCCAGCGTCAGCCCCATCCCGGTTCCGAAGACAAGCGCCAGGCGCGGCTCCGCGCCCGGGTCGGTGGAGACGATGGCCCACGCCCCGGCGATGAACGCCAGCACGATGCCCGGTACGAAGTGGTGGATGTGGCGCCCCCGCGCGGTCACGTTCCTAAAGGGCCCGTAGCGGCCTCTGGCCCGGAGCAGATGCGTGATGCCGCGCGCCGCGGCGAAGGTGATGACGAACGAGGCCAACAGGTTGAACATCGCGTTCTCGCGCGTTGGAGCCTCCTGGAAGCCCGCAACCGCCATCTCGACCGTCTCGGCCACAGCCTCCTCGGCGGCCGCAAGCGGCGCATCGGTCTCGCTGGGAAGCGGGGCCGATCCCCGTCGCCATACCCGGCCGATCTCGGCAACTGCCACCGCGGCCGTGATCGCCGCCGCCACGCCGCCGATCACCAACGTCCTGCCCTCGGGCGAGCCGAGCATCCCCGGGCGACGCCGCGCCGGGGGTCCACTGCGCTCTGTCCTGATCAGGTCCACCGCTCGATTAGATCGGAATCGGGAACCTCGCGGATCACCCTGGCGGGGCTGCCCATCACGGTCGAGCGCGCGGGCACGTCGCGGGTGACGACCGACCCGGCCGCCACGAAGGCCTCCTCGCCCACCTCGACCCCCGGCAGAAGAACGACCGCTCCGCCGACCCGGCACGCCCGGCGCAGAATCGCGCCGCGCAGCTTGTACCCGGCGCCGTGGCGGCCCATGGTGTTGTCGTTGGTGGTGAAGACACCGGGCGCAACGAAGACATCCTCCTCGAGCACGCAGAAGGCGGTGATGTAGCAGCCGGTCTGGATCTTGGTCCGCGCCCCGATGCTCACGTCGTTCTCCACGGACGTGCCCCGGCCCACCACGGCGGCCTCGCCGATGGTGCTGCGCTCACGCACGTGGGCCTGATCGCCGATCAGGGCGCGCGGCCCGACCGTCGCGCCGGCCAGCACGATCGCGCCCGCGCAGATCTTGGCGCCGGCCCCGATCCGCAGCGGCTCGGCCACATCCGCCGTGGCGGTCGAGCTGGCCCCCAGCGCGACGGGCTTGCCCAGGATGGCGCCGTCCTGGATGGTCGTGCCCTCGCCGATCACGGTGCCGTCGTGGATCACCACGTTGCCGCCGATCACCACGTCATCCGGGAGCTCGACACCCTGGCCCAGCAAGAGGCCTGGCGCGCGATCAGACGCTTGCAACACGCCGGCTCTCCTTGAGCGAGTCCTCGAGGGCCTCCAGCACACGCACCACGCGCAGGCCCGTCTCTGGCCCCGAGCGCGGGTCAGCTCCGTCCCGCACCCGCTCGATGAAGTGGCGGCACTCGATCCTCAGCGGCTCCTCGTTGGAGATCCTCGGGCTCCAGGCCTCGCCGGAGCGCGCGATGTACTCCCCGTAGGAGGAGAAGTCCTCGTCGAAGCCCTTGTCGTAGACGGTGACCTTGCGCTCGGTCTCCATGTCATCGAAGGTCGCCATCTTCTTGGAGCCGACGACCGTGAACCGCCGCTCCTTGTGCGGGTCCAACCAGGACAGGTGCATGTGCGCGGCCAGCCCCGAGGGGAAGCGCATGAAGCAGAAGACAACGTCCTCGATGCCATCGCGCATGTAGCTCTCGCCGCGGGCCTCCACGTGGACCGGCTCCTCCTCGGCCAGATGCAGGACCACCGACACGTCGTGGGCGCCCAGGCTCCACAGAGCGTTCTCGTCGGCACGAAGCTTGCCCAGGTTCAGCCGCTGCGAGTAGATGTAGTGGAGGTCGCCCAGGTCTCCCGCCGCCGCGATCTCCTTCAGCTTGTGCACGCCGGGGTGGTACTCCAGGAGATGTCCGACCATCAGGACCTTCCCGGCGTCGCGCGCAGCCTCCACCACCCGCTCGGCCTGGGCCACGGACTGGGCCAGCGGCTTCTCGACAAAGCAGTGCTTGCCGGCTTGGAGCACCCTGACCGCCAGGTCGGCGTGCGAGGACACGTGGGTTGCGAGCACCACGGCGTCGAGGCCGGGGTCCGCCAGAAGCTCGTCGAGATCAGCTGAGGCGCGGGCGTCGGGGAACTCCTGGCCCCAGCGCTCGCGTGCCTCATCGGAGGCGTCGCAGATCCAGCGGAGCTCCGCCTCGTGAAGCCGGTCGAAGTTGCGGGCCAGATTGGGGCCCCAGTAGCCAAGCCCCACCACGCCCACCGTGGCGGGCGAGGTCACAGCCGGACCAGGTTCTCGGCCTCGATGCCCCGGGTTGCGCCACGGAAGTCCACGACCAGAGGCGCGTCGGCAAGGATCTTCTCCAGGTCCACTTCAGGATGCGCGGTCACGATCACCGCCGCGTCGCAGCCGGCGAGGACCGCGTCGAGGGTCTCGCCCTTGAGACCGAAGTCGGGCAGCTCGGCGATGTGATCGTCGTGGTAGGAGAGCGTTGCGCCCTGCTCTCGGAGGATGCGCATGATCTTGAGCGCGGGTGCCTCGCGAAGGTCTCCGACCCCGGCCTTGTAGGACACGCCAATCACGGCGATATTGGAGCCCCGCACCGGCTTGGAGTGGTCGTTCAGAGCGCGCGTGAGCTTCTCCACGCAGAAGTAGGGCATGCGCTGGTTGACCTCGCCGGCCAACTCGATGAACTCGGTGGAGGTGTCGAATTCGCGCGCACGCCAGGCCAGGTAAAACGGGTCGACCGGCAGGCAATGGCCACCCATGCCGGGGCCAGGCTCGAAGCGCATGAAGCCATAGGGCTTGGTGGATGCGGCGTCGACCACCTCCCAGATGTCGATGCCCATGCGATCGCACACGATGGCCAGCTCGTTCATCAGGGCGATGTTCACGGAGCGGAAGACGTTCTCGAGGAGCTTGGTCATCTCGGCCGACTCCAGCGTCGTGACCGGCACCACCTCGTCGCAGACCTCGCCGTAGAAGGCCAGGGCCCGCTCCAGGCACTCGGGGGTGAAGCCGCCGATCACCTTGGGCGTGTTCTTCATCGTGTAGTCGGTGCGGCCGGGATCAACCCGCTCGGGCGAGAAGGCGACGTTGAAGTCGCGCCCGGCCTTCAGGCCGGACTCCTCCAGCAGCGGGATCAGCTGCTCGCGCGTTGTCCCGGGGTAGGTGGTGGACTCGAGCGCCACGAGCTGGCCCTTCTCGAGCACGCCCGCCACCGAGCGGGCCGAGCCCAGGAGCGGAGCCAGGTCGGGCTCGCGGTTGCGGGTCAGCGGCGTGGGAACCGCGATGACGATGGCGTCGGCCCCGGCCAGGTCGGCGTAGCGGGTGGAGGCGGTGAGCCTGCCGTCCAGCGCGCGCAGGCGCTCCGAGGGGACGTCCTCGACGTAGCTCTGGCCGTCCTGGAGCATGCCGACGCGGCGCGGATCGATGTCCACGCCAACCACGTCATGCCCGGCTTCGGCGAAGTCCACGGCCAGCGGGACTCCGACGTAGCCCAGACCGATGATCCCGATCTTCATCCCTGCAAAGTGTAGGAGGACAGCACGTCGCGGACACGCTCCGCGGCGTGGCCGCCGCCGTACAGATCGGGTGGAGAGCCCTCTGGACGGGGTCGCGCGAGCGCTTCGAGTGCCGCTGCGGCGTCCAGATCGACCAGGACGTTCCAGCCCGCCTCGACCGTCTCGACCCATTCGGTGGTGTCGCGCATCGTCACGCACGGCACGCCCAGGACCATCGCCTCCTTCTGGACTCCGCCCGAATCCGTGAGCACGGCGCGGGAGTGGGCGGCCAGCTTGAGGAAGTCCAGGTAGCCCAGCGGCGGGGTGAGCACGATGTGGGGCGCCGCCTCCAGGCGCGCCCCCAACCCGGTGGCCTCCAGGCGCGCGGCGGTGCGCGGGTGGACCGGGAACACCGTCTTGTCCGGCAGCGCCTCGAGCAGCTCGACCAGCAGCTCCAGTCGTGCGGGGTCATCGACCGACCCGGCACGGTGGGCTGTTACCAGCAGGTACTGGCCCGTCGTCAGACCATGATCGGCCAGGGCGGTGGAGCGCTCCTCCGCGATCTCCCTGAAACTGAGCGACACGTCTGCCATGACGTCACCCACGAGATGGGACTCCCCCCACGCCGACTCGTTCCGGAGGTTGTCCATGGCCGCCTGCGTCGAGCACAGAAGAAGGTCGCTTGCGTGATCGACCAGCACGCGGTTCAGCTCCTCGGGCATGGCGCGGTCGAAGCTCCGCATCCCCGCCTCCACATGGGCGATCGGGATCCTGGCCTGGGCCGCGGCCAGCGCGCCGGCCAGGGTCGAGTTGGTGTCGCCGTAGACCAGAACCAGCCCGGGATCGAGCTCGGTCAGAAGAGGGGCCAGCGCCCCCAGCATCCGCGCGGTCTGCTCGGTGTTCGAGCCGTTGCCCACGTGCAGCTCACGCCCGGGCGGCGGGACTCCCAGCTCGTCGAAGAAGACGCGCGACAGCTCGTCGTCGTAGTGCTGCCCGGTATGCACGATCAACTCGTCGAAGTCATCCGCCAGCGCGCGCGATACCGCGGCGGCCTTCACGAACTGCGGCCGGTTGCCGATCACCGTGACTACGCGCATGGGGTCACGCGGGCCTAACCGGCAAGCTCGGCCTGGATGTTCGCGCGGAGCTCCTGTGCGACATGGGCGGTCTGCTCACCCAGCTCGGGGAAGGTGTGATCGTCGATCGCCGAAACCGGCTGGGCTTCACGGGTGGTCGAGGCCAGGAACACCTCGGTGGCCGAGCCCAGATCGTCGAGCGTTCCGTTGCACTGGTTCACCTCGACCAGGTCGAGGATCCGCTGGCGCGTGATCGACGCCAGGATGTGGTCGTCCAGCGGCGGAGTGCAGATAGTCCCGCCGGAGTCGACCCAGAAGATCGATGCCGTGGGCGCCTCCAGGACGCGGCCATGCGGGCTGACCAGGAGAGCCTCGTCGAAGCCGCGGGAGCGGGCCAGCCGCCCCGCGAGCATGTTGGCGGCGTATGAGAGCGTCTTGAGCCCGTCGAGCACCCTGGTGGGCGCGTAGGTCACGGAGCCCAGGCGCATCGCCCCCGACCTGCCGGGTAGCGGCTCCGTGAACAACATGCGCCGGCCCTCGCGTGTCAGGACCAGGCGCAGCACGCCGTCGAACGCCGGCCCACCCCTGGCCTCCAGGAGCTCGGCGGCCTCACGCTCGAACTCGGCGCGAGGCACGGGATCCATGAGCAGCCCTGCGGCCGACACCTCCAGGCGATCCAGGTGCTCGGCCAGGGCGAAGGGCCGCCCGTCGTAGACCCGGATTACCTCGAAGGCGCCGTCTCCGCGGAGGAAGCCCTCATCGGTGGCGGGGACCATGGCCTCGGAGGAGGCCATGGTCTTCCCATCCATGCACGCCAGGTCTGAGGGATCGAAAGCCACGATCCCGGCAGCGTATTGCTACTTGAGCTTGCCCTTTGCGATTTGGCTGCCGTAGCCGTCGAGCACCGTGACGTTGGCCTTGCCCTTCTTCTTGAGGGCCTTGCCCACGGCGCCGCCGTTCTTGCAGCGCTTCTTGGTCGAGACCGCATCACCGAAGAACTCGTCGTCCTTGGTCGAGATCGAGAGGTCCTCCGGCTGGAAGGCCCCACCGCCGAGGTCGTTCTGCGTGATGTGGCCCGTGACGCAGATCTTCTTGCCCTTCAGCGCGACGTCATAGGTGGCGGCGAAGGAACTGCTCTTGACCGTGGCCTTGAAGGTGTCCTTCTTGGCCAGCGCGCCCGGCGCGAGCGCGAGCGCAGTGACGCAGGCAAGCGCGAAGATGGTGGTGAGCTTCTGGCTCATGGGTTCTGTAACTCCTTGGTCGGGTTCGGGCCGGCGCGGATCCAGGTGATGCGCACGGCCGACGCTTCACCGTAGCGATTCAGGCGACCTCGCGCAGCACCCCTGTCTCGACCTCGTAGATGAAGCCCCTGACCTGGTCGCGATGCGGGATGAAAGGGCTGGTCCGCACGCGGCTCAGCGACTCCCGCATGTCCTCCTCGAGATCCGTGAAGGCCTGCCCTTCCCAGGTGGGCCGCTGCCCGGCCTCGGCCTCCAGCTTTGTGGCGAACTCCTCGTCGTCGAAGGTCAGCATCCCGCAGTCGGTGTGGTGGAGCAGGATGATCGCCTCCGTGCCCATGAGGTGCTGGGAGATGGCCAGCGACCTGATCTCGTCCTCAGCGATGATCCCGCCGGCGTTGCGGATGATGTGGGCGTCGCCCTCCCTGAGCCCCAGGAGATTGTTGGGGTTCAGCCGCGAGTCCATGCAGGCCACCACCGCGAGCTTGCGCACGGGCGGCCTCCGCAGGTCGCCATGCGGAAAGTCCTCGGCGTAGCGTTCGGCGTTCTTGAGCAGGTCGTCGATGGATCCCATCGCCCGGGTGAGGCTACTGTGCTTCGATGGGAGCGGCCCGATGACTGCCAGGACCCCACGCCTCTGTTGTCTGGCCCTCGCCGCTGCCGCGGTCGTCCTGACTCCCTCCGCGGCGTGGGCAGACCAGGCCCGGACGCTGTACGTGCGCGCCGGCGCGGATTCGGGTGGACACGGCACCCGCCAGTCGCCATTCGGTGACCTGAGCAGGGTGGAGGCTGCTTCGCGCGAGGGCGACCGCATAGTCGTGCTTCCCTCGGCAGGCATCCTGGACGGCGGCATCCGCCTGAAGCGCGGCCAGCAACTCGTGGGCCGGGGCTCCGCACGGGTCACCAACACGATGCCCTCGCGCCTCGACGGCGACGCGGTACGGCTCGCGGACGGCACGACGGTCACAAATCTCGAGATCAGGGACCCGCTCCGCGGCGGCATCTACGGGCTCAACACGACGGGCGTGACGATCACCGGCAATGACATCTCGGGACAGAACGCCTCCTGCGTCCCCGGCTTCCACATCCCCCACTTCAGCGTGCCCACCACGCTCCCCGGGATCGGCATCCCGATCAGCGACGGGCTGCACAACGGCTGGGCCGGGATCATGGTGGATGCCGATCGGGGCGCCGGCCCTCTGGCCATCGCCGGTAACCGTGTGCATGACGCCGACTGCGGCGACGGGATCGACGTTCGCCTGTCCGGGCGCGCCCGGCTTCACGCGCGGATCACCCGGAACCATCTGACAGGCCTGCGCCAGGGCCCTTCGCTGTCCTCGATCCTCGCGATCGGCCTCCAGTCGCGCGGCCGGTCGACACTGGCGGCCACGCTCAGGGGCAATCGTCAGTCGCACCTGGGCAACGACGAGGACGCGGGGATCGGGCCCGCAGGCGCCGACTCGGAGGGGGTGTTCGTCAATCCCGTAGGAGGCGGGCGGATGCGCGTGGAGATCGCCCACAACCACTACAGCCAGCCTCCTGGGCGTGGCGGCTTCTCGGCAAACGGGCTCGAGTACGTGAGCATGGGCGACGGGGCCCGCGCCAATGTGGATGTACACGACAGCACTTTTTCCGGAAGCTCGGGCGACGTGATCGAGCAGCTCGGCCTGGGCACCAATGCCGTGCTCAACCTGAGCCTCGACCGGGTCACAGCCACCGGATCGACGGGCTTCGGCGGCTCCGGCTACGGCGACACAATCGTCATCCCCGGCAACAACGCCGACTGCCTGATCGGCGCGAGCGGCGGCGCGGGCAACCAGGTCACGCTCCGTGTGCGTCACTCGGCCCTGACCAACTGCGCCAACAACGGCCTGACTTTCGGCTCGTCGGTGTCGAACGGGCGCGGGCCGACGTCCCGGCTCATGCTCGACGTCGCCGACTCGCAGATCACCGGCAACCACGGCGGCAATCTCAGGCTCGGGAACATCGGCGGCCTGGACACGCTCTCGGTGAGGATCGAGGACACCGACCTGTCCGACAGCCGCGGCGGCCCCACTACGCCCGCCAACCTGACGGCGGAGAACCTGGGCACGACCAGGCGCAGCACGATCGACCTGGGCGGTGGCCCGCTGGGTTCTCGTGGCGGGGTATGCCTTGACGGGGGCCTTCTGGCGGTGACCCTGGTGGGCTACGACGTCAGCGCCCGCAATGCATGGTGGGGCACTCCCGGAGGCCCGGCACCCGGTCGCGTCGTGACCGCCGGTGGCACGCTCGACGCAGGCAGCCCACTGGGTACACGTCCGAAGACATGCACGGTTCCAACTCGCAAGTGAGGAGTAGACGATGGGCAAGCTGGTGATCTCGCAGTTCATGACGATCGACGGGGTGGTGGAGGATCCGGGCGGCAGCGAGTCGATGGATCGCGGCGGGTGGGCGTTCAAGTACGACCGCGGGCCGGACGGGGACAAGTTCAAGCTGGATGAAGTGATGGCTGCCGACGCCCTCCTGCTCGGCCGCACCACCTACGAAGGGTTTGCCGAAGCCTGGCCTTCGCGCGAAGGCGAGTTCGCGGACAAGTTCAACGGGATGGCCAAGTACGTGGTCTCCAGCACGATCCAGGATCCGGACTGGAACAACTCGCACGTGATCGCCGGCGACATCGCGGGCCGAATCTCCGAGCTGAAGAACGAGATCGACGGCGACATCCTGGTGAACGGCAGCGTTCAGCTCTGCCACCTGCTCTTTGCGGAAGGCCTGGCCGACGAGGTGCGGCTGATGGTGTTCCCGATCGTCCTCGGGGCAGGCAAGCGCCTGTTCGGGGACCTCGCCGAGCCGCTGGGCCTGGCGCTCACCGAATCCATCCCCGCGGGCGAGACGACGGTTCTGGTTTACCAACCCGCCTGAGTTCGGATATGATGTCCGGACACGGTGTCCGAGCAAACTGACAGGTACGACGTACTGGTGATCGGGTCTGGGATCGGCGGCCTCTGCGCCGCCGCCCGGCTCGCACATGCCGGCCGCAGCGTGCTGCTCGCCGAACGGGACCAGCGCGTGGGCGGCCGGGCATCCACCGAGGAGATCGACGGCTTCAGGATCAACACCGGGGCCGTGGCCATCGAGTTGGGCGGCGTGATGCAGGAGACCTTCGATGAGGTCGGCGCGGCCTACGACGTCAGGCTGCCGGAGCCGGCCAACGTGTTCCGGATAAAGGGCCGTTCGGTCGACCCAGGCAAGGGCGGCTGGGCGTTCCTGCTGGACAAGATGACCAAGAGGGGCGCCAAGCTCCTGGGGCAGCTCGGGGGCGCCCGCCAGGGTGTCCTCCCCGAGGAGGAGACCACGCTGGCCGAGTGGATCGGCCAGGCCACGACCAACAAGACGGTGCACCGCCTTTTCCGGAACCTGGCCGCAGCGATCTTCGCCGTCAACAGCGACGAGATCCCGGCGCGCGCCTTTCTGACCTACTTCATGCAGAAGGGCGCCTTCCGGAGCTTCGGGTTCCACCCCGAGGGGACGATCGGTGTCTGCCGTTCGATCGCCGGCGCGTTCGAGGACGACGGCGGTGAGCTGTGGCTGGGGGCCGAGGTGAAGAGCCTGGCCGTCGAGGACGGGCTGGTCCAGGGCGCCACGATCCTGCGCAACGGGAAACCGGTCGAGGTCGAGTGCTCGGCCGTGATCTCCGATATCGGGCCGGTCGCCACCATCGGGCTGTGCGGCAAGGACGCGCTCGACCAGGACTACGTGGAGTCGATCCGCAAGCTCTCCCGCCCGGCAGCCAACATCGTGATCCACGTGGCCAGCCGCGAGCCGCTGATCGATGTCCCCGGCCTGCTCGTGTTCACCAACACCGAGCGGATCTGCAACATGGGCAACCTCACTGCCACCTGCCCCGAGCTTGCGCCCGACGGCTGGCATCTGTCGATCGTCTATGCGGTTCCGCGCCCCGCCATCGGGGACTTCGACGAGGAGCGCGAGGTCGAGCTCTCCCTCGAGGAGCTGCGCAAGGAGCTGCCGGGGATGCGCGATCCCGAGACCCGGGTGCTCGCCGTCCGGGTCATGCGCGGCGACTGGCCGGCCCAGCGAGCGGTATCCGGGTTCGAGATGCCGCCGGCCACCCCGCTCGACAACCTCTGGAACGTCGGCGACGGTGTTCGCGAATACGCCGACGGCGGCATGCAGTCCTGCGCGGGCGGCGCGAAGCAGATCGTCGAAGAAATGCTCACAGGAGTAGGAGTCACATGAATCTCGAAGACCTGATCCAGCGCGACCGCGTGCACGGCTCGCTCTACACCAACCCCGCGATCTTCCAGGCCGAGCTGGAGCAGATCTGGTACCGAACCTGGGTCTTCGTGGGCCACGAGAGCGAGGTGCCCGAGCCCAACGACTACGTGATGAAGAGCATCGGGCCCCAGCCGATCATCATGTCCCGCGACAAGCAGGGCGAGATCCACCTTCTGCTCAACCGCTGCACCCATCGCGGCAACCTCGTGTGCGACGCCGAGAAGGGCAACTCCGGGGCGTTCCGCTGCCCCTACCACGGCTGGACGTTCTCGAACACGGGCAAGTTGCTTGGCTACCCCTTCAACAGCGGGTACGACGGCACCGAGCGCAAGAAGGAGCTCGGCCTGGGACGGGTGACCCGCGTGGACAGCTATCGCGGCTTCGTGTTCGGGAGCTTCGCGGAAAACGGGCCGACGCTGCTCGAGCATCTGGGGGCCGCCAAGGACGCCATCGACCGCCTCTGCATGCTCTCCCCCGAGGGCGAGGTGGAGCTGAATGCCGGTTGGCTGAAGCACCGCGTGAAAGCCAACTGGAAGATGCTCCTGGAGAACGAGACCGACGGCTATCACCCCCAGTTCGTCCACGCCTCCATCTTCAGCGTCGCCAAGAGCGGCATCGGCGACCTGTACGGCGACGGCTCGACCGCGGTGGCCCGCGATCTGGGTGACGGGCACACCGAAAACGACCTGCGGCCCGAGTTCAGGCGAATCGGCCAGCCGCTCGGCTGGTTCGGCGCGACCGAGGACAAGCTGCCGGACTACGTGGCCGACATGAACAAGAGCTACGGCGCGGACCAGGCCAGGGAGATCCTGATCGACGGGTCACCCCACGTGATGCTCTTCCCCAACCTGTTCATAGCCGAGATTCAGATCTTCGTGCTCCAGCCGCGCGCGGTCGACGACACGGTTCAGCACGTCACCGCCGTCCAGTTCAAGGGTGCGCCCGACATGAACCGGCGGATGCTCCAGCAGACCATCGGCTCGGTCGGGCCCGCGGGCTTCCTGCTGGCCGACGACTCGGAGATGTACGAGCGCAACCAGCGCGGCGTGCAGGCGCTCACGCCCGAATGGCTGGTCCTCGCGCGCGGGCTGCACCGCGAGCGCCACGACGAGAACGGGTACCTGGTGGGCGATGCGACCGACGAGGTTCCGCAGCGCGCTATCTGGCAGCACTACCAGCAGCTCATGGAGGCGGCGGCGTGAGCGCGACCGAGACACGGGCTGACCTGGAGCTGATCCACGAGGTCGAGCAGTTCATCTACCGCGAGGCCCGCCTTCAGGACGAGCACTGCTACGACGACTGGGAGGCGCTCTGGACCGAAGACGCGGTGTACTGGGTGCCCTTTGGCGGAGTCGACCCGGATCCCGAGACCCAGGTGTCGGTGATCTTCGACAACCGTGCGCGCATCTCCACCCGGATCAAGCAGCTCCACACCGGAAAGCGCCATTCGCAGAACCCGCCCTCGGACCTGCGGCGGGTGATGTCGAACGTCGAGCTGGTCGAGCAGGACGGCGACGAGCTCTCGGTTGGAGCCAACTTCGTGATCTACGAATCGCGCGAACGCGGCATGACCACGTGGGCCGGCCGCAGCGAATATCGCCTCCGGCGGATCGACGGCGAGCTGAAGATGGCACGCAAGAAGGTCATCCTGGTCGGCAACGACCGGCCCATGTACACACTGGCCTTCCTGGTCTGATGGACGGCGAGCGGGTCGAGAGCGAGTTCGCCTCCGTCGAGGTCTCGGTCGACCACGACGGCCACAACGCGCGGCTGCGCGTGGTGGACCTCAAGACCGGGCAGACCGGCTACCTGGACGCACTGGAGCTCGAGACGCTGGCCTGGCTCCCCGAGGGCGGCCTGCACAAGCTGCTGGACCCATCGTTGCTCCGCTGGCGCGACGACCCGCCTCAGGCGTAGAGCGAGTACCAGACGATGCCGGACCAGGCGTCCACGAGGGACTCGACCTCGGAATCGCTCGCCGCGCGGATCAGCTGGTGCAGGCCGCGCTCGGCCATCCACTGCAGCCAGGCGGCCGTCTCGTCGGGAGGAAGATCCGTGTGGATGCTCCCGCCCGCCTGGCCCTGCTTGATGTGCTTGCGAAGGCCGGCGATATTGCCGGCCATCATGCGGTCGACCTCCTCGCGCAGGCCCGGCTCGTATGCCGCGGCGTCGTACACGGCCGCCATCAGGGTGGTGTGCGGCCTGTAGATCTCGACGATCTCCATCAACGCGGCGCGCAGGTCCTGGCGAGTGGCGTCGGCCGGCAGCGTCCACCAGGTCTTGGCGGCTTCCGACAGCTGGGTGACGATGTCCGAGAGCCAGGCCTTGAGCAGGTCGCCCTTGTCCTCGAAGTAGACGTAGAAGGTCGAGCGGGACATATCGGCCCGGGACACCAGGCGTTCCACGCTGATCTCGGTGAAGCCCTCGCCCTCGTCGAGCATCTCCTCGACCGCGCTGAGCAGGGCCAGGCGGATCTGGTCGCGCCGCTCGGCGCGTGACCCGGGGCTCTTCTTCCGCGTAACCGATGCCATTGCTCAGCCGATCTCCGACCCGGTGATGGAGATGAAGGACACGCAGGTGCCGGGCCGCCCACCCAGATTGTGGGTCATGCCCAGGCGGAAGTCGTCCAGCTGGCGGTCAGCGGCCTCGCCGCGGGACTGCAGCCAGCACTCGAAGAGCATCCTGAGGCCGCTCGCGCCGACGGGGTGGCCGAAGGACTTGAGCCCGCCGTCGGGGTTGACCGGCAGCTGGCCGTCCAGGTCGAAGACGCCGTCCAGCTCGTCGCGCCAGGCCTGGCCGCGCTCGGAGAAGCCCATGTCCTCCATCAGCACGAGCTCGGTGGGCGTGAAGCAGTCGTGGACCTCGGCCATGGTGATCTCCTCGCGGGGCTTGGTCACACCGGCCTGCTGGTAGGCGTCCTGGGAGCAGGCCACCACCTCCGGGAAGCTCGTGTAGTCGTAGGCGGGGTCGATCGGCCCGGACGCGGGCCCGGCGGTCATCGCCAATCCCTTCACGTACAGCGGGCTGTCGGTGTATTGCAGGGCGTCCTCGGCCCTGACGATGAGGGCGCAGGCCGATCCGTCGGAGACGCCCGAGCAATCGAACACACCCAGACGGCCGGCCACGGTGGCGGCCCCCTCGATCTTCTCCCGCGACACCTCCTTCTGGAACTGGGCGCGGCTGTTCTTCGCCCCGTTCACATGGTTCTTCCAGGCCACGTGGGTCATGGCGCTGCGCATGTCGGCCGGGTCGACGTCGTACTTCTTGCAGTACGCCGGATCCAGCAGGGAGAAGGCCGCCGGGGCGGTCAGCGTGTTCTCCGGAGCCGTCCCGTCGTTGGCGGGGCTCGAGCGCACGAGACCGGAGAAGCCCGAGTCCTTGAGCTTCTCGACGCCGACGGCCATGACGCGGTCGTAGGCACCGGAGGCGACGGCGTAACACGCGTTGCGGAAGGCCTCCGAGCCTGTGGCGCAGAAATTCTCGACGCGCGTGACGGGCTTGTAGTCCAGCCGGAGCGGGCGGCTGAGCACCAAGCCGGATTGCCCGGAGCTCATGGTGCCGAGCCAGTAGGCGTCCACGTCAGCCTTGTCGATCCCCTTGGTCGAGCTGAAGCACTCCTCGACGGCGTCGATCAGGAGGTCGTCGGCCGAGCGGTCCCAGTGCTCGCCGAAGGCGGTGCAGCCCATGCCTACGATCGCGACCTTGTCCCGGATTCCGTTGCTGGCCATCTAGAGCGGCCTCACTTTCCAGAAGTAGTTGTGGACTCCGCCCGAGGTGTAGAGGCGGCGGAACGTGAGCTCGACCCGGGTGCCGATCTCCACCTGGTCGGGGGATCCGTCGGTGAGCTCGAGGGTGCAGCGGCCGCCGTCATCGAGATCGACGACCACGTCGATGACCGGCGGAGAGGGTGAGAAGGCAAGGTGGTCGACCGTGTAGGTGGCCACGGCGCCCTGCTTGTCGGCCAGGCGCCGGTGCTCGAACTGGTCGACGACGCCACAGTTGGGGCAGACCCGGCCTGGTGGCACCTGCACCGCGTCGCAGTTGGTGCACACCGAGCCCACGAAGCCGAACTTCCAGGCCTCCGATCGCGCCGAGGGCGGGCCGGCCGGCCGATCCGGCTCGGGGCGCCGGGGCGGCTCGCGGTCCAGAAGCCCTCGCCAGGTCAGGTAGCTCGCGTAGCTCACGTCGCGGGCCGCTGCCACCTGGGCCTCGACGCTGTCTGCCTGGCGGGCATCGGGCAGCCGGTCGGTGGCCTTCAGCACCACCGCGTCGCAGCCGTCGGCGGCCGAGACCAGCAGGATCGTCTGGCCGGGCTCGGCCACATCGAGCACCGCCGCCAGACCGACTCCGAGGTCAGCGGCCCCGGAGTAGCCGATGCCGGTTGGCGGAGAGCTAGACCCGAGTAGCTTGGCGGCTGTCACGGCAACGCGCGAGTGGGGCGAGGAGACCACCACGTGATCGCAGGACTCCACACCGGCCTGCTCCAGAGCGCGGCTCGTGGCGTCCTTGACCAGCGGCATGTAGGCCTCCAGGCCGAAGCGCTCCTCCCAGACGGTGCTGGCGGAATCACCCGGGGTGCGCCAGCGGTCCAGGAACTCCGCGGTGGCCGAAGCCTCCGCGAGCTTGACCACGAGCGCGTCCGTCTCCGGGCCGAAGAGAAACGCGGCGGCGGCGTCACCGCTCTGGCGCTCGTCGGCGGAGCCCGGCCGGCCGATCCGGACATCTGCGAGCACAGCCAGGCCGCCCTGCGCCTCGGCCGCGCGAAGGGCGGCGATGCTCGAACGCGGCGACCCCGCCGTGTCGGCGGCGAAGCCGGAATGACCCAGGTCCAGCGCAGCGTGGATGGCCGTGGCGTTGGTCTTGTCGAGGTAGGCCGGTGAAGACGTTGCGAAGAAGATCGACTCCGGCGCCGGGGGCGCGGAACGGAGTGCACGCCGCGATGCCTCGACCCCCATCGTGGTGCTGTCCTCGTCGAAGGACGCGACGGCACGGGAGCCCTTGCCGGCGCGCTCGCCCAGGGCCTCTCCCAAGGCCTGGAGTTGCAGGCGGTGGCGGGGCACATACGCGCCGTAGGCGATGATGGCGTTGGTCATGGCGTGAGCGGGAGTAGTGTGGGCAGGCGTCCGGCTGTACAGTCTGTCCGGACGGACTGTAGCAGCGCGGTTGCGCCCGGCGAGAGGAGACCCGAGGGTGGTGCCAGAGCAAGTCGTACTGGTCGAGGAAGCCGAGGGCATCGGCCGGATCACGCTGAACCGGCCCGACCACATGAACGCAGTGACGGTCGAGCTCGCAACCGAGCTGGGCGCCGCGCTTGCCGACCTCGGCACCCGGACCACCGCAATCGTGATCCGCGGCGCCGGAGGGAACTTCTCCGCCGGCGGGGACCTGGGTGAGGTCGCGGAGCTCCGCGCCGGGGCGGCGGGGGGCCTCGAAACGCTCTTCCAGGTCTTTGGCGACGCCTTGGCGGGGATCGCCCGGATCCCCGCCGTTGTGGTCGCCATCGTCGAGGGCCACGCGCTGGCGGGCGGCTTCGAGCTGATGCAGGCCTGTGACTTCGCCGTCGTGGCCGATGACGCCCGCCTGGGAGACCACCACGCCAACTTCAGCCAGATCCCGGGTGGCGGCGGCTCGCAGCGGCTGCCCCGCCTGATCGGGCGCCAGCGGGCCCTGGGGCTCCTGCTCACCGGGGAGCACCTCACAGGCAGGCAGGCAGCCCAGGCCGGGCTGGCCTACCGCGCCGTTCCCGCGGCCGAGCTCGATGAGCAGGAGGGCCGGATAACCCGGCGGCTGCTTCGCGCCGGGCCCGAGGCCCTCGCGGCCATCAAGGCGCTCGTCTACGACAACCTCGAGCTGCCGCTGGCCGACGGGCTCGCCGCGGAGCGCGCCGCCGTGGTGGCGCACATACTCACCCCGGCCGGTGGGCGCGTATATGAAGACTTTGCCGAATCCAAGAAGGAGAGCTGATGACCGACGCCGAGATGCTGATCCCCGACGGGCCGGTGCTGCTGAGCATGTCGCCCAGCGGGGTCGCGCACCTGACCCTGAACCGGCCGGAGGCAAGCAACGGGATGAACGTGCCGCTCCTGAAGGGCCTTCAGGAGGCGGTGATGCTCACCCACTCCGACAGCCGCGCGCGTGTTCTCCTGATCACCGGCGAAGGGCCCAACTTCTGCGCGGGTGGCGACGTCAAGGACTTCGCGTCGAAGGGCGAGGCCCTCCCGGACTACCTGCGCGAGGCCACCGCGTGGCTCCAGATCGTGGCCTCGGCGTTGATCAACCTCTCCGTGCCGGTGGTTGCCTCGGTCCACGGCTTCGCGGCGGGCGGTGGCGGGCTCGGCCTGGTCTGCGCATCCGACTTCGTGATCGCCGCCGAGTCAGCCCGCTTCATGTCCGGGGCCACGCGGGTGGGCATGGCGCCCGACGCCGGTGTGAGCGTGACGCTGCCCAAGCTCGTGGGGCTCAGGCGGGCGCTGGACATCGTCCTGCGGAGCCCGCAACTCGACGCCGC
>JAXDIE010000036.1:0-12875 GCA_034664165.1 Thermoleophilaceae bacterium | reverse complement strand
CGCCCCGGCACCAAGCTGGTGGTGATCGACGAGGGCGCCGGGACCCGCCTGGGCTACGCCCTCGGGTGGCTGCCGCTGCCGGTGGCAGACGTGGGCGGGCACATCAGCGAGTTCGAGGAGGCCATCTCGCCGGTCAAGGCGCGCAAGCACGTCGTGATCGGAGGAGGCATCGACGAGCGCCGCTTCGCCCCCGCGCCCCAGCCGGCGCCGAGCCGGGATTTCCTGATGGTCGGGCGCTTCCTGCCCTACAAGGGCCAGCTGCGGTTCCTCGAGCAGCTCCCCGCCGGAGCCAGGGCGCGCCTGGTGGGGCCCTCGGACTCGATCGACCCCGGCTACCTGGCCGCCGTGCAGGCCAAGGCCGCCGAGCTGGGTGTCCCAATTGACTTCGATCTGCCCGATGAGGAGCTGACGGAGGCCTACCGCGATGCGCGCTACACGGTGCAGGTGCCGGTCGACATGCGGCGGCTCAACACCAACGCCGCGCCACCCGAGCTGCTCGGCCTGACCATGCTCGAGGCCATGGCGTGCGGCAGCGTGCCGATCTGCCCGGGCACCGGCGCCTCGGCCGAGTTCGTGGAGGACGGCCGGACCGGCCTGACCTATGAGGCGGGCTCGGAAGCGGCGCTGGCGGCGGTCCTGCAGAGCGCGCTGGACGAGCCCGCCCGGCACGCCGCGCTGCGGGATGGCGCGCTGTCCGAAGCCGCGCGCTGGACGTGGGCAGAGGGAGCGCGCAGGCTTATCCAGGCACTCGGCCTGTAGAATCCCGCGCCCTGAAGGGACAAACCCGGCTCGGAGCCGGGCCGCGTACACCCACGCACAGAGACCCAGGACAACGGGAGAGCCCCATGGCCGACGCCGAGCAGTTCATAGTGAAGACCATCCGGACGCTCATCAAGCGCCGCGGTGGCGAGGTGCCGGAAATCTCCTCCGCGTCGGTTATCAGCGCCGACCTGGACCTGGATTCCCTGGAGCTCGCCGAGCTGTCGTCGGCTCTCGAGGACGAGTTCGACCGTGATCCTTACAGCGAGGGCATCGTGCCCAACACGGTCGGCGAGCTCACCGCGTTCTACGCTGAGTAACGTCGGCCCTGTGCTGATCCAGATTCTCCGGGACGCCGCCTCCTCGGAGCCCGAGCGGGCCGTCATGATCGCGGGCGGCCGCAGCCTTTCCTACGCCGAAGCGGTGGCCCGCGCGGAGGACCTGGCGCGCGACCTGCACGCCCGCGGGATCGAGCGCTTTGGCATCGCAGCCCAGGACCCGATTGACGTGCTCACACTTCTGGCGGCGTCCTCTGCCACGGGCAGCGAGGCCTGCGTCTATCCCCGCTCCCTTGACGACCCGGCGGTGGCGGGGTTTGCCGAGCGCCTGGGCCACGACACGGTTATCGCCGACTCCCAGCTCGACCTGGGTGGCGCGGACAGCCTCGTGGTGGACGATCTCGGGCTCGCCGACGGGGAGTTGCCCGAGCCGGATGCCACGCCGGTCATGATCCTGACGACCGGCACCTCGGGCACACCCAAGGGTGTGCGCCACGACTGGGCGCGGCTCATCCGGGCGGTGCGGCATGCGGAGGGCAGCCGAGGCGGGCGCTGGCTCCTGGCCTACAACCTCAACCAGTTCGCGGGATCCCAGGTGATGCTGCACGCCGTGGTCCACGCCTCGACCATCGTGGTGCCGCGCACCAGCCAGGCGCGCGATGTGCTCGAGGCGATGTACGAGCACGAGGTCACGCACCTGAGTGCCACGCCGACCTTCTGGCGCCTCCTTGTCGGCACCATCGAAGCCGGCAACGCACCCGCCCTGGCCCTGAAGCAGATCACGCTGGGGGGCGAGGCCACCCCGGGAACGCTGATCGAGCGGCTCCGTGAGCTCTTCCCCGACGCGCGCATCTCGCACGTCTACGCCGGCACCGAGTTCGGCTCCGTGGTCTCGGTCCGCGACGGCCAGGCCGGGCTGCCCCTGAGCGTGCTGGAGCGCGGCCCGGAGGCCGACACCAACTTCCGCGTGGTCGACGGCGAGCTGCAGATCAAGACGCGCAACGGGATGCTGGGCTACCACGGCGGCGGCGACGCCGACGAATGGCTGGCCACCGGCGACCTGGTGGAGGAGCGCGACGGCCGGCTCGCCTTTGTCGGCCGGACCGTCGAGATCATCAACGTGGGCGGCGCCAAGGTCCATCCCCTTCCGATCGAGGAGCTCGTCTCCGCGGTGCCGGGCGTGGTGGTCTGCGCCGTCTACGGCAAGCAGAACGCCATCACCGGCCAGATCGTGGCGGTCGACGTGGTTGCGCAGGACGGCGCCGACCCGGATGAGATCAAGGCCGCCATCCACAGCGCCTGCGCCGAGCTACCCGCTCCCGGCCGCCCACGCCGTATCCGCTTCGTCGATGCACTCGAGGTCCGCGGCCAGAAGGTAATCCGGAATGAAGCGGAGGTAGACAGATGAGCTCTGACGTCGTCGTGATCACCGGTGGAAGCCGCGGCCTGGGTGCCGGAATCGTCGACTCCTTCCTGGCGGCGGGCCACACCGTCGCCACCTGCAGCCGCTCGGGCACCGAGCGCACCGAGGCCTGGGCGGCCGACCCCGCGCTCGAGGGACGGTTCATGTTCGAGCCGGTCGACATCGTCGACGGCAAGGCATGCGCGAAGTTCGTCGACAACGTGGTTGAGCGCTTCGGGCGAATCGACGTGCTGGTCAACAACGCGGGCATCGCCCGGGACGGCGTGATCGCCCTCATGCATGACGGCGACATCGACACCGTCCTGGATCTGAACCTCAAGGCCACATTCGTGATGACCCGCCAGGTTGTCCGCCGGATGCTGCTGGCCCGCAGCGGGCGCATCATCAACATCTCGTCGGTGGTCGGCACGTCCGGATATCGCGGGCTGTCGGTCTATTCCGCAACCAAGGCGGGGCTCGACGGCTTCACGCGCTCGCTGGCGCGAGAGCTGGGCTCACGCGGCATCACGGTGAACTCCGTGGCCCCGGGCTACCTGCGCACCGAGATGTCACACGGCCTGGACGAGGCGCAGCTCGAGCAGATCGCCCGCCGCACCCCGGCCGGGCGCTTGGGCGAGCCCGAGGACATCGGCTCGGTCATCCGCTTCCTGGCCTCGGCGGACGCCGGCTTCCTGACCGGCCAGACGATCGTCGTGGACGGCGGGCTCACCGCCTAGCGGCGGATCGCCCACAGCTCGCCCAGCCCGGGGGCACGCTCCTCGAAGGGCAGCGTCCGCCAGCCGGCAGCCTCCAGGACCCGAAGGATCTCCTCCTTGCCGTGGGGCGGGTGATATTCGAGGAACAGCGCGGCCGCGGGCAGGTCCACGAAGCGCGGGTCGGTGAGGATCGGCCACTCGGCCCCCTCGATGTCGATCTTGATCAGGTCGGCCCCCGCTAGCAGCGGGAAGACGTCCACGGCCGGGAAGGTCTCGCCCGTTTCGGAGACGCTGGAGCCCATGCCGCGCCCGGGCGTGAAGCGAACGGTCTCCTCCCTCACGGAGGCGCACGCGCGCACAACAGACCAGCGGTCGCCCAGCGAGTTGTCGGCGATCGTCTGCTCGAGCACGTCGGCGTTGGCGGGATCCGGCTCGAGCGCCACCAGGCTCGCGTCGGGATGCTGGCTGAAGAGACTCACGCCGAACAGCCCGATGTATCCCCCGAGATCCACCGCCTGCAGCGGGCCGCGCCCGGACAGTGCCTGCGCCACAGCAGGGGCAAAGCGATAAGCGCCTTCCTGCAGCACCTCGGTGACGTTCCCGGGGTCATCCGAGCGGTGGCGGATGTTCACGACCAGGCCGGTGTCGCGCACGCGGTAGCGCGCCCTTCCGTGGCGGCGAAGCACCAGCTCGCGCAGGAGGAACAGCCACGCAGGCTTGAGCACCAGCGCCTGGCGAAGCCGCGGGATCAGGTAACGAAGGTGGCCGGGGCCGAGGCGAGCTGCTGCTGACATCGGATCGGGAGGCTACTGGTGTGACACGCTTGGCCAATGCCAAACGAGGCCTCCAGAATCGTCTTCGTCTCCGCCCACACCGGGCTCGGAGGCGCGGAAGGGTACCTGGACAGGCTCGTCCAGCGGCTGCCCCAGGAGCAGCGCGGCCCCGCGGTGTTCCTGGGCGACGGCCCGGCTGCCGACCGCCTGGAAAGTCACGGAATCCAGGTGATCCGCCTGCCCAGAGGCCGGCGCTGGAGAGCGCTGACGGGCCTTCCGCTGCTGCGCAGAAACCTGCTCGAGCTGGACCCCACCCTGGTTCATGCGCACGGGATCTTCGCCGCGACCACGACCGCTCTGGCCCTGCTGTTCACGCGGGTTCCCATCCTCTGGCTCAAGGTGGATTTCACCGGCGATGGCGCTTGGAGCAACCTCCTGGCACTGCGCTGCAGGATGGTGGTGGGCATCAGCCGTGCGGTCGTCGAGGGCCTCTGGCGCCCGGTCCAGCGGCGGACACGCGCGGTGCACTGCGGGATTCCGGAATACGAGTTCGACAGGGACCAGGCGCGCGAGGAGGTGCTCGCGATGACCGGCTGGCCGGCGGAATCGGAGATCGTCCTGGTGTCAGGGCGCATCGCGAGCGGCAAGGGGCAGATCGAGCTGGTGGAAGCAGCGCCCCGGATCGCCCAGGCCCGGCCGAACGCCCGTTTCCTGCTGCTGGGCTCGGAGGACCCCTTTCATCCCGGTTACGCCGACAGCGTCGTTGAGCGGGTGGAGGCGCTCGGGCTGGGCGCGCGCCTGGCCGTCCAGGACGTGGCCCACGACGGCGAGGACCCCGCCTTCGAGGCTGTCCGCGTGGCGGCGGGGAGCAACGTGGTGGTGGTGCCAAGCGTGCGCGAGCGCCCGCGCGGGTGGCGCGAGGGGTTCGGCCTGGTGGGTGCCGAGGCGTTCTCGGTCGGCACACCCGTCGTGGCTTATCGGAACGGCTCTCTGCCGGAGGTCCTGGGGGACTGTGCCCGGATGGTCGACGAGGGTGACCGGGAGGGTCTGGCCGACGGAGTCATCGAGATCCTGTCGGATGCCGGCCTGCGCGAGCGGATGAGCACCTGCGGCGGCCGCCTGGTGAAGGAGCGGTACCGGATGGATCGCGCGGTCCAGCAGATGACGGCCTGTTATCTGGAGGCGGCGGCCCGGCGGCCTAGCTAATCTCAACCAAAGCTTGTGGACAAGTTGCTGACCCCCGCCCCCCGGCTGACGCCGACGCGAGGTCCCAAGGACGGGGCCGAACTACTACGTGGGCTTTTTGCCGACCAGCTCCGCAACTATCCGGACTGGTATCTCGAGGATCGGGCCCGCGAAAGCGACATCCGCCGGCTCCTGGACGTCTTCGAGCGCTACAGGCCGTATCTGCCTTCCCGGGGACGATTCCTGGACTGGGGCTGCCATCACGCACCCGACGCCTGCCTGATCCGCAACGCACTGGGAGACGAGCCTGAGCTGTACGGATGCGACTTCGCACAGCCGGGGCTCTTTCCCGCGTTCCATGGCTACGCCGGAATGGAGTACACGCAGCTGGATGCCGCATACCGGATGCCGTACGACGACGCTGCCTTCGACGTCGTTGTCGGCGCCGGCGTGGTCGAGCACACGGCCAACGACTCCGAGTCGCTCAAGGAGCTGCACCGCGTGATCACCGACGGCGGGTTGCTGGTCATGACCTTCGTCCCCAACCGCCGCTCCTACACCGAGTTCCTCGGCCGCCACCTGAAGTCCGGCCGGGCGCATCGGCGCCCCTACGGCCGGGCCGAGATCCACCGGCTGCTGCTACACCACGGCTTCATCCCGGAGGCCATCGGCTACCACCAGATGATTCCCCGCCAGCCGGAGGCACTGACCGCTCACCTGTGGTCGCTCAATGCCGCGCTGGAGCGGACACGGCCCGTCAGCTGGCTGTCAAGCAACCTGATGGTCATCGCCCGGCGGGCCTTGACCATCTAGCTCAGCCGGCGCTGGTGGTCTTCTCCAGGGCCGCCTTGTAGTAGCCGACGCCTGAGTCCTCGACCACCCGGCGATTCTCGCGCCAGAGGTGATGCAGGCGCACGAGCGGCAGCAGGGCCTTGATCCACAGGGGCACACGTGGATCCCGGCGCGCACGGGCGCGAATGCCCTGCAGCCAGCCGGCCTGCTCGGAGCCACCGAGATGCTCCAGGGTGAGTGACGCGTCATGCACGCGGTAGAGCCGTCCGGGCTCTTGCAGCATCACGACCCGCCCGCGCACCGCGAGCGACCCGGAGAGGGCCCAGTCCTCGCAGCACGGAATGTCAGGAAACCCCTCTGCATCGCGAACGTCGCGGGTGCGGAGCAGCGCCGGGCCGGTTGTGGTGAAGGGGTTGTAGAGCAGGGCCATCAAGGCCAGGATCCGCCGGTGGGGGGCCAATCGGTACATGATCGAGCGCGGCCACGGCCACGGCCCTCCGGGGCCGGTCTCGGGAGTCCAGCTGATGCTGTCCATCGTGACGACGGTGACCTGGGCATCGCCCTCGATCACCTCGCGCAGGCGCTGCAGCGCGCCGGGCAGCATCAGGTCATCGGCATCCCAGAACAACACGTACTCGCCGGTGACGTGGGTGAGGCCGAAGTTGCGGGCGTGCCCGACCGTCATGCGCTCCGCGGTTCGAACGATCCGGACATCGGGCAGGTCGGCGATCGGCGGGTCGGACGCGTTGTCCACCACGATGAACTCGACCGATGGCACGTCCTGGCCCTGCAGGGACTCGAGCGCTCCCGGCAGGAAGTCCACGTAGTCCCCCCAGACCGTGAGCACGATCGAAATCAAGCCGGGGGTCCCGGCGGGCACCTGCTCACTCATTCCGGGCGGGCACGCCGCGAGGCCTGGCATCGTCGGGCATGTCGTCGATCACCAGCGAATACGCCGAGACGATCACGCGGTCGCCGACAACCACCGGCCCGACGACGCTGGCGTGGGTCAGCAGGATCACGCCGTCGCCCAGCTTGGGAGACCCCGCCGGACGCCGCTCGGATGCCTCGGCCCGGCCCAGGGTGTTGACCCCCATCAGCGCCAGGCCTGAGCCGGCCACCACCTGGCTGCCGATCACGATTCCCGTGGGATGTACCACGACCATGCGCGGCCCGATGGTGGCGCCCGGCCGTATCTCCGCCCCGGTGAGCACGTGGCAGATCATGGCCACGATCTGGGCGAGCGGGCGAAGCCCCCGGCGGTCGAGCTCGTGGGCGATGCGATGGCTGACCGGCACAAACAGGTTGGGGAACGCGTGGGTGATCGCCCGGCCGAAGTAGTCGCGCCCCGCGTCGATGTCCGACCGGATGAGGTCCATGGTGCTCACGGAGGTGATGGTAGCCACGGCGCCTGCGCCGCTCGCCCCGCTTCGTTCTAAGCTGTGGGCGAGTGGGTCTTCGGCGAGCCATAGACCGGCCCCTCCTGGCAGGGCTGATCGTAACCGTCGCAATAGCGTCCGCTGCCTGCATCCTCCCGGCGGCGGCATCTGCGGCGAAGCCCGCTCCAGAGGCTCCGTTCCGCGGGTTCGACACCGCCTCGCCCGGCCTGTCCTTCCAGATCCCGGGAGGCGCGGGCAAGGATCTCAAGCGGGCGAGGATGCTCGGCGCCAACGCGATCAGGCTGGTTGTGCGCTGGGACTGGCTCGAGCCGAAGTCGGGAACGATGGACGCCAGCCGTGCCGAGCGGATGGACCGCGTGATGGGCAAGGCGCAGAAGCAGGGACTGGGCGTGGTCGCCACGGTGATGTCCACCCCGTGCTGGGCGTCCTCGGCCCCGCGAAACATCCTCGGCGGCCTGCTCGGCGGTTGCCCCAACGCCGCGCGCTATCCACCGCGAATCCCCGCGACCTACGGCGTGTTCGTCAAGCAGGTGGTCAAGCGCTGGGGCGCCGCTCTGTCCGGTGTCGAGGTGTGGAACGAGCCCAACCTCACGTCCTTCTGGCTGGGGGGCGTCGGCGATTACGTCGGCCTGGTGCACCAGGCCAACAAGGCCGTGAACGCCACCCGCTTCCGCAAGGTCCCCGTGGTCGGAGGGTCCGTCAGCGGAGCTGACCTCACCTACATCAAGCAGCTGCTGGCGGCCGGCATCTCGCGCTGGACTGACGCCATCTCGATTCATCCCTACGACATCCAGTTCCTGACCACCGGGTTCGGCGATCCCTCGGTGGTCCGGCTGGACGACAACTGGTCCTTCGCCTGGGCGGTTCCACAGGTCCACGCGCTGATGACGAGCTCGGGGAACCAGGATCCGATCTGGATCACCGAGTTCGGGTACGCGGACTGCCCGGCCACCCCCTACTGCGTGGCCCCGGCGCTTCAGGCCGACTACCTGTCAAAGGCGGTCAGGCTGGCCGCGACCTGGCCCTACGTTGACACGTTCCTGCTGTACCGCCTGCGCGACTGGGGGATCACCGGGGGCAGCACCGAGGCGCACTTCGGCGTCCTCCAGAAGGACGGGCAGCCGAAGCCGGCGGCCCAAGCCGTGGCCGACGCGTTCAAGAGCCTGCGCTAGCGATCCGCGAGACCTCGGCGGCCAGGCGGCGCTGGAAGGCGCTAACCGAGAACTGCTGGGCGTGGGCGGCAATCCGCGCCGGGTCGAACGAGTCGAAGTTCACATTGGCCAGGGCCTCGGCAAGCGCATCGCCGTCACCGGGCGGCAGCAGGATGCCCGTTTCGCCGTCGATCACCGTTTCGAGCACCCCGCCCGCGGCCGCTGCCAGAACCGGCCGGCCTGCGGCCTGTGCCTCGACGGCGGCGATCCCGAACTCCTCGACGTTCGGGACGATCAGCGCACGGGCCGAGGCCATGAGGCCCACGAGCTGCGGGTCGTCGACCCGGCCGACGAACTCGGCCGTGTCGGCGTACTCGCTCTTCAGGCGCTCCGCATCGGGGCCCTCGCCCACCACCTTCATCGGCACGCCGGCCTTCCGGGCCGCCTTCAGCGCCAGCTCGATCTGCTTGTGGGAGACGATCTCGCCGACGAACAGGAAGTAGTCCTCGGGGGTGCCGATGCTGAAGCGCTCCACCTCCACCGGCGGATGGACCACGGTGGAGTCACGGCCCCAGAAGTCCTGGATGCGGGTGCGCGTGATCTCGGAGATCGAGATGTACGCGCTCACGCGCTGGGCGGCGGCCCGATCCCATGCGCGGATCCTGTCCAGGATCGCATTGAGCAGCGGTCGCGCGGCACGAGGGACCTCCAGGAGCGCTCGCTCGCGCTCGTGCCAGGCGTAGCGAAAGGGCGAGTAGCAGTAACAGACGTGTACCGCACCGGGGTCGGGCCTGACCCCATGCGCGAAGGCGCTGCTGCTGGACACCACCAGCTGGTGCCCACCCACGGGCAGCCGTTCGGCTGCGCGGGGGAACAGGGGAAGCAAGGCGCGGAATCCCTTCTGCCGCACGCCCAGCCGTTGCATCCAGGACGTGCTGATCTCATGCCCGTCGAAGTACGGGGAGGTGGCCTCGCGGTCATACAACAGCGTCGCGATCGGGGCCTCCGGCCACTGCGCCGCCATCGCGGCAAAGCTGCGCTCGGCGCCTCTCATGACCAGCAGGTAGTCGTGTACGAGAATCGGCTCGGCGTTCACTTGGCGATCCTAGGCAAGCTAGTCCGTGAACCGCTCCAGCGTGCGCTGGAGCGAGTCGCGGAAAGCGCGACGGATGAAGAGCGCGTCCATCAGCGACTGGAAGACGCTGGCATCGGGCAGCGTGTATTCCAACTCGAGCCCCAGCCTGGTGCTTCCATCCTCGAGCGTCGCGATGGTGAAGGTCTGCGTGCCCGTCATGGATTGATCCTCCACCCGGGTCGCGAAGCGCCGGGACTCGGCGGCGAGCACCTCCTCGCGAACCGTGCCGCGACCGCCGGGCCGGGTCTGCCACGCAACCGTTGAGCCCGCCGCGGGCCAGTCGGCTGAGACCTCGACCACCCGCGCGCAGCCATCGACCCAGTGCGGCCACTCGGTTGTGTCGCGCCAGCGGTCGATCAGGCCCTCCGGCTCGCCCTCCAGCACGACCCCGGCCTGAGCCGTTCGGGCCATCTACCCGTAGACCTGTTCGACGATGTTGGTCAGCGACTGGGCGATGGTCTCGAGCAGCGGGCGAACCTCGCCCCTGATGCGCTCATACTCGGCCTGGCCTTCCTTGGTCAGCGAGTAGTAGCGGCGACTGCGGCGCTCGGGGTGCTCCCAGCGGCCCTCGATGAACCCTTCCGACTCGAGCTGGCGGAGCAGCGGGTACATCGTGTTGGGGTTGACCGAGAGGACCCCCGCAGTGGCCTCGGAGATCCACTCCATCATCTGGTTGCCGTAGGACTCCTCGTCGCGGATCAGGTGGAGCACGAGCAGCGGAAGCACCGCGCGGCGCATGTTGCCTGTGAACGGATCCGCGGGCCCGCGCTGTTGCCCCTGGCGTCGGCCGACGCTGGCAACGGCCTCGCGGGCCTCTGCCACGGCCGCCGTGTCGGCCACCGCCTTGCGGGTGGCTGCGCTGCGGTCGTCGGATTTGGCCATCGCCTGCATCCTTGCACGCCCTGTCGCGGTAGGTTTCACGGGATGCGTCCGGAGGGGGAAAGGATGCGCCTCGCGGTTTTGGCCGTGGTGGCGCTATTGGGGATCGCCGCGCCGGCTGCCGCCAAGGCGCCGACGGCCACGATCACGCGCAGCGCGCACGGCGTGCCCAACATCGAGGCCAAGAACTTCGAGGGCGTGGCCTACGGCTACGGCTACGCCTTCGCCCAGGACAACATCTGCACCATCGCCGACTCCTACGTGACGGTGAACGCCGAGCGCTCGCGCTACTTCGGCCCCAAGCGCACGTGGGTCTTCTCCGGCAACGGACAGCGCTTCACCAACCTCAACTCGGACTTCTTCTTCCAGCGGATCAACGACGACAAGGTCGTGGAGAAGCTGGCGGCCCAGAAGCCCCCGGTGGGACCGATGCCCGAGATCCTCAAGGGCGTCAAGGGCTACACGCGCGGTTACAACCAATACCTCGAGGACACAGGGCGCGACAACATCACCGACCCGTCGTGCCGCGGCGAGCCCTGGGTACGGAAGATCAAGCCGATCACGGTGCTGCGCCGCTTCTACGAGCTGGCGCTGCTGGCCAGCCAGGGGGTGGCCATCGACGGGATCGCCACGGCCCAGCCCCCTACTCCCGACCTGCTGGGCGGAGTGCTGACCAAGTCCCAGCAGACCGGCATGGTCGAGGAGCTCGGTGAGAAGCTCCCGCTGGGCGGCCTGGGCTCCAACGCCGTGGCGCTGGGCAGCGAGGGCACACGCAACGGCAGCGGCATGCTGCTGGGCAACCCGCACTTCCCATGGGACGGTGCCGAGCGCTTCTACCAGGCTCACCTGACGATCCCCGGCAAGGTCAACGTGAGCGGCGGCAGCCTGTACGGAGTGCCGATCATCCTCATCGGCCATACCGACAACCTGGCCTGGAGCCACACGGTCTCCACGGCTTTCCGCTTCACCCCGTTCGAGCTGAAGCTGGTTCCCGGATCGCCCACCAGCTATCTGGTCGACGGCCAGGTGCACAAGATGCAGGCGCACCCTGTGAGCGTGAAGGCGATGAAGCCGGGTGGCGGGCTGGAGACCCGCAGCCGCACGCTCTACACCAGCGAGTACGGCCCGATCTTCACCTCGATCCTGGGGCTGCCGCTGTTCCCCTGGAACCCGGCGACCGCCTACGCGATGGGCGACGTGAACGCCAACAGCTTCCGCTACCTGAACCACTGGTTCGCCGTCAACCAGGCGCAGAGCACGGATGAGCTGTACGACATCCTGAAGAAGTACGAGGGCATCCCCTGGGTCAACACGATCGCTGCCGACTCCGCCGGCAAGGCGCTGTACGCCGACATCGGATCAGTGCCGAACGTAACCAACGCGAAGGCCGACACCTGCGGCACCGCGATCGGCGCCATCACGCGCTCGCTGCTTGGGCTGCCGGTGCTCGACGGGTCGCGCTCCAACTGCAACTGGGATACGGATCCCGACTCGGTCCAGCCCGGGATCTTCGGCGCCTCGAAGCTGCCCCATCTGTTCCGCAAGGACTACGTGACGAACTCCAACGACAGTTACTGGCTCTCGAACCCCGAGCAGCCACTCACCGGGTACCCGCGGATCGTCGGCGCGGAGCGCACCGCGCGCTCGCTGCGCACGCGCCTGGGGCTCAGGATCGTTCAGCAGCGCCTTGACGGATCCGACGGGCTGCCAGGCAAGGGCTTCACGCTCAACCAGCTGAAGGACGCCGTGTTCAACGACCGCCAGTACGCCGGCGAGCTCTGGCGCGACCAGTTGGTGAACCTGTGCCGCAGCACCCCGACGATGCTGGGCGCATCCGGCCCGGTCGATGTGAGCGAGGCCTGCCCGGTGCTGGCCGACTGGAACCTGCACGACAACCTGGACAGCAAGGGTGCGGTGCTGTTCCGGCGCTTCGCCTCGCATGTGCTCGGGCTCCCGCTGAACCTCTCGCTGCCGGTAAACCCGCTGACCACTGTCGGGATCCCGTTCTCCACGCCGTTTGATGCTTCGGACCCGGTGAACACGCCGCGCGGCCTGGACACCGGCGATCCGCTGGTGTCGATGGCGCTGGCCGACGCCGTCACCGACCTGCGCACGAGCAAGATCCCGCTGGACGCCAAGCTCGGCGACTACCAGTACGAAATGAGGAACGGACAGCGGATCCCGATCCATGGCGGCCCCGGCACACTCGGCGTGTTCAACGCGATCCAGGCGCCCTGGAAGAAGGGCGTCGGGTTCCCGGACATCGTGCACGGCTCGAGCTTCGTGATGACCACGAGCTTCGGCAAGGGCTGCCCCGACGACCGCACGATCCTGACCTACTCGGAGTCGGCCAACCCCAAGTCCGACTTCTACGGCGACCAGACCAAGATGTTCTCGCGCCGGAA
>JAXDIE010000153.1:0-39034 GCA_034664165.1 Thermoleophilaceae bacterium | reverse complement strand
TACCCCGCCCCCCCGCCACCACTTAGCGTCACCCAACCCAGAAACGAATAAGGAGAGGTCATGAGAATCGCAGCTGCACTGCTGCTCACCCTCACGTTGGCACTTGCAGCCTGCGGCGGAGGAAGCGAGCCTGCAACAACTTCAGCACCCGCAACCACACCCCCGGCAACGACCGGCGGCACCGAGACGGCAGCCACGTCCGGTGGCGGCGGCCAGTACCCGGCGGCCGCGCGCGACAGCTTCCTGCAGTCGTGTGAGGCAAGCGCGACGAACGAGCAGTGCGAGTGCGCGCTCAGCTACCTCGAGGAGAACGTGACGCTCGACGAGTTCATCCAGGCCGGCCTGGATATCTCGCAGGGCAAGGAGGCCCCGGCGGCCATCACCAAGGCGACGGAGAACTGCGCCTAAAGGCGATCGATTTGACGAAGTTCGTGGAGAGGGCCCGGCGCCGAAACGCGCCGGGCCCTTTTTATGTGCAGCGCCCCTGCTCCGTGGGTACGATCAGATTGTGGAATGGGGTTTCATCTGGCTGATGTTCGTGCTCAAGATCCCGCTGATCGCACTGCTGTGGATCGTCTGGCACGCCATCAAGGCCGTCCCTGAGGATGCCGAGGCGCCGCTCGACGGCGGCAATGGCGACCGTGATCACCCACGGACGCCCCGTCACCGTCCCCCGCCGCGCCGTGGCCCTCACGCCGAGCCCGTTCCTCCGGCCCCCGCCCGCATGCGAGTGCTGCGGGGCCGCACCTTCGACGCCACCCATCGCTGACTAAGATGCGTGCGTCGAACCCCAACTGAGCGAGGAGTCGGTCAATGGCGCAAGAGGAAAGGGACAACGGGACCGGCGGCGTAGCCACGGCTACCGACACCCTCTCGGTCACGGATAACCGGACCGGCAACAGCTTTGAGATCCCGATCACCGACGGAACCGTCAAGGCGATGGACTTCCGCCAGATGAAGACGGGCGAGGACGACTTCGGCCTCATGACCTACGACCCGGCCTTCACCAACACGGCCTCCTGTCGCAGCGAGATCACCTACATCGACGGCGATGCGGGGATCCTCGAGCACCGCGGCTACCCGATCGAGCAGCTCTGCGAGCAGTCCTCCTACCTCGAGGTGGCCTACCTGCTGATCCACGGCGAGTTGCCCACCAGGCAGCAGCACGACGAGTGGGTCAACGAGATCACGGTCCACACCTACGTGCACGAGGGGATGAAGCGCTTCCTCCAGGGCTTCCGCTACGACGCGCATCCGATGGGCATGCTGCTGGCGGGCGTCGGCGCCCTCTCGACGTTCTACCCGACCGCCAAGAACATCACGGACCCGGAGGAGCGGCACATGGCCGCGGTGCGGCTGATCGCGAAGATGCCGACCCTCGCGGCCTTCGCCTACCGCCACAGCCTGGGCCTGCCCTACGTGTACCCGGACAACGACCTCTGGTACCCGGCCAACTTCATGTCGATGCTCTACAAGATGGCCGAAGCGCAGTACGACGCCGACCCGCGCCTGGTCCGGGCGCTCGACGTCCTCTTCATCCTGCACGCCGACCACGAGCAGAACTGCTCGACGAGCGCCGTGCGCAGCGTCGGCTCCTCGCAGGTCGACCCGTACTCGGCCGTGGCGGCCGGGGTCGCCGCCCTCTACGGGCCGCTTCACGGCGGCGCCAACGAAGCAGTGCTCAAGATGCTCGACCGCATCGAGACCGTCGAGAACATCCCGGGCTTCCTCGAGGGCGTGAAGGACGGCAAGGAGAAGCTCATGGGCTTCGGCCACCGGGTCTACAAGAACTACGACCCGCGCGCCCGGATCATCAAGAAGCACGTCGACGAGGTGCTCGAGGTGACCGGTACCAACCCGAAGCTGAAGATTGCCGTGGAGCTCGAGAAGCAGGCGCTCGATGACGAGTACTTCACCTCGCGCAAGCTCTACCCCAACGTCGACTTCTACTCGGGCCTGATCTACGAGGCCCTGAACATCCCGCCGGCGATGTTCACGGTGATCTTCGCGATCCCGCGCACCGCGGGCTGGGTGGCGCAGTGGCTCGAGATGGTCGACGACCCGGAGACCAAGATCGCCCGGCCGCGCCAGATCTTCACGGGTCACCGCGAGCGCGACTACGTGGGCCTCGACGACCGCTGAGCAGGCCTTGCTCCACGCCCTCGGAGTCGAGCTGCCGATAGTCCAGGCGGGCATGGGCGGTGGAATTGCCCCTCATGGGCTGGCCGCCGCCGTGTCCGAGGCCGGCGGACTGGGCCAGGTGGGCCACGCGATCGACGGCAACGCCTTCGCGCGTGAGATCGAGGCCGCCCGGCGCCTGACGGGCAAGCCGCTCGCGGTGAACGTGATCGTCCCCCTTGCCCGCCCCGGCCACTGGAAGGCCGCCCAGGACGCGGACATCGTGGTCACCCACTGGGAGGCCCGGCCGAAGCGGCGCGGGGCAAAGCCGTGGATCCACACTTGTGGCAATCCGGAGGAGGCACGCGCGGCGGTCGCCGCGGGCGCCGACGGGGTAATCGCCCAGGGCGTGGAATCCGGAGGGCACGTGCGCGGCACCGTTCCGGCGCTCGAGCTCCTGGAGCAGATCCAGGCGGTTGTACCCGCCGGGTACCCCGTGCTGCTGGCGGGCGGGATCGCCGATGCCGGCGATGTGCAGCGCGCCCTGGACGCGGGCGCGAGCGCCGCGATCGCGGGCACACGCTTTGTGGCCAGCGAGGAGAGCGGCGCCCACCCCGGCTACAGACAGCGGATCCTCGACGGGTCCGACACGATCCTCACCGAGCTGTTCGGTATGGGCTGGCCCAAGGCGCCGCACCGTGTGCTGCGCAACGCCGCCACCGAGCGATGGCTGGGACCCGGGGATGCAACACCCCGCTTGCTCCGGCAAACCCACGCGGCGCTGTCGGCGCTTTCCCCACTGATGCCGCTCCGTGTCCAGGCGGGCCTGATGGCCAGGACCGCGACGGGGCCGCTGGACCTCTCACCCCAGATGCCGGTGGCCGGGATGGACCCCCTTGCCTTGGACACCAAGCCGCTCTACGCGGGCCAGACGGTCGCACGGATCAAGCAGGTGCTGCCCGCGGCGGATATCGTCGCCCTGCTGACGCCCTGACAAGGAGAGGAGAGCCTTCATGCCCGAGGTAGAGACACTTGGAGGGCCGGTCGACGTCGACCAGCTCGGCACCGTGCTCATGCACGAGCACATCTTCACGCTGACCCCCGAGATCCAGACGGCGTATCCGGGCTTCGGCGGGTGGGACCCCGACCAGTACGTGGGCGTGGCCCAGGAGAAGCTGCGCGCGCTCAAGGAGCGCGGTGTCGACACGATCGTCGACCTCACCGTGGTGGGTACGGGCCGCGATATCGACCTGGTCAGCCGGGCGGTCGAGGGAACCGGGCTACAGGTGGTCGTCGCGACGGGCATCTACACCTACGACTCGATTCCCAAGCCGTTCCACTTCGTCGGGCCGGGCACGATCCTCGGGGGCGACGACGAGCGGATGATCCAGATGTTCGTCGACGACATCGAGCAGGGGATCCAGGGGACCTCCGTGAAGGCCGGGATCCTCAAGTGCGCCACCGACGAGCCGGGGATGACGGAAGGCGTGGAGCGCGTCCTGCGAGCGGTGGCGCAGGCTCACCGCCGCACCGGCGTGCCGATCTCCACCCACACGCACGCCAAGATGGAGCGCGGCCTGGAGCAGCAGAAGGTCTTCCAGGAGGAGGGTGTCGACCTCTCGCGCGTTGTGATCGGCCATTCCGGCGACACCACCGATCTCGACTACCTGGAGAAGGTCATCGGCGCGGGCAGCTACATAGGCATGGACCGCTTCGGCATCGACGTCGAGTTGCCGTTCGAGGAGCGCGTGGCGACAGTCACCGCGCTCTGCGAGCGCGGCCACGCCAACCGGATGGTGCTCTCGCACGACTACGCCGCCTTCATGGACTTCCTGCCCTGGGACATGGTGCCGGCTGTCCTGCCCAAGTGGAGCTACCTGCACATCCACGACGACGTGCTGCCGGCTCTGCTCGAGCGCGGCGTCGCGCAGGACCAGATCGACCAGATGCTGATCCACAACCCGCGGGAAATCTTCACAAGACGCGACTCGTACTGAGGCTGAAGCCCGCTCCCTGAGCGGGCGTCCGTCGACGGGACGTTTACACTCGGGCGGCCTCATGCCCGGCCTGTCACAGATCTTCGTTCCCAGGGAGCGCGAGTTCTTCGACCTCTTCGAGGAGGCCGGGGCCAACATCCTGCGCGCCGCCGACCTGCTGGACCAGATGCTGCGCGGCTATCCGGAGACCGCGGGGCTGGGGCGCGAGCTCCTCATCTGCGAACAGGAGGGTGACCGGATCACCCACGACATAGTGAAGCTGCTGAATCACCGCTTCGTCACGCCGATCGACCGGGAGGACATCTACGCGCTGGCCTCGGCGCTTGATGACGTGGTCGACTTCGCCGAGGAGGCGGCCGACTACCTGGGTCTCTACAAGATCGAGGCGCCCATGGAAGAGGCCCAGCGCCAAGCCCACATCCTTCTCCAATGCGGCCGCCAGATCGCCCAGGCCATGCCCAGGATGCGCGGCTTCAAGGACATCTCGCACTACACGATCGAGATCAACCGCCTGGAGAACGAGGGGGATCGGATCGTGCGTGAAGCCATGGCAGCCCTGTTCGAAGGCGGAATCGACCCCATGGTCGTGATCCGCTGGAAGGACATCTACGAGCGCCTCGAGCAGTCGATCGACGCCTGCGAGAAGGTCGCCAACATTCTCGAGGGCATCGTCATCAAGAACTCGTGACGGGAAGCGAGATCATTCTGGTCATCGTGGTGGCCACGGCGCTGGCCTTCGACTTCACCAACGGCTTCCACGACACCGCCAACGCGGTGGCCACCTCGATCTCCACCCGCGCACTGCCGCCCCGGGTTGCGGTGACAATCGCCGCCCTCCTGAACTTCGTGGGCGCGTTCATCTCCCTGGCGGTGGCCGCCACCGTGGCCAACGGGATCGTCAACGCCGACTTCATCACCCCCACCGTCGTGTTCGCCGGCCTGATCGGGGCGATCGCCTGGAACCTCATGACCTGGTACTTCGGCTTGCCGTCGAGCTCCTCACACGCGCTGATCGGCGGAGTGGTCGGATCGGCCTTTGTCGCGGCCGGGGCCGACGCGATCGTCGGCTCGGGCCTGGTCGACAAGGTCATGGTGCCGGCCCTCGTGGCGCCGGTGCTGGCCTTCGTGGTCGGCGGCCTGGGGATCACCGCGGCCTACCGGATAGTGGGCCGCCTGCGCCCCGGGCCCGTGAACCGGGGGTTCCGGTCCGGGCAGGTCATCTCGGGAAGCATGCTGGCACTGGCCCACGGGACCAACGACGCCCAGAAAACCATGGGCATCATCGCCCTGGCTCTGGTTGCGAACGGGTCCCTGCCGGAGGGGTCCAACCCGCCCTTCTGGGTCGTCGTCTCGGCGGCTCTTGCAATCGCGCTCGGCACCTACGTGGGTGGCTGGCGGATCATCAAGACAATGGGCTCGGGGATCATCAAGATGGACCCGGCTCAGGGATTTGCCGCTCAGGGGTCTGGTGCCGCCGTGATCCTCGCCGCCAGCCATTTCGGCTTTCCGCTCTCGACCACACAGGTCATCAGCGGCGGGATCATGGGCGCGGGCGCAGCCAAGCGCGTGTCGGCGGTCCGGTGGGGCGTTGCGGGCAACATCGTCGGCGCGTGGGTGCTGACCCTGCCCGCATCAGCACTGGTCGGTGCGGCCACCTACGGGCTCTGCAGCCTCTTCGGCTCCGGGGCCGCCGGTCCGGTGGTGATCGCCACCGCGGTGCTCGTGGTGCTCGCGGTGGTGTTCGGCCGGCGGTTGTCCCAGGGCAAGCCGCTCACGGCGGAGGTGTGAGATGACGATCGCGGTGGTCGAGATCCAGGCGCTCCTCCAGGTCGTCCTGGCGGCGCTGATCGCAGGGGTGGGCATCACCGTGCTGTTCTCGATGGTCATCTACTGCACCACCCGCGCGGATGAGCTGCGGAAGGCCCACTCGCCGGTCTTGGCCACCATCCTCGGCGGGCTGGCCCTCGCGGGGCTCCTGGCCTGCCTGGGCAGCGTGGCTTTCGGCATCCACGTGATGACTCTGAAGTAGGCCTTCGCCTGTACGGTGCCCGCATGGCGGGCTACACAATCAAGGCCCGGAGCGGCGCCCGGGTGATCAAGGACCGCTTCGCCGGCCTGGCCGAGGCGATCGACCATCTGGAGCGGGTGGCTCTAGACCTGGCCCGCAACGCCGACGCCAAGGTGGTGAGCACGCCGCTGATCCGTGACTTCGAGCCGGTTCAGCAGGTGCTGGCCCGCGTCGAGCTGTCAGGCCCCCATCGGCTGCGCGCCGGGATCGACGTGCGCGGCGATGGCTCCACAGAGGCCTTCACCGGCAAGCTCAAGCGGGAACTGGTCGAGCAGCTGAAGGGTGAGGACGCGTATGACGCGCTGCGACGTACCCTTCGCGGCCGATGACCTTCGACGGATCACGCGTGGTGCTGCCCCACACGGTGCGGCCGCCGTTCGACGTCTTCGTGAGCGGCGTGCCCCAGATCGAGGGCAGCGACTACACGGTGGATGAGGGCCAGATCAGGTTCAGCCGCGAGCTGACTCGCGACAAGGTGGGCTTCTGGCGCTGGGCGCTGATGTTCTTCAGCATCGCCGGCACCTACGGCGGCCAGACGGTGGATGTGCGCTACAGCGCCGGCGGGCAGAACCGTGTGGCTACAGGGCTGGAGATCCTGCCGCCGCACAGCTCCCCCTAACCTGTCTGGCATGCGAATCGACCAGATCCTCGACGAGCGCCGTCCCGTCTTCTCCTTCGAGTTCTACCCGCCCAAGGACGAGCCGGGAGAGCTGGCGCTGGCCGCTGCGCTCACCGATCTGGTGGACGACCAGCCGGACTTCGTATCGATCACCTACGGGGCAGCCGGCTCCACGCGCGATGGCACCGTCGAATGGACCACCAGGATCAAGCGCGAGTACGGCCTCGAGGCGATGGCTCACCTGTCCTGCGTGGGCACGACTGTCGACGAGCTCCGGGAGATCCTCAGCGAGATCGGCCAGGCGGGGATCGAGAACGTGCTGGCCCTCCGCGGCGACCCGCCGCGCGGGCAGAAGGACTTCGAGGCAACCGAGGGCGGACTGACCTCGTCCGACCAGCTGGCCGCGCTGATCCGGAAGGAATTCGGCTACACGGTCGGCGCCACGTGCTTCCCCGAGAAGCACCCGGACGCGATCGACGCCGAGGCCGACATCGCCTTTGCCAGGAAGAAGGTCGAGGCGGGCGCCAGCTTCCTGATCAGCCAGCTCTTCTTCGAGAACGATCTCTTCTTCGACTTCGTGGAGCGCGCCCGCGAAGCCGGCATCACTGTCCCCATCATGGCCGGGATCATGCCCGTCCAGAGCTACGGGCAGATCAAGCGGATAACCGATCTATGCGACGCCTCGATCCCCGACACGCTGGACCGCGAGCTGGCCGAGCGCGACGGCGATTCGGAGGCCGTGGCGACGATGGGCATCGCCTACGCGACCCTGCAGTGCGCCGACCTCCTGGCGCGCGGCGCACAGGGGATCCACTTCTACACGCTCAACAAGTCACCGGCCACCCGGGCGATCCTTGCGGCACTGCGTGCCGCTCGGCCCTGGGACCGGGTCGAAGAGCCCGTCTAGCTACGCGGCTTCCGCCGCGGCCTTGATCCGGCCGGCAAACGCGTCGGCGTCGGCGCGTGCGGCGCGAGCCGCGAGCGGCAGGAGCAGCTTGCCGATGCCGTGGCCCTCGAAGTCGTTGAAGATCGTGAGCCTGGTCTGGCCATCGCCGGCCGGCTCGAGATCGTAGCCGCCGTTCGGCACGGTGATGGAGTTCTTGGAGAGCTCCTTCCAGCGGATGCTGGTCGGGGAGGTGAACTCCGTGTACTCGAACTCACGCGTGGTGCTCATCCCGGCGTCCTTCACGGTGCTGGCGAAGACCGTGCCCACTCCAGGCGGGCCATCGGTGGTCTTCCTGATCTCCTGCACGCGCGGGCTGAACTGCTTGTCGTTGACCCCTGCGGCGAGGAAGTCGAAGACCTGGGCGATCGGCTTGTCGATCACCGCGCTGCCCTTGAAGCCTGATGCCATGGCCAGAGTCTAGTCTGCCCCCCACCCACTAAGGAGATGAGATGAGCACCACCAACCACGCATTCAGGCTGGCCGCGCGGCCCGAGGGACTGGCCAAGCGCAGCGACTGGGACTACGTCGAGGAGCCCGTCCCCACGCCAGGCGACGGCGAGTTCCTGGCCAAGGTGCTCTACATCTCCCTCGATCCGGCCATGCGCGGCTGGATGAACGACGTGCCCTCCTATGTCCCGCCCGTCGGGCTCGGCGAGGTCATGCGCGCGGGCGCCGTGGGCGAGGTGATCGAGAGCAACAATCCGGAGTTCGCGGTCGGCGACCACGTGGTGGGGCTGTTCGGCATCCAGGAGTACGCCGTCTCCGATGGTGGCGGTGTGATCAAGGTGGACTCCTCGCTGGCGCCGCTGCCCACCTACCTGGGCACGCTGGGCATGACCGGCCTGACCGCCTACTTCGGCCTGCTCGACGTCGGCGCGGCCAAGGAGGGTGAGACCGTGGTCGTCTCGGGCGCCGCCGGAGCGGTGGGCAGCGTGGCCGGGCAGATCGCGAAGATCAAGGGGTGCCGGGCGGTGGGCATCGCCGGCGGGCCGGAGAAGTGCGCCTGGATCGTCGACGAGCTCGGCTTCGACGCGGCTATTGACTACAAGAGCGAGAGCGTCGGGAAGGCGCTGCGGACCCACTGCCCGGACAAGGTGGACGTGTACTTCGACAACGTGGGCGGCGACATCCTCGACGCGGCGCTGGGCCACCTTGCCTTCAAGGGCCGTGTCGCCATCTGCGGCGCGATCTCGCAGTACAACGAGTCGGAGCCCAAAGGGCCGAAGAACTACCTGTCGCTGATCGTGAACCGGGCGCGGATGGAGGGCTTCATCATCTTCGACTACTTCAAGCAGTACGCCGAGGCCACTGCCGAGATGGCCGGCTGGTACTCGGAGGGCAAGCTCCAGTCCAAGGAGGACGTGGTCGAGGGCCTCGAGACCTTCCCGGACACCTTCCTGCGGCTGTTCAGCGGCGAGAACGTGGGAAAGCTGGTGCTGAAGGTTTAGCTACAGGGAGAGGACGTAGCCCTTGCGGGGGTCCGCTGTGCCCTTGACGAAGGACACGAAGACGCGTTCGACCGCTTCCTCGCCGGAGGCCTCCTCGATCTCGAGGCTCGGCGCTATCGCCTGGATGAAGTCCACCGAGGCGGCGGCCAGCTTGTCCTGCATCACCTCGCCGCCCATCCTGGCGGCCAGTTCCTCGATCACCGTGGGGGCGAAGAAGAACGCGGGCACGGGGCCGGGCATCTCGCCGGACTCGAGGCTCGCGTTGTCCCAGTGGGACGCGCCGACCGTGATCGAGGCCTTGAGTGCGTCGCCGGCGTGGCCGTGAACCGCCGCGCGGATGTTCGGATCGCCGGCCATGTCCACCAGAACCAGGCCCTCGTCGGTCGGCAGGGAGCCTGCCTCGTCGTAGGTGAGCACCTGGTCGTAGAAGCCGAGCGCCTCGGTGAAGTCCCGGTTGCCCGGCGAGGTCAGGCCGATGACCCGCGGGCCGCCCTCCCGCCGTGAAATCTCGAAGGCAGCCGAGTAGGCCGTCTTGCTCGACGCGCTGGCCAGCACCACAGCGCCCGCGCCATGCCATTCGGCGGCCTCGAGCTGCTCGGCGATGAGCCAGCCCGTGGCGAAGAGCGGGCGAAGCACCGCGTTGAAGCCGTCGAACTCCGGGTTGAAGGCGGGATTGCCGTCGGCACCCAGGTAGACGTTGTAGAAGGGAGGGAGATCGGCCCGGTGGGCGGCCGACTCGGCAAACCCGATGCCCGGAACCACGGCCGGCTGCATGACCGTGTGGGTCGACATCGGCCAGTAGCCGTAGAAGCGGCTGCCCTCGACAAGCTCGGGCACGGTCGACTCGACGACGCGACCGAAACCCCATACGGGCACCCGGCCCCAGCCCTCGGGCGCGGGGAAGAAACGCCAGTAACCGAACTCCTCGCCGAAGACCGCGTAGGTCAGGTTGTTGGCCGTGATGCCGAAGCGCTCCACTGCGAAGCGCACCTCACCGGGTGCCAACTCGCCGGACTCCTGCGAGCTGGGCTGTGACTTCATCTGACTGAGATCGTCGCGGCGCACCAGAAGGTCTGACATGCGCGCAGCCTACAGCCGAGGGGGCCTCCCGCAGCGGCGCCGCTGCCCGCGGCGCCGCCGGGTTTCACAGATGGTGCGTCTAGCGCGTGACGCGGGTCAAGACCGACTTGCCGGCCTCGACGGCAGCCTCGCCCACGGACTTGGCCGCGGTGGCGAAGTCGCCGGCGCCCGAGGAAGCGGACTTCCTGGCCTTGCGCAGGCTCTTGGCGGCGTTGTTGGTCTGGCGGCTGGCGGCCGCCTTCTTGCCGCGGGTCTGCGACTTGCTCTTGACTGCGTTGCGTTTGCGCGTAGCGGCACCCTTCTGGGCGGCCTCGCGCCGATCGGCCAATGTGTTGGCCATGGGCTATCAGGTCCTTTCGTGTTCCTGGGGGTACTGAAGCCCTACCCAGCTACATGAAAGTCATTCATGCACGGCTGAGCACCACGACCGGGATCTCCCTGTCGGTTTTGGCCTGGTAGTCGTCGTAGGCCGGCCACATCTCGGCCATCTTCTTCCACATCTCGGGCCGCTCCTCGGCGGTCGCGGTGCGCGCGGTGGCCTGGAAGACGTCGTCCTTGATCTGGACCTCCACCGACGGGTCGTCGACGAGGTTCAGGTACCAGGCGGGATGCTCAGGTGCCCCGCCCTTGGACGCGACAACCAGGTAGTCGTCGCCATGGTCCCGGTAGATCAGCGGCATGATGCGCTTCTCGCCCGACTTGCGGCCGGTGGTGGTGAGCAGGAGGACGGTGCTGCCCTGCTCCCAATCGTGCCCCTCGGCACCTCCGGTGGCCTGGTAGCGCTCGACATGTTCGGGTCCGAAAAGCATCAGGTTGTCTCCGTTTCGGCTTGGGTTGGATCGGGGGTGGCCGGAGCCTTGGTCCTCCGCAGCCGGCGCGTCGCGCCGCTCGCTCCGGCCAGGGCCACGAGCTCGTCCATGCCGTCGACGATGCCCTCGCAGAGCACGTCGATGTCGGAGGCCTCGTCGTAGTCGCCGGTGACGCCGAAGGACAGGTTCCCGTCATACGAGAAGATGGCTACCCCGATCCGGATGGGATACATCAACGGGACGTAGGGCATGGCCTCCAGCATCCGGCGGCCGACCGCGTAGAGCGGGAACTGCGGGCCCGGCACGTTGGTGGTCACGGTCTGGAGGTTGTGCGGGGTAATCCGGCCGGCGGCGCGGGCGCCCAGGGCCAGCAGCAGCGGCGGTGCAAACCCGGACATTGAGGTCAGCACGCTCCCCGCAACGGCCTGCTTGGACTCCTTGAGGCCCTCCATCTGGGTCCGGATCGAGTTGAGCCGGTCGACCGGGTCCTCGACTCCCACGGGGAGCGTCGCGAACATGGCCGAGACCTTGTTGTTGAGGCTGCCGCGCTCATCGTCGGAGCGGACCGAAACGGGAACCATGGTCCGGACGTCGCGGCCCTTGACGGACTCGCCGCGCGACAGCAACAGGTCGCGGAAGCCGCGGGTTATGACCGCCAGCACCACGTCGTTGACCGTTCCGCCGAACGCCTCGCGCACGACCTTGACGTCGGACAGGCGCCCGCGTGCGTAGTCCCAGGTCCTGTGGGAGCCGATCGGCCCGTTCAATGAAGAGGGGGTGTTCGGCCGGATGATCCCGGCCATCGAGCCCAGGCCGGAGACGATGCCGCCCACCTGCTCGAGGGCCATCCGCGGCGCTCGGGTCAGGGAGCGCGCGCCGCGCAGGTACTCGTAGGGGCTCAGGGCGCGCTCGGTCAGGGCCTGGGCCACAAGCTGGGCGCGAGAGGGGCGCGGGGCGGGCAGCCAGCGGTCCTCGACCGGCCGCTCGACGGGCTCGCGCTCGGAATCGAGGATCACGGCCAGCAGGTCGCTGCCCGATACCCCGTCGACCATGCAGTGGTGGACCTTCGAGATGAGCGCCCAGCGGTTCTTGTCCAAGCCTTCTGCGATCCACAGCTCCCAGAGTGGCTTTGAGCGATCGAGCTGCTGGGACATGATCCGCCCCGTCAGCTCGCGGAGTGCGTCCTCCCCGCCGGGCGGCGCCAGCGCGGTGTGGCGCACGTGGTAGCCCAGGTTGAACCCGGGATCGTCCGCCCAGACGGGGCGGCCCAGGCCGTACGGCGTGAACCTGACCACCTGGCGATAGCGCGGGACCAGCGGCAACTTGGCGCTGAGCATGGCCTCGAACTCGCCGTAGGTCGGCGGAGGCCCCTCGAAGATGGCCACCGAGCCGATGTGCATGTGGTTGCGGGCATCCTCGATATGGAGGAAGGACGCGTCGAGAGGGCTCATTCGTTCCATGCGGACACCCTACCCCTACGCGGCTTTCCAAAGCTCGGGGTCGGAGCCCTCGACGCGCGCGGCCTGGCCCTGGATCTCCAGGTGGTTGAGGTAGACGAGCGCCTCCGAAAGCCCCCAGGTGGCAAGCATCGGGTTCAGATCTCCGGGCGCGACACCCATCACGGCCGGAACCAGCTCGAACGGCGTCTGCGGGGTCTCCGCCGACAGGGCGTCGCGGACCCGGCCGAGGCGCTCCGACACCGCCTCGCGATTTGCGTCGATGTGCGCCTGGACGTCGCGGAACGGCCGGCCGTGCCCCGACAGGCACAGGCTCGTGTCGAGCTTCTCCACCGTGTCAAGACTCGACAGGAACTCGCCCGCGGGATCGGGGGTATAGCCGTAGTCGTAGTAGAGCGAGACCCTGCCCAGCAGATGGTCGCCGGAGAACATCAGGCCGCTGTCTGGCTCGTGGAGCACCACATGGGAGGGCGCGTGCCCGGGCGTCTCGTGGACCTGGAAGGTCCCGAGGTCGGTCACGACCTCCACGCCTGGAAGGAGGTCGCGATCCGGCTTGACCACACGAGCGATGCCGCTCGGCTGGCCCTTGCGGGCCTCGTGGTAGGCCTTGAGGGCATCAAGGGGCACGCCGCTCTGGCGGGCCACCTCGATCCGACGGTCCAGTGATGCCTCGGGATCCTCGGCGCCGCGGAGCATGTGCTCGTGGCGTGGATGCATCCACAGCTCGCAGCCGGCGGCATCCACGATCGGGCCGGCCAGCCCGTAGTGGTCGGAGTGCGCGTGGGTGCAGACCAGTAGCCGGATGTGCTCGAGCTTCAATCCGGCCAGCGCCAGGCCGCGCTCGAGCTGGCCGAGGCCGCCCGGCTCGGCCAGGCCGGTGTCGATCAGCACCACCCCGCTGCCGGAGGCGACGGCGTACGCATTCACGTGGGGCACGCCCGGCCAGGGCGTGATTGGCAGCCGGAGCCGCCATACGCCGGGCAGGATCTTGTCGGCACGCGCCAGCTCGCGCTTGCGTTCCATCAATCGCTCCGAGCCGGATCGATGAGCACTCCCGGGTTGAGGATTCCCCGCGGGTCGACCGCGTGCTTGGCAGCCCGCAGCGCTGCAGCGAACGGCTCCGGGCGCTGCTGGTCGTACCAGGGACGGTGATCGCGACCCACCGCGTGGTGATGGGTGATGGTTCCACCGGCGGCGATCACGGCATCCGATGCCGCCGTCTTGACCGCATCCCACTGGTCGAGCTCGCCGCCGCGCTGGGCCGGCGCCATCAACGTGAAGTACGGAGCGGCTCCGTCCGGGTAGACGTGGGTGAAGCGGCATGTGACCGAGCCCGCTCCGCACTGCTCGTGCAGCGCCGCCCGGGCGCGCTCGCGAACCTCGCCGACGAACCCCTCGAGCCGGTCCCAGGTGATCGCGGTCTCGAAAGTGTCGGCCAGGATGCCGGCCGCGATCAGCGAGTCGCGCAGGTAGGGCATCTGCAGGAACGCGCTGCGCCACGCGCCGGCGCCGTCCTCACCCTGTCCCTCGGCCATCCTGGCGACGCCTCCATGGTCGGCGCAGCACTCGAGGGCGCGATCCATCCAGGGGCCAACGGGATGGTCGGCGGACTCGAAGCCCAGCACCAGCAGCGCCCCGCCGCTCGCCGCTCCGTTCAAGGCGGCCTCGCCCTCGTCCAGCAGGCGGCAGTTGGCAGGCCAGAGGCCCGACTGGGAGATCTGGCGGACGGCCGCGGCACCGCCGGCGAAGTCCGGGAAGGTCACGCTGGCGCCGGCCCTGTGGGTCGGGCGGTCCTGAAGGCGCATCCACGCCTCGGTGACCACGCCCAGCGTCCCCTCGGATCCCAGAAGCATGCGATCGGGGCTCGGGCCGGCACCCGAGCCCGGCAGACGCCGGCTCTCCCAAACCCCCGACGGCGTGATCGCCCTGATGGACTCGGTGAGGTCGTCGATGTGGGTCAGCATCGTCGCGAAATGGCCGCCGGCGCGGGTGACTATCCAGCCCCCGAGGGTCGAGTATTCGAAGGACTGCGGGAAATGGCGCAGCGTCAGGTCGTGCTCCTTCAACTGGGCCTCGAGCACGGGCCCGGTGGCGCCGGCCTGAATTCGCGCGGCGCGCGACTCCCTGTCGATCTCGAGCACCCGGTCCAGGGCCTTCAGATCGAGTGAGACCGACCCCTCGTAGCCCGAGCCGACGCGCGCCTCGACGCCGCCCACCACACTGGTCCCGCCCCCGAACGGGATCACCGCGATACGGGCCGCGTCGCACCACTCAAGAACGCGCTCCACCTCCTGCTCGTCCCGCGGGCGCGCCACCACGTCGGGTGGGTTGTCGAAACGGCCACGGAACGCGCGCACGATGTCGCGATAGGCGCGGCCGTAGGAATGGAGAGCGCGGTCGTAGGTGTCGGTGGTGCATATCTCCGCCAGGCCGGCCGGTGGCTGCACGCGGGGTGCGGGCAGCTCGACGGCCTCGATCGGCACAGGCGACTCCACGTCCTGCGGGCCAAAGCCCAGGTGCTCACGTGAGGCCGCCGCCATCTGCTCGACCTGTTCCTGCGGGGGCTGCTGGTCCTCATAGCCCCAACCCCAATGCTTCAGCTTTCGCGTGTTCGTGGCCATCGCGCGAAGCTTCCCAGAAGGCCGCCGCGGGGCGCCGCCGCAGGCTCTCTTGCACCCCTCGCCGCCGGGATCGCGCGCGTACTAGTATCCGAGACATAGTGTCCACTCGGACCACCGTTCAGCTTCTGATGCCCGAAATGGGCGAGTCGGTCACCGAGGGAACGGTCCTAGACTGGCTCAAGCAGGAGGGTGACCAGGTCGAGGCCGAAGAGGGTCTGGTCGAGGTCTCAACCGACAAGGTCGACACCGAGGTCCCCTCCCCGGCCAGCGGAGTGCTCACCAAGATCCTCGTGGGCCCCGACGAGACCGTCCCGGTGGGAACGCCCTTGGCCGAGATCGAGGTCGGCGCCACCGGCTCCTCCGGCAACGGCTCCGCACCCGCCGGTGGCGAGCAGGACGGCAGCGTCTCCGATGAAGGAGGCGCGACCCAGAGCGAGGCAGCCGCCACCGAGGCGCTCCACATGCCCGAGCCCGGCGGCTCCGTCGAAAAGCCGGTCTCGGACGAGAACACGGCCGAGATCGTGGACCTCCCCTTCCCCGAGATGGGCGAGTCGGTCACCGAGGGCACTGTGCTCGAGTGGCTCAAGCAGGTCGGGGATCCCGTCGAGCTGGAGGAGGGAATCGTCGAGGTCTCGACCGACAAGGTCGACACCGAGGTGCCCTCGCCTGCAGCCGGCACGCTGGCCGAGATCCTGGTGGCCGCGGACGAGACAGTGCCGGTCGGCACGGTGCTCTGCCGGATAGCGGTGGGCGCCGCCGGTGCGCCTGCGCCGAGCCCGGCCGCGGACAACGGCTCCGCCGAAGCCACGGCAACCCCCGAGGCACCGGCGGCAACCGACGGCAACGGGAATGCCACTCCGGTCGCCGGCCGCATGGCCGGCGCGCACGGTATCGATGTGTCGAGCCTGGCCGGCTCAGGCCGCGGTGGCAAGGTCATCAAGGCCGACGTCCAGGCCGCCATCGATGGCAACGGTGCATCGGCCCCGGCGGCTGCGCCGGCGTCGGGCGAGTCCCAGCTCCTCCCGATCCGCGGGCCGGCGGCCACGCTTGCCCGGTTCATGAACGAGAGCCGGTCGATCCCGACCGCAACCAGCTTCCGCACCGTCCCCGTCACCGCGCTCGACGCTCGCAGGCGCTCCCTGAAGGACTCGGGGAAGAAGCTCTCCTTCACACACCTGATCGCGTGGGCGATCGTGCAGGCGGCCAAGGACTGGCCGGTGATGGCTCACGCCTACACCGAGACCGACGGCAAGCCCCAGCGCATCGACCCGGGTGGCGTGAGCCTTGGCCTGGCGGTCGACGCCGAGCGCAAGGACGGAACGCGGACGTTGCTCGTCCCGGTGATCAGGAACGCGCACTTGATGGACTTCAACCAGTTCGTCGCCGAGTACGACGAGAAGGTGTTCGGCGCGCGCGACAACAAGCTGTCGCCCGAGGCCTACGCCGGGGCCAACATCACGCTGACCAATCCAGGCGGCCTGGGCACCGTTGCCTCCGTCCCCAGGCTGATGCCCGGCCAGGGAACGATCATCGCCACCGGTTCGATCGCCTTCCCCCCGGGCCTGGCGGAGGTCTCTCCGGCGGCACTCGCCGACCTCGGCGTGGCCAAGGTCATGACCATGACCTCGACCTATGACCACAGGGTCATCCAGGGGGCGGAGTCAGGCTCGTTCCTGAGGGCAATCGACCAGCTGCTCCAGGGCGATAACGGCTTCTACGAGGAGATCTTCGGCGCACTTGGTGTCGCGCTCGGCGGCCTCGACGGCTCCGCCGCGGCCAGCGGCCCCACCGCCATGACCGCCGACGAGCCCGCGCCGGCCGCGGTGATCCCGGAGATCACCCCCGGCACCGTCGACGAGGGCCTGCTGCAGGCGGTGCAGGCCGCCACCTCGGTGGTCAAGGCACACCGCATGCATGGCCACCTGGCGGCCAGGCTCGACCCCCTGGGCCACGAGCCTCCCGGCGACCCCGCGCTGGACCCTGCCACGGTCAACCTCACCCAGGCCCAGATGGAGCAGATCCCCGCATCCGTGCTGCGCATCGCGGTGCCCGGCAAGACCTTCGCCGACGCTCTGCCCCGCCTGCAGGAGACCTACTGCGGCACGATCGCCTACGAGATCGAGCACATCTCCGAGCACGAGCACCGGATCTGGCTGCGCCAGGCCATCGAGTCCGGAGCGTTCCGCCCGGCTCTGGATCCCGGCCGCAAGCGCGCCCTGCTGGAGCGCCTGTCGCAGGTCGAGGCCCTGGAGACCTACTTCCACAAGGCCTTCCTCGGAAAGAAGTCCTTCTCTGTGGAGGGCCTGGACATGCTGCTGCCGATGCTCGACGAGACCATCGAGCTGGCCTCCGCCGAAGGCGCCCGCGAGGTCGTGCTCGGAATGGCTCACCGCGGCCGGCTCAACGTGCTGGCCCACACGGTCGGCAAGCGTTACGAGTCGCTGCTGGTCGAGTTCGAGGTCGAGAAGAACCTGGAAGCCCTGGGCGACACGGCGCTTCCCTCGGGCGGCACCGGCGACGTCAAGTACCACCTGGGCGCCATGGGCACCTACCGCACCACTGCGGGCAAGGGCATCACGATCCGCCTGGCCGCCAACCCCAGCCACCTCGAGTACGTGAACCCGGTCGTCGAGGGCCGCGCCCGCGCCGACCAGACCAGCCGCAAGGGCCGCGAGCCGGTGCATGACCCCAGCATCGTTCTCCCGGTCCTGATCCACGGCGATGCCGCCTTCCCGGGCCAGGGCGTGGTGTCGGAGACGCTGAACCTCCAGTCGCTCGACGGCTACTCGACGGGCGGCACAGTGCATGTGATCACCAACAACCAGGTGGGCTTCACCACCGATCCGCACGACTCGCGCTCCACCCGTTACGCCTCGGACCCCGCCAAGGGCTTCGACGTGCCGATCATCCACGTCAACGCCGACGACGTGGAGGCCTGCATCTCCGCGGCCTGGCTCGCCTTCGCCTACCGAGAGCGCTTCCGCCGCGACGCCCTGATCGACCTGATCGGCTACCGCCGCCTGGGCCACAACGAGCAGGACGAGCCGGCGTACACCCAGCCGCACATGTATGACCTGATCAAGAAGCACCCGACGGTGCGCAAGCTCTACGCCGACAAGCTGATCGAGCAGGGCGTGCTCACCCCTGAAGAGGCCGACAAGATCTACGACGACGCCTACAAGGCGATCCAGATGGCCCACTCGGAGCTCAAGGAGCAGATCGCCGACCATCACGACGACCAGGACACCGGCGAGCACGAGCTGGACCGCACGCAGAGCCGCGAGCCGCGCACGGCGGTCCCGGCCGAGACCCTCAAGGCGCTCAATCGCGGCCTCGTGAGGGTCCCGGAGGGGTTCACGATCCACCGCAAGCTCAAGCCGCAACTGGAGAAACGCATCACCGCCCTGGAAGAGGATGGCCCGATCGAGTGGGCACACGCCGAGGCCCTGGCGCTCGGGTCACTCCTCGAGCAGGGCATACCGATTCGCTTCACCGGCCAGGACACCGAACGCGGCACCTTCAGCCAACGCCACCTGGTGCTGCACGACGAGAAGACCGGCGACGCGCACACGCCCATTCAGAACCTGCGCAAGGCGACAGTGCCGCTCGAGCTGCACAACTCCCCGCTGTCGGAGGTCGCGTGCCTGGGCTTCGAGTACGGCTACGCGGCGCACGCACCGGAGGCGCTGGTCATCTGGGAGGCCCAGTTCGGCGACTTCGTGAACTCGGCCCAGGTGATCGTGGACCAGTTCATCGTCTCCGGCCAGTCCAAGTGGGGAATCGACTCCCGGCTGACGATGCTGCTCCCCCACGGCTACGAGGGCGCCGGCCCCGAGCACTCGAGCGCGCGCCTCGAGCGCTTCCTCTCGCTCTCCTCCGAGGGCAACATCCGGATCGCGAACTGCACCACTCCCGCGCAGTACTTCCACCTGCTCAGGCGCCAGGCCATGGTCGACAAGCGCCGCCCGCTGGTGGTGCTCACACCCAAGGGCCTGCTGCGCCTGCCGCTGGCAACCTCACGGCTGGTCGACCTGGCGGAGGGGCAGTTCCAGCCGGTCCTGGATGACCCGACCCTGCCGGGCAGCCGCGAAGACGTGACCCGCCTGGTCCTGTGCTCAGGCCGGCTCTTCTACGACCTGGCCTACCACGAGGCCCGCGCAGCGCGGCGGCACATCGCCATCGGTCGCGTGGAGCTGCTCTACCCGTTCGCCAAGAACGAGCTGAGGTCGCTGCTCGAGAGCTTCCCGAACCTGCGCCAGGTCGTGTGGGCCCAGGAGGAGCCGCAGAACATGGGGGCCCGCAAGGTCATGTGGCCGCGGTTGCGCACCCTGCTGCCCGACGGCGTCGAGTACCAGTACGTGGGCCGCCCGCTGCGTGCCAGCCCGGGCGAGGGTTATGCCGGCGCCCACCTCGCCCAGCAGCGGCGGATCGTCCGCGCCGCGCTGGAGATCGCCGACCCGAACCCGCCCACGAGCGAGTTCCCGGTCGTGATGGGCACGCCCGAGCCGGGCACGCTGACGGGCAACTAGCGCACGCCGTGCAGCTGTCGAACGACGCCCGGATAACCGGCACTGTGACCGACCGCCCGACCGTCCTGGGCACCTGCGATCCCCGGTTCGACGAGGTTCGCGCGGAATTCGCACGCAACTTCGCCGAGCGCCGCGAGCTCGGCGCGGCAGTCTGCGTCATCGTCGACGGGGAGCCGGTCGTCGACCTATGGGGCGGCATCGCCGACGACCGCACGCAGCAGCCGTGGGAAGCGGACACGATGAACGTGATCATGTCCTGCTCCAAGGGCGTGATCGCGCTGTGTGCGCACATCCTCATCGACCGCGGCCAGCTGGACGTCGACAAGCCCGTCGCGCACTACTGGCCGGAGTTCGCGCAGCACGGCAAGAGCCAGATCAAGATCCGCCAGGTCCTCAGCCACCAGTCCGGCGTCGCCCACGTCGACGCCCCGATCCCGCCGGGCCGGATCGCCGACTTCGACCTAATGGTCCGTCTGACCGCGGAGACCAAGCCCTTCTGGGACCCTGGGACGCGCATCGGCTACCACGGCCTGACCGGCGGCTGGATCATCGGCGAGCTGGTCCGGCGTATCACCGGCAAGACCCCCGGGATGTTCCTGCGCGAGGAGGTGACCGGGCCCCTCGGCGACGTCGACGTCTGGCTCGGACTGCCCGAGGAGCTCGAGTCACGCATGTCGCGGACGGTGATGTTCGACATCCCGAAGGAGATCGGGATGTCGCCGGCCGTGTGGCGAGCGCTCAGCGACCCGACCTCGCGCGGGCACAAGGTCATCACGGCGATCCTGCGGGTCCCGGCGCTGCGCCGGGCGATCGCGAGGAACGCCATCCGCCAGAGCGAGAAGCACGCCCCCGGCCAGGGCCTGCCGCCGCCGTTCGTGCACACGTTCCTCGATCCGAGATCCGCAGCGTTCGCGTTCCTGACCAACATGGGCCAGTACACCGACCACATCGACACGCGGTTCTCGCACGCGGGTGAGCTGCCGGCTGCGGGGATCTGTGCGTCCGCTCGCGGGCTGGCCGGTCTTTACGCGCCGCTGGCGCTCGGCGGCGAGCATCGCGGGGTGCGGCTGGTCAGCCAGGCGGCGATCTCGCGGATGCGGGTCGCACAGGCAGCGACGGACCTCGATGCCGTGCTGGGCGGGCCGACGTCCTACACGCTGGGGTTCGCCAAGTCGTGGCCGACCAACCGGCGCGGCAGCGGTGTGATCATCGGCGAGGACGCATTTGGAACGCCGGGCGCGGGCGGCCAGCTGGGCTTCGCGGACCCGTCCTACCGCGTGTCCTTCGCGTACGTCATGAACCGCCACGGGGTCGGGACGGGACTGAACGAGCGCGGCCAGTCGCTCGTAGATGCCACATATCGGTCGCTGGGGTCGCCGGGGCAGGGCCCGGGGTACTGGCGCCGAACCGACTGAGCTACAGCCCCCGCGGAGCCAAGCCGTCGAAGAGATTGTCGGTGAAGGCCTTCATCGTCACGTCGCGATCCTGAAGCAGTGAGCCGCCGAAGCGGTGATCCAGGGCCAGCACCAGACAGGTGCCCAACACGCTCACGGTGATGAGCCGTGCGTCGAAGTCCGAGTGCTCCCAGAGCTCGTCGGTCGCGTTGATCGCGTCGGTCATGGCGTCCATGGCCGGCACCATGTGGCCGTTGTAAAAGGCCATCCCCCGCTCGGGGTCGGCGAACAGGACCACCCCGAACAGCGGCGCGAGGTCGACCATCACCTCGAGGAGTGTGGTCACGATTCCCGCGATCCAGTCCCGGTGGGGCTCGCCGGTGCCCACGTACATCTCGGCGTCGGCGGCCAGCTTGATCAGCTGCTTGACCCCTTCCTCCAGCGGCTCCGCGATCGCGGCCTCGAACATCTCCTCCTTGGAGCTGAAGTGGCGGTAGAGCAGAGCCTCGTTGATTCCCGCCTCGGCGCTGATCTCGCGCACCCGGGAGCCACCCAGCCCGGACTGGATGAACACCCGCCGGGCAGCCTCGAGGATCAGCTTGCGGCGTTCGGGCGCGGCAAGGCGGACCGTTGGTGAGTCGCCGGGCATTGCAGAATCAGCCTACATGATGTAAACATTCACTTACAAGGCATGGAGACCGCTGAAGTAATCGTCATCGGGGCAGGCATTTCGGGCATCGGGACCGCTGTGAAGCTGCGCGAGCAGGGCTTCGAGGTCCTCCTCCTCGAGAAAGCCGACCAGGTGGGCGGCACGTGGCGCGACAACACCTACCCGGGGTGTGCCTGCGACATCCCCTCGACGCTTTACTCGTTCTCCTTCGCACCCAATGCGGGCTGGACCCGGGTGTTCGCCGAGCAAGCCGAGATCCAGGAGTACGTGACGACGGTCGCAGACGATTACGGAATCCCCGCGATCACCCACTTCGGCACCGAGGTGCTCGACGCCGGCTGGTCGGCCGCGGACAGCGCCTGGCATCTGGACACGACCCGCGGGCCCTACCGGGCCGCGTACCTCGTGATCGCGGTCGGCCCTCTCCACGAGCCCGTCCTGCCGGATGTGGCCGGTCTGGAGCGCTTCCAGGGAACCGCGTTCCACTCCGCCCGCTGGGATCACGACCACGACCTGGCCGGCGAGCGCGTGGCCGTGATCGGGACGGGTGCATCGGCCGCCCAGTTCGTGCCCGAGATCCAGCCCGCGGTGGGGCAGATGACGATCTTCCAGCGAACCCCCGGGTGGGTGATGCCGAAGCTCGACTGGAGGCTCTCGCGCCTCGAGCAGGGCCTGCTGGCGCGGACTCCCGGACTGCAGCGTGCCGTCCGGGCCGCCATCTGGGCCGGGATCGAACTGGTCATCCAGGCCGCGCACCAACCGTGGATCTCAAAGCGCTTCGAGACCATCGGCCGCTGGAACATCCGGCGTGCCATCGCGGACCCCCAGCTGCGGAGCGATCTGACCCCCGCCTACACGCTCGGCTGCAAGCGCGTGATGGTCAGCAACGCCTTCTATCCCGCAGTTGCCAAGCCCAACGTGAAGGTCGTGCCCCACGCCGTCCGCGAGATCCGGGAGCGCTCGGTGGTAGACGCCGAGGGAACCGAGCACCAGGTCGACACCATTATCTTCGGCACCGGCTTCCACGTGCACGACCTGCCGATCGCCGACCGCGTGCACGGCCGCGACGGGCGCTCGCTGGCCGAGGTCTGGGACGGAAGCCCCCGGGCCTTCCTCGGCACCAGCATCGCCGGGTTCCCAAATGCCTTCATGCTTTTCGGCCCCAACGTCGGCACGGCCTCCGCGTTCGCGATGCTTGACGCACAGCTCTCGTACATGGTCAGCGGGATGACGCAGGCCCGCGAGCGCAACCTGGCCGCGATGGACATTCGCCCCGAGATACAGGCGGAGTACAACGAGGAGGTACGCCGCGCGCTCGAGGGATCGGTATGGAACGCAGGCGGTTGCAGCAGCTACTACCTGGATGCCCACGGCTTCAACGCCTCGGCCTGGCCGTGGTCGATGCTCTCGCTCCAGCGCCGGCTGCGGCGGTTTCCGATCGAAGCGTTCGAGACGATCCCGGCTGAGGTGGCCGCACAGGAGCCCGTGGCCGCGGCGGGTGGGCGGTCATGACGAGGCGCGTCGCCGTGGTGGGCGCCGGAATCGGCGGCATCGGGATGGGCATCCGGCTCAAAGCGGCGGGTGTCCCGTTCACGATCTTCGAGAAGGGCGGCGAGGTCGGCGGGACCTGGCGTGAGAACCACTACCCCGGTCTCAGGATCGACGTCCCGGGCCCGATCTACACCTACTCCACCGACCGCGCCGTCGGGTGGACCCACATCTTCGCCACCGGGGCCCAGACCCAGCAGTCGATCGTGGAGGTCTTCGACCGACACGGCCTGCGTGAGCACACCCGCTTCAACGCCCGGGTCGCAGAGGCACGCTGGGAGGACGATGCATGGACTCTCGTGACCGGTGACGGTGACAAGGAGCGCTTTGAGGTGGTGGTCCAGGCCACCGGCTTCCTGCACAACCCCCGGATGCCCGACATCCCGGGCCTGGAGACGTTCGAGGGCGAGTGCTTCCACTCGGCCCGCTGGGATCACGACGTCGAGCTCACGGGCGCCAGGATCGGCGTGATCGGTAACGGCTCGACCGGGGTCCAGATCGTCAGCGAGCTGGCCGGCAAGGTCCGCCACCTCACGATGTTCCAGCGGACTCCGCAGTGGATCTTCCCCATGCACAACATGCGCCTGCCCGGCTTCGTCACCAGCGGCATGGCCCGCTCCGAGCGCCTCTCCGACATGTTGGCCCGCCTGACCCAGGCCGCCTCGGACGCCCTGCTCGGCGAGGCGGCCCGCAAGGACGGGCCACAGCGTCGGCTCCTCGGCTGGCTCGCACGCCAGAACCTCGAGCGCTCGGTCAAGGACCCCGCGCTGCGCCGCAAGCTGACCCCCTCCGATCAGCCCCTTTGCAAGCGCCCAATCGTCTCCACGATCTTCTACAGGGCGATCCAGAAGCCGCGCACGGAGCTCGTGACCGAGCCCATCGAGCGGATCTGCCCCGAGGGAGTCGTCACCGCCGACGGCCGCGTTCATGAGCTCGACGTGCTGGCGCTGGCCACCGGCTTCCAGGCCCACGACTTCATGCGGCCGATGCGCGTGGTGGGCGAGGACGGGCTCGTGCTCGACGACGCGTGGGCGCACGGGCCGTCGAACTACCGCACGATCGGTGTTGCCGGCTTCCCCAACATGTTCATGATCATGGGGCCGCACAGCCCGTTGGTCCACATCTCGATCCACTCCAGCATCGAGCTGCAGTCAGACTACGTGATGCAGACGATCCGACGGATGGAGGAGCTGGGCCTGGTCTCGCTGGCACCCAGGGAGGAGGCGTGCGGACGCTGGCTGGACGAAGTGGCCGGCGGGATGAACGGCACGGTCTGGTCCAGCGGCTGCAGCAGCTGGTACCTCGGCGACGCTGCCTTCCCAGTCCTCTGGCCCTTCACGCGCCGGCGCTGGATCGAAACCCTGCGGACCCCGGTGTGGTCGGACTACACCGAGCGGGCACGCACGCTCGAGACCAGCGCCGCGGAATAGACGCGGTGATACGGTCGCGACGCTCGGTGGGGGTGCTAGGCGGGGGATTCTTGTGGTGACCAAGGCGGTCGAGGCAGAGGGCAGGCCGGCGCGGTGGGAATGGCCCGCGTTCCTCCAGGAGGCCGGGGCGATGGCCCAGCTCGGCGGCAGCGCGCTGGCGCGCGGCCTGCGCCCGCCGTTCACCTACGGCGCCGAGTTCGCCACCCAGTTCTCCTTCGCGGTCCGCGCCAGCTGGTTTCCGCTGATCGTCACCTCGTTCGCCCTGTCCTTCGGGCCCGCGGGGATCCAGGCATCCGGATTTCTCGGGCTGTTCGGCGCGCTCGACCGCATGGGGGCGGCGTACGAGCTCATCGTGGTGCGCGAGTTCGCGCCCCTCGTGACGGCCATCGTCATGGCCGGCGTGGCCGGCACCGCTATCTGCGCCGACCTGGGCGCACGCGAGGTGCGCGGCGAGACCGACGCCCTGAGGGTTTTGGGCGTCGATCCCATCAAGAGCCTCGTGGCCCCGCGCCTCTTCGCGCTCGTCATCCTCTCCGTGCTGTTCGACATCTTCGCGCTGGTCAGCGGGATGCTCGGCGCCCTGGTCGTGGTTGTCCAGAACCACTCGGCGGTCGGCCCGTTCCTGGCCACCTTCTTCGCCAACGCCACCCCGCTCGAGCTGGGGGCGTCGTTCCTCAAGAGCGGGATCTACGGCACGGTGATCGCGGTGGTCTGCTGCTACATGGGCATCAACGTGTCAGGCGGCGCGGAGGGTGTCGGGCGGGCGGTCAACCGGTCGGTCGTGATCGCGTTCCTGGCGATCGGGGTCATCGACTACGTGTTCACGCAGCTCCTTCTGGCCACGAACCCGATCCTGTCCCAGCCGCGATGATCTACCCGCGGCTCGTGATCTTCGGGAATGCCGCCGGCTTCATGTGGCGGATCGGGCGCGGGCTGGGCCAGGGGGTCCGCGTTTACTTCGGCGAGGCGCTGCGACAGGCCGGGATATTGGTCACCGGTTCGTCGCTGGTGGTGCTGGGCCTGGTTCTGGCACTCGGACTGGTGGTGGGCATCGAGGGGTCCTACGGCGCCCGGCTGGTGGGCGCGCCGGCAGCCGCAGGGGCGTTCACCGCGATCGCCGACCTGCGCGAGATCGTGCCCTACTCGTTCGCCTACATGATGGCCGCCAAGGTCAGCACCGGATACGTGGCCGAGCTGGGCACGATGCGCATCTCCGAGGAGATCGACGCGCTCGACGTGATGGGGATGGACTCGGTGGCCTACCTCTGCTCGACCAGGATCCTGGCCACCTGGCTGATCCTCCCGTTCCTGTACGCGATCGCGATCGTCGTCTCGTTCGCCGGCTCGTTCGTTGCGGTGGTGCTGCAGGTGGGCCAGGTGTCGGCCGGCGGATACCTCGAGCTCTTCTGGAAGTTCCAAAGCCCCTCCGACTGGATCTTCTCGGGCACCAAGGGAATGCTGATGGGGACGTTCGTGGTGCTCGTGGGCTGTTACTACGGCTTCAGCGTCCGGGGCGGCCCAGTCGGGGTGGGACGCGCGACCGCCCAGGCGATGGTGGCCAACCTGATCGGGATCCACATCATCGGGATCCTCACCAGCCAGGTCTTCTGGGGCGGCTCGGCGCGGCTCCCGATCGGGGGGTGAGCGCACTGACCCGGTCCCGCGCGTTGGCAGGTGGAGCCCTACTGATCGCCGCGGCGGCGCTGCTCCTTGCGCTCGGGCTACTCGGCGGGTCTCACGTGATCAACGCCCGCTTCGAGAATGCAGGCCAGCTGGTGGTGGGCGGCGAGGTCCAGATCGCCGGCCGGCGCGTGGGCACCATCTCGGACATCAGCTTGAGCCAGGACGGCCGCGCCAACGTGGCCCTGGAGATCGGCGGCTCGGCGTGGCCGCTCCATCAGGGCACCTGGGCCACGATCCGCGCCGTCGGCCAGGCGGGGGTGGCCAACCGCTTCGTCACGCTCACTCCAGGGAGCGCAAGCGCGCCGGAGCTGCCCGACGGCGCGGTGCTCGACGTGGAGCACACCACGGGGATCGTCGACCTCGATGCGCTGCTCAACACATTCGACCCGCACACCCGCGATGACCTGCGCGGGCTGATCCGCAACAGCTCGGGCGTCTTCGCCGGGTCCGGCTCGCGCTATTTCAACTCGATGCTCGCCAAGCTGGACCCCGCCCTGCGCGAGGCGAGCAACCTGGCCGGCGAGGTGGCCCACGACAAGCAGGCCCTGTCCGGGTTCGTGGCCACGGCCGCTGAGTCATCTCGTGCACTGGCCTCTCGCCGGCGCGATCTCGAGGAGGTCGTGGTCAACGCCTCGCATGCGTTCGGTGCCATCGCAAGCGAGCGGGAGCCGTTGGCGGACGTGCTCCAGGGTGCGCCCGGGGTGCTGGGACAGGCGCGACACACCCTGGGACGCCTGTCCACTGCCGTCACCGCGGTGCGGCCCACGCTGCAGGAGATCCCGCCCGCGGGCGGGCCGCTGCGCGCCCTGGTGCGCCGGCTGACCCCCGCGCTCAGGCGTACGGGCCCGGTTGCGGCGGACCTGCGGGGCCAGCTTCCCGGGCTCGATGACTCACTCGCCGGGCTCAAGACGCTTGACGGCCCCGCCGTGAAGGCTCTCGATGCCCTGGCCCCCGCCGTGGAGCGCTCCCAGCCGATCCTCCAGGCCCTGCGCTACTACGGCACCGACTTCACGCTCGGCGTCACCAACGGCCTGGCCGGGATCCTGGCCGCGAACTACAACTACGCCGGCCATTACGGGCGCCTGAACTTCGTCGAGAACCCGCAGTCCCTCATGGCCGGGATACCCGCCGCGTTCCTGGACAAGTTCCCGCTGGTGCCCGGCATCCTGGCGACCCGCACCGGCCTGGACGCCCCGTGCCCCGGGTCGGGGGCGCCGCCCGCCCCGGACGGCTCCAATCCCTGGGTCCCCGATCCCAAGCTCTGCGACCCGTCCCAGTCGACCCCGGCCAGCGTGAACCACCCGTGAGGTGGGCGGCGACAGCAGCGGTCCTGGCCGCCGTGGTCGTGATCCTGACCCTGGCGCTGTCCGGGGGGCGGGGGCCCGGCTATCGCGTGGACGTGGTGTTCGACACCGCCAAGGGAATCGTCCCCGGCCAGCTCGTCAAGGTTGCAGGTGCCCGCGTCGGCACGGTCGACGACGTAAACCTGACACCTGACCGCAAGGCCAGGCTCTCGCTGAGCATCACGTCCGGGCCACAGCCCTTCCGCGCAGACGCGACCTGCCAGATCCTGCCCGAGGGATTCATCAGCGAGAACTTCGTGGAGTGCGACCCAGGGAGCGCCGGGGCCGAGCTCGCGCCCCGGCCGAACGGCGTGCCCACGGTCCCCGTGGAGCACACGACGGTTCCAATCGCGCTCCAGGACGTGATCGACGTGTTCGCGCTGCCTGTGGACCAGCGGATCCGCCTGATCCTCAACGAGCTGGGCCTGGCCACCGCAGCGCGGGGTGCCGATCTGAATGAGATCCTGCGTCGCGCCAACCCCACGCTTTCCAAGTCGCGCCGCGTGCTGGCAATTCTGGCGGGGCAGCACCGGGAGCTGACCAATGCGATCGGGCAGACCGACGAGGTGCTCACCCGCCTCGCCGGCCGAAGGGCCGACCTGCGCAGCTTCATCGCCCGTAGCGCCGCGGTGACCGACGAGACCGCCCGGCACTCCGAGCCTCTGGGGCGCGCAGTGGCGGAGCTGCCTCCACTCCTGGACGCCACCGAGACGGGCCTCGCCGCCCTGCGCCGGATCAGCCACCGTGGCACGCCCATGCTGCGGGACCTACGCGATGCGGCGCCGGCCCTGAAGGACGTGACGAAATCGCTCACGGCTTTCGCCCGGCCAGGGCGCCCGGCCCTGCAGAGGCTCGGCGACGCCGCGGCCGTCGGCAAGCCGGCGATCGAGGACGCCCGGCCCGCCATTGCGAGCTTGCGCGACCTGGGCAGCGACACCAAGCCGGTGCCGCGGCAGATCGCCCAGCTCTCGGACAGCCTGGCCCGCACCGGCGGCATCGAGAACGTGCTCAAGCTGACCTACCAGCTGGCCGCGCAGTCGGCGGCCTACGACAGCACGTCGCACATGGCCGCGATCTACATCGGGCTTTACCCCCAGTGCCTCCTGGACCTCAAGCAGCGCGGCTGCTCCCACGCCTACTCGGCCCCGGGCAACGGCACGATCCCGGCAAACGCCCCCAGCGCGGGCCCGCAGAAGCCCGGTGCCGTGCTCCCCGCCAAGACCAAGACCACCAGCCCGAGCGAGGCCCGGCGCGCAGTGAACCACGACCAGAAGAACGCCGCCCCCCTCCTGGACTTCCTGCTGCGATGAGCTCCACACGCCCAATCCGCCATCGCCGCAGCCCGCACCGGACCCCGGTGATAGGCCTGGCCGTGGTGGTGGTCCTGGCAATCGTGGTCTACATCTCGTACACCGCCAACCAGGGCCTGCCCTTCCAGGGCTCGTACAGGATCAGCGTGGCCGTGCCCGGCGCGGACCGGCTGACGCCCACCAACGACGTGAGGATCGCGGGGGTCAGGGTCGGCCAGGTGGCACGCGTCGACGTGCTGCCCGGAGCATCGGGTGCGCCCCCGTACGCGCGCGTCGAGCTCTCGCTCGAACCGCGCGTCCAGCCCTTGCCCGAGAACACGACCGTGCGCGTCCGGCCCGCATCGATCCTCGGCGCGACCTTCGTGGACCTGACGCCCGGCAGCAGCCAGGACGTGGTGGCGGACGGCGGAGCCCTGCCCCTGGCCAACTCCTCGGCCAACGTGGAGCTGACCGACCTGCTCGACGTGTTCGACGAGCAGACCGCCCGCAGCACCCAGTCGGCCTTGACCTCGATCGGAGATGGCCTGGCGGGCCGGGGCGCTGCCCTGAACGAAGGGCTCGCGGGGATCGCCGGCCTGCTCAGGCCGCTGGAGCAGGTGGCGGGAACCCTGGGGTCAGACCGCACCCACCTCGGCCCGTTCGTGGCGGACTACGACAGATTCGCCAGGGAGCTGGCCCCGGCCTCGGACGATCTGGCGGGAATCGCGGCAGGCGGCGCGCGCACGTTCGGCGCGCTCGAATCCGTGCGGGATGCCCTTGGGCGGACCATCGATGTCGCGCCGGGAGCCGAGCGCAACACGGCGGTGGCCCTGCGCCGCCTTCAGCCATCGCTTGATGCCCTGGGCGACCTTGTGACCGACCTGCGTCCCGCAACGGCCGTGCTCCCGCCCGCCCTGCGCAACGCCGACGGCGCCCTCCACGCCGGGGTGGCCCCGCTGCGGGACGTCCCGCCGTTCGCGGGGCGCCTGGAGGACGCGCTGGCCGCCCTCGGCCGGCGCGGGCGCGATCCGGCAACCGACGGCGCGATCCGCAAGCTGTTGGAGACCCTGCAGTCGGCGGGCACCACCCTGGACGCGATCGTTCCCGCACAGCTCGACTGCAACCTCATCTCGATCTGGGGCCAGAGCTTCGGCGACGGCTTCGGCGGCCTGGGCTTCGAGCAGGGGCCGGCCATGGCGAGCGTCGGCATAACCAACCTGGGCGCGGTGGGCGAGGCAGGACAGAACGCCAAGCCCTCGCCGGGCGTCGCCATCAACAACCGGCCGCATGAGGACGCGCGGGAATGCGAATCGGGCAACGAGCCCTACGACGAGACTTTCCCGCTCTTCAACCCGCCCAGCAAGCCGGTCATCCTGGACAACCCCAAGGGCCGTCAGGATGGCGAAACGCTGAAGACCTCGACGCCGGACGGAGTGCGCGACCGCGCGCGCGGCGCCGGCGTCCTGCCCGTGTTCAAGGAGCATCGATGAGCGGCGACCGCACAGCAGCGGCCGTCGACCGGCGCCACCTCCGTGTGGGTCTGCTCGCCGTGGCTCTGGTCGTCGTCATCACCTATCTGGCTTTCGCCGGGCCGACGCTTTTCGGCGGGTCGCGCGAGCTCCGGGGCAATTTCTCGAGCGCCACGCAGCTCAAGCCCGGGAGCTCGGTTCGCCTGGCGGGCGTCGGGATCGGGGAGGTCACGCGCGTGCAGCCCGCGCGCGCTGGCAGCGCCACCGTGACGATGCGCCTGGACCAGCCGGTCGAGATGCATCAGGACGCAACGCTGGCCATCAAGCCGCGCCTGCTCTTCGAGGGCAACTTCTACGTCGACGTGAAGGCGGGGACCTCCGGGGCTCCCCCGCTGCCGGCCGGATCGACCATCCCGCTGGCCAGTACCAGCGTGCCGGTGCAGGCCGACCAGGTCCTGAGCGTCCTCACGACTCCCGCGCGGGCGGCCATGCAGACGATCTTCGCCGAGCTCTCGGAAGGCCTGGGCGGCAAGCGGGGGCCGCGCGGCTACGAAGGGTTGCGGCAGGCGAGCAAGGAGCTGGATGGAGCACTCGGCAGCACCCGCCGGGCGGCCGCCGCCCTGCAGGGATCGCACCCCGGCGACCTGCACCGGGCCATCGCCTCGGGCGGTGACGTGACCGCGCAGCTGGGCAGGGACCCGGAGGCGCTGGCCGGCGTGGTGGCCAACTTCAACCGCGTGACCGCCGCATTGGCCGCCGACCCCGGTGCGCTGGCGGCCGGCATCCGCGAGCTCGACTCGGTTCTGCGCGCCGCGCCGCGAAGCCTGGCCTCACTCGATTCGGCACTCCCCGTGCTCACCAACTTCGCCGACCACCTGCGCCCGGCCCTGCGCGCGGCGCCGGCCAGCCTGCGTAGAACCGCGGATCTGATGCAACAGCTGCAGGCCGCCGGGAAGAAGGGCGAGCTGCCTGCCCTGATCGACCGGCTGGACCCGGTCACGTCCTCGCTGCCCGACTTCGAGTCCGGCCTCGGGAAAGCGATGCCCCTGATCGGCTCCGCGGGCGACTGCCTGACCCAGACCGTCCTGCCCACGATCAACCGGGAGATCCCGGACGGGGAGACGTCCTCCGGCCGGCCGGTGTGGCAGGACCTGATGCACATGGGCTCCAACCTCACACAGACCTCGCCCGGCTTCGACGGGAATGGCGGCACCCTGCGGATCAGCATCGCCGAGTCCGAGAACTCCCTGGCCGGCGTCTTCCCGGGCATCGGCGAGCTCAGCGGCCAGGGTGACATCCAGGGCGTCCGGCCGGTCTGGCTGGGATACGGCAAGGACCCCGAGTTCCGGCCCGATCAGTGGTGCGACCGCCAGGAGCAGCCTGACCTGGGCGCCCGCTCCCGGCCCGGCCGTCCCCCGGGGATCTCCCGGGCACCGATGCCGAAGCTCAGTGCGAACGCGCAGCAGCTCCAGGAGGACCTTGCGCACCGGCTCGCCGGATCGGACTCCTCGCGCCTGCGCGTACTCCGCGAGCTCCTGGGCGGAAAGGCGCAGCGATGAGCGGGCGCATCACCACGACTCCACGGCTGGCCGTCGCGCTCCTGCTCCTGGTGGCCCTGGGGATCGCCGCGGCCATGTTCACTCTCGTCAACGAGCGCGCACCGGTGCCCTTCCGCGACACCTACGACGTGCGCGCCGCGCTGGTCGCCGCTGACGGTGTGGAGCCCAGTCTGGGGCAGCCGGTTCGCGTGGCGGGTGTGCAGGTGGGGTCGATCAGCGACCTGGAGATCCAGGGTGGCCGGGCCATCGCGACGCTGGAGATCCTGAGGGACCAGGTGCCCGTGGTGTATCGGGACGCCACCGTCGCACTCAAGCCCATCACGCCGCTCGAGGACATGCAGATCGAGCTGGACCCCGGCGATCCACCCGCAGCCCCCCTGGCCGACGGCGGGCTGATCGGGGCCCAGAGCACCACCAGCCCTGTGCCGATCTCCGATCTGCTCTCGGCACTGGATGGGGACACCAGGGCGTTCCTGTCATCGCTCCTGGAGTCCGTGTCGGCCGGCACCGAGGGCGAGGGGCCGGATCTCCGGCGCACCCTGCTGACGCTCGGGCCCACCACCGAGCAGCTGGGCAGGGTCAGCCGGGCGCTGGCGCAACGGCGGGCCGACCTGGCGCGGCTGGTGCACAACCTGGCCCTGGTGACCCGCGCGGCCTCGCGTGATGACGAGCTGGACGACCTCGTGGTGTCGGCCGACCAGACCCTCTCGGCGCTGGCCCAGCAGGATGGGCCGCTACGCGAGGCCGTGGCCCGCCTTCCCCGGGCGCTCTCCACCACCAGCGCGGCCCTCGACCAGGCCGGCGCCTTCGCGCGCGAGATGGAGCCGTCGTTGCAATCCCTGCTTCCCGCTGTGCGCCGTCTCCCGGACACCCTCGACGCGGTACGCCCGCTGGCCGCGACCGGCACGCGTGAGCTCTCGCACAACGTCCGGCCGTTCGTGAAGGAGACCGTTCCGGCCCTGGACGATCTCGCGCCGGCGTCGAAGGACCTGACCGCCCAGCTGCCGGACGTCGTTACGGGGCTGCGCGGGCTCAACTATCTGTTGAACGAGCTTGCCTACAACCCGCCCGGGCAGAAGAACGGCTTTGACGACGAGGGCCTTCTTTACTGGGCCTCCTGGTGGTTCCACAACTACAACTCGATGTTCAGCGCCAAGGATGCACATGGCGGCGCCGCTCGCGCCATGGTCATGGTCAACTGCCAGCAGATCGCCGGGTTGGTCGGCATCGGTGAGCTGCTCAAGCTGCTGATCGGCCCCTACAACCTGTGCCCGGAGAGCTGATGGAGACCCGCAGCCCCCATTGGCGACGACTCATAGGCGGTATCGGCTTCGGCTTCGTGAGCATCGCGCTGGCCATCCTGGTGTGGCAGGCCTTCGGCGGGCCACTTCCCCTGGCGCCATCCGGGTACCGGGTCAGTGTTGCGCTGCCCCAGGCCTCGAACCTCTTCCCGGGCGCCGACGTCCGGATCTCCGGGGTGAACGTGGGTGACGTCGTAGCGGTGGAGCGAAACGGGTCGAGCGCGCGCACCACCATCGACATCGACAGCCGCTACGCACCTCTCGCGGCCGACACCCGGGCAATTCTCCGAACCAAGACCCTCTTGGGCGAGGCCTTCCTGGAACTCACCCCGGGCACACCCGGCACGCCGCGGCTGACGGAGGGCGCCGAGCTGCCTGCCAGCCAGGTCCAGTCGGCCGAGCAACTCGACGACGTCCTGCAGGCGTTCGAGCCCGCAACCCGCAAGCGCCTGCAGAGCCTGCTGGGCGGGCTCTCCGAGGCCTTCGGCGGGCGCGAGCATGAGTTCGGAAACTCGCTGGCCGCCGTGGCGCCGTTGGCCGATGACCTGGGGACGGTGGCCGATCAGCTGGCAGCGCAACGCGGCGACATCAGGGACCTGGTGTCACACGGCGCCGAGGTGTTTGCGGCACTCGGCCGGCGTCAAGGCGCGCTCCAGGCGGCCATCACCTCAGGTAACCAGGTTCTGGACGTGACGGCCCGGAACGACCGTGCCCTGGCGGCCACGGTCAGGGCGCTCCCGCCCTTCCTGAACAGGCTCGAGGAGTCGACCGGATCGGTCGCGCAGGCCAGCGGCGACCTCACCCGCGCGGCGCACGCGCTCGAGCCCGCCGCCGCGCGACTGAAGCCGGCCGTCAACCAGATCAGGGCACGCGCACCCGAGTTCGAGAAGCTGTTCGATGATCTGCCACCGGTGCTGACTGCCGGGAACCACGGCCTGCCGGGCCTCACCCGCATCCTCGATTCGTCAGGGCCCGCCCTGCGACAGCTCTACCCGGCGACTCGCGAGCTGATCCCGGTGCTTGACGTGCTGGGCCTGATCCGGGGCTCCGCGGTCACCACCCTGGCCAATGTCGCCCAGATCCACAACGGGACGTACGTGGGACCCGGCAACCGGGTGATCAACTATGCCTCCGGGATCATCAACGCCTGGAACGAGACCATCTCCGGCTGGACCAAGCGCCTGCCCACCAACCGCGGCAACACCTACCCCAAGCCGGGCTTCCTCGAGGGCATCGTCAAGCACGGAGTCCTGGACAGCTACGACTGCCGGCATCTTGGCAACCGCGCCTATCTCCCGGCCTTCGGCGCGGCGCCGCCGTGCCGTGAGCAGGGACCCTGGACCTTCGAGGGGAAGAAGGCCTACTTCCCGCGCCTGCAGAGGGCTGCCCCGTGAGCCCGAAACTCCTGAACCGCCTGGTCAATCCCTCGCGGGGCCCGGATGGCGCCGAGCTCCGCGCGGCCGTGGCAGGCAAGACCGTGCTGGTCACCGGTGCCTCCCACGGGATCGGCCGCGAGGTCGCATCCCGCCTTGCGCGCGCGGGCGGCACCGTACTGGTCGTCGCGCGCTCGGGCGACGAGCTCGAGCGGCTTGCCGAAGAGCTGGGCCCAGATGGAGTCCTGGTCCACCCCTTCCCGGCCGACCTGAGTGATCCCGAGGCCGTGGCCGAGCTCGTCCCGCAACTTCTGGCCGTCACGGGTGGGGTGGACGTGTTGGTCAACAACGCGGGCAAGTCGATCCGCCGCTCGGTAGCCGAAACCCAGGACCGCTTCCACGACGTCACGAGGACAATCGGCATCAACTACCTGGGGCCCGTCCGGCTTCTGCTGGAGCTGCTGCCCTCGATGCGCGAGCGCGGCTCCGGGCACATCGTGAACGTCTCCACCATCGGCGTCCTGGTGCAACCGGCACCGCGGTGGTCGGCCTACCAGGCATCCAAGGCCGCCTACGACATCTGGTTGCGCAGCGCCACCGCCGAGACGTTCGCCGACGGCGTGACCTCGACGTCCGTCTACCTGGGCCTGGTCCATACCCGGATGAGCGCGCCGACCAACGACTTCGACGGCGTGCCCGGCCTGACACCCCAGCAGGCCGCCGCCGTGATCTGCCGGGCGATCGTCGACCGGCCACCCAGTATCGCCCCCTGGTGGGGCAGGCTCGCCGGCGCCTTCAACGCGTTGGCCCGGGGACCCAGCGAGGCCCTGATGCGCCGCTACGGCCGGGCGCACCGATGAACGCCGCCCGTCCCCGCGAAGACGCCGTGCTGGGTGCGCGCGCCGTGCGTGCCCTGGTGCGCTCGGGAGTCCTGCGCCCACGCCGTCCCCGCACCACGAAGGGGGCCTTCACCGCTGTCCGCCAACACGGCCCGGGAGCGGCTGCGTTCACGGCAATGTGGGCCGCGATCCGGCCGGAGGCCACGGCCTTGATCGACGACGACGGCTCGATGACCTGGGCCGAGCTGAATGCGAGTGCCGGCGCGATCGCCACCGGGTTGGCCGAGACCTGCCGGGCCGGGCCGGAGCTGGGCGTGGCCATCATGTGCCGGAACCACCGGGGCTTTGTCCGGGCGGTGGCGGCGGCGGCTCACCTGGGCGCTGACCTGCTGCTGCTGAACACCGACTTCCCGGCGCCTCAGCTGTCACAGGCGCTTGACCGTTACGAGCTGGCGGCGATCGTCGCGGACGCGGAGTTCGCGCCCGTGATCGCGGCGTCGGGGTTCAGCGGCCCCGTCGTGGTCGCCGACTCCCCGAACGCCGGCGGCAGCATGAGCCTCGAGGCTATGGCCGCGGGGCCGATTCGACTCCAGCCGCGCCCGGAGCGGCCGGGCCGCACCACCATCCTCAGCTCGGGCACCACCGGCGCCCCGAAGGGCGCGGGCCGGGCGCTCGGCCGCCGCGCGATGATCACCCCGTTCGTGACGCTCCAGGAGCGGATCGGGCTGAGATCGGGCGAGCCCATGCTGATCGGCCCGCCGCTTTTCCACGGATTCGGCCTGAGCTTCCTGATGATGTCTCTCTTCCTCGGTTGCCCGGTCGTAATCAGCCGGCGGTTTGACCCGGCCGCGGCTCTGGCATCCATAGAGCGCGAGCGGGTGACGTGTGTGATCGGGGTGCCGTTGATGCTCCAGCGCCTGCTGACCGCCGCTGGCGAGCCGGACACTTCCTCGCTACACGCGGTCGTGTCGGCGGGGGCGCCCCTCGCCGGCCACGTGGCGACCGCGTTCATGGATCGCTTCGGCGACGTGGTCTTCAACGCGTACGGCTCGAGCGAGACCGGATTCGGGTCGCTGGCGGACCCCGCCCAGCTGCGCCGCGCGCCCGGCACCGTCGGGACCACCCCGCTCGGGGTCGCAGTCAGGATCCTGGATGACCAGATGGCCCTGGCCCCGGCGGGGCAGGTCGGGCACATCTTCATCGGCAGCGAGCTCGTCTTCGACGGATACGACGGCGGGGGCAGCAAGGACATGGTCGCCGGGCTGATGAACACGGGGGACCTGGGCCACTTCGACGCCTCAGGTCTGCTGTTCATCGACGGGCGCGAAGACGACATGATCGTCTCCGGCGGCGAGAACGTCTTCCCGCAGGAGGTCGAGGACCTTCTGGCCTCCCATCCGGACGTGGCCGACGCGACGGTGCTGGGCGTTCCAGACGCCGAGTTCGGGCAGCGGCTCAAGGCGTTCGTCGTGACCGAGTCCGGCTCGGCGCCCAGCGACACCGAACTGCTCGGCCACGTGAAGGAGCACCTGGCCCGTTACAAGGTGCCCAGGGAGATCACCTTCGTCGAGGAGATCCCGCGCACCCCCACGGGCAAGGTCCTGCGCCGCCTGCTTGGTTAGCGCTAGCGCTTGTCGGTCTGCCGCGCGGCCAGGTCCGTGGCGACCTTGTCGCCACCCAGGCGGCGGCTGATGCCCGCGACCAGGCCAGGTGCCACGCCGTTGAGACGCGCGCTGAACTTCAAGAACGGCGGCGCGACGTCGATCTCGGCGCGGTCCTTCTCGATGCCCGAGATCACCGCGGCCGCAACCTGCTCGGGCGTGGAGGTCCCAAGGCCCGGGGGAGTATCCATGGCGGCATCCGCCCACATGCCGGCGTCGGAGATGAACCCCGGGAACACGCAGGTCGTGCCGACGCCACTGCCCTTGAGGTCCTGGCCCATGCCGAACGAGAACCCGCGAAGGCCGAACTTGGTGGCCGAGTACATCGAGCTGCCCGCGGTTGCGATCTTCCCCGAGATCGAGGAGATGTAGACCAGGTGGCCGGCGCCGCGCTCGGTCATGGCAGGCGCGAGCGCTTTGGTGAGCTGGATCGGAGCGCGCAGGTTCACGTTGATCGCCCGGTCGATCTGCTCCGGGCTGAAGGAGTCAAGGGTGCCGCTGGCGGGCAGTGCGGCGTTGGCCACCAGGATGTCGATGCGCCCGGCAGCGGCGATCAGGTCGTTCACGTCCTGGGCGCTGGCCAGATCGGAGACCACCGCTTCGGCGCGATCGCCCAGGCTCGCACGAATCTCCTCGAGCACGCCGCCGCGGCGGCCCGTGAGCACGATCGTCGCCCCGCGCGCGTGGAGTGCCTTGGCGATGGCTCCGCCGATGCCACCGGAGGCGCCGGTGAGCAGGACCCTGCTGCCCTCGATCGGAATTCCCACGAGGCGAAACCTACTCACTACTGTCACGCGGGTGAATCCCGCCGAGCTCCGAGCAGCCCGCTTTGCCGCCCAGCGCCTCCATCGGCCGCCCGGCGGGCCGGCGGAGGTGGTCCGGGATCTGCTGGCCGTTCAGGCCCAGGAGCTGCGCTCGGCGCGGCTCGCCCTGCGGGCGCGCGGCAGCGATGTGACGAACGAGCTGATCGACACTGCCCTCACCGAGGACCGCTCGCTGGTCGTCGCCTGGCTCGGGCGGGGCACGCTTCACCTGGTCTCGCCCGAGGACTATCCCTGGCTGCTGAGCCTCACCGCCCCGGGGCGGATGACCATGAACCGGCGGCGCCTGGGAGAGGAGGGGGTCCCTCCCGACCTGGCGGACCGCGCCGTGGCCGGAATCGAGTCGATCCTGGCCGATCAGGGCCCGCTGACCCGCGGCGAGCTGCTGGAGAGCCTCGCCCAGACCGGGATCAGGATTCGCAAGCGCGCGGCGGGACACCTCTTCCTGCTCAGCGTCCTGCGCGGCCTGACGGTATGGGGGCCCATCAAGGACGGCGAGCAGGCGCTCGTCCTGGTAGGCGACTGGCTCGGGCTACCGGGCCCGCGACCGCTCGAGGGCCTGGGCCGCGACTCTTCGCTGGCCGAGCTCGCCCGCAGGTACCTGACCGCCCACGGGCCCGCGACCGAGGCCGACCTGGCCACCTGGATCGGCCTGCCGGCCCGCGATGCGCGAGCGGGCCTGGGGGCGATCGCGGCGGAGCTGCACGAGCACGAAAACGGCCTGGTGGACCTGAAAAGCCGCAACGGCCCTGAGGGCCGGCCCGCGGCGTGCCTGCTGCCCCGGTTCGACCCCTACATGCTCGGCTGGAAGCGACGCGACTTCGCCGTGCCCGGCGATTACGCCCACAACGTCTGGCCGGGGGGCGGCATCATCCGCGCAACTGCCGTCGACGGCGGTGGGCAGGTGGTGGGCACCTGGGCCGCCCAGCGCAAGGGCAAGCGGCTGGCCGTGACGGTCGACC
>JAXDIE010000148.1:0-3360 GCA_034664165.1 Thermoleophilaceae bacterium | reverse complement strand
ATCGAAGCCGTCCAGGACCGGACTGCTCGCACAATATGCGCGCTCGCGCAGCCCGATTACGAACCCCGCTTCATGATCGGCAAGGACGACACCTCTGACTGCGGCGTCCTCAACGAACTCGTTGGCCAGTTCCAGATCGAAGAGGTCTGCGTACCACCGGGCGCTGATCGCCAGGTCACTCACAGGCAACTTGATCTGGCGGACGCCAATAATGGGGAGCTTCACAGCTGCAGTGTGTCAAGGCGCCGCCGCCCGCGGTATCGCCAACACCGAAGGTCGGCGTCTCATCGAAAACCGGGGGCCTGGACAGGAGCAGCGGAGCCGGCGCGCACGGAGCCATTTCTCCGCGAGGCCGCAACCCGCGACCCAGCGGAACACGCCCTCTCGTCGGCACGACCGAACGGATCGCGGCATGACCGGATGGCCGGCCGAGCGATCGAAACTCGGGGGCTCTGGCAGTCTCATCTCGTGCATGCGTTTGCCGCCGTCCCCGCGCCCACGCCCGACTGGCGGCTCGCCGCTGTCCTGGTGGTACTGGTGGCTCTCGCCGTGGCCACCTCGTACCTTGGCCAGTTGGGTGTGCAGCGCGATCATGTGACTGCCGCTGCTCGCGCCGTGGTACAGCTCGCAGTCGTGTCACTCGTGATCGCGGCAGCGTTCAGATCAGTGTGGTGGTCGCTGGCGGTTGTGCTGGTGATGTATCTGGTGGCCGTCGGTACGTCGGCACGACGCATCAATCTGATGCACACGCAGTGGCCCTGGGTCGGCGCAGCGATCGCCGCCGGAGTGATGCCGGTGCTCGTGCTGAGTCTCGGATCGGGGGTGATCCCGTTCAACGGGGCAGGCATCGTTCCCATCGCGGGCATCGTGATCGGCGGGATGATGACTGCTTCAACCCTGACTGGGCGCAGGGCCAGTGATGAACTGGTCCATCAGTTCGGAAGTTACGAGGCAGCGCTCTCTCTGGGTATGCAACAGGCGGACGCCGCGTTTCTCGTGGTACAGCCAGCAGGCCGCGAGGCCCTCACCCCGGGACTGGACCAGACTCGGACAGTAGGACTGGTGACACTCCCCGGCGCGTTCGTCGGCGTGTTGCTCGGCGGCGGTTCGCCCTACGATGCTGCCGCCGCTCAAATCCTCGTCCTGGTTGGTCTGATGACCGGCCAAGCGATCACCACCGCGGTCCTGCTGCGCTTCGTCGCGGTCGGGCGTGTGGTTCGCCGAGATCTCCTCGAGATCTATCCGAGGTGACTGGCGGTATCCACACTTCGGCGTCCGACTACCTGTCTGCGGCAGATCCGGACGTTGTCCCAGGGCGCCTGCCACACTCGCGAAATGCCAGCGAAGGATGTGCCGATCGAATACCCGCTCCGTCTCGCGGTGGACAGCGAGGCCTTCCTGGTCAAGCAAGACCTGCGACAAGCAGGCGTCTACCACTACGACTGGATCTCTGGCCCGAACACCGGATACGGCTTCATGTCAGGCATCGCCGAGTTGGACGAGTTCTCGGGCCGGATCTCGCATGGTCTTCAGGCAACCTTCGCCGAACACGTGGAAGCAATCCGCGGCTTCCTGGAACAGGTCGATCCGGAAACGGGCTACATCGAAGACGACTAGCGACGGCTTGAGCCCCGCGAGGATCGCGGCATGTCCGGATGGCCGCAGCGCACGCTATCTGCGGCAGCATGTGCGGACGTTGCATCCGGTCAGGATGCGTCATCCGAGGTGTCCGCCGTCGTCGCACATATCCTTGAGCTTGTTGAGCTCGCGCGGCGCACCTTGCCTCTGCTCACCGGCCGGAACATGTAACGCTGCGACATGTAGTGCATGACGACCCTTCGCTACCGGAGGCATGATGCGCTCGACACCGTGGACCAATGAGCACGACCAGCTGCTGACCGAGGCCGCGCCTGACGCGGCGGTCTCCGACGACGCCGAGCTCGACCGTGTGTGGAACTGCCTCGCTGCGGAGATCGCCACTGACGTCCCGCCCCGGCGGCGCCGGAGGCGCCGGGTCGTGGCCGCCGTTGCCGTCGGGGCGGTCGTCTTCGGGTCTTCCAGTCTTGCTGTGGCGGACCTGTACTCGGCACACACGGGCAAGGGGCCTGCGGACTCCGAGGACGTGCGGCTGGGTGGGCCTGGCGAGCGTCTGGACCCGGCAGCTCCGGAATAGGCCGCGGACCCCGAGGTGCGTTCTCTCCTGGGAGATCCCAGCCGGCAGCCCAGCGCGAGCCTGCGCTCATAGGCACGACCGAGCCGACCGCGGCATGAGCGGACGTTGCCGTGGGCTCAAAGCCCGATGAGAGCCGCCGCCCGCCTATACGTCTCGGCTTCGGAGCGAGTGTCTACTGTCGTTAGCCCTGCCGCCAGCAGTTCATTGGTCGTGACGAGTCGGAACAGTAGGGCGCGTGCCACGGCGGTGACCGATACCCCCACATCTGCAAGGACTGACGCTGGAGCGCCGTGCCAGCACAGGGCGTCGGCTATCACTATCCCTTCGGCGTACTCGGGCGGTCGCCAATACGGCGAGATGTCGATGATGGCTGGTGGAGCCCCAGGAGCGAAGAGCACGTTTCCCGTGAGATCACCATGAACGACCTGCGAGGGCCCCAGCGAATGGGATGCGTCTTGTAGCGAGCGCGCAATTTCCGAAAACTGCGGAGGCAGATTGGAGACCGCGTCCCCCCAAGCCGCGCGGTCGGCGATCGCCCATGGGTCCGTCCGGGTCAAAAGGCAGTCAGGGCGGGGCCAGGTCCGAACCATCCGGTGAAAGGCCCGCCCGGCTTCGATAACGCTGGGCCAAGTAGACGGCTGGGCGAAATCTGGGTGAGAGCCCTTGACCCACCGCGTGGCCGACCACCCGTCACACACCCAGTTGCCGTCTCGTGTGGCGACCGGCGCAGAGATGCGAACGCCGTCTGAAGGCAGACTGCTCAACTGGTTGGCAAGCCACTCATAGACCGGACCGCTCCCGGGTTTCAGGACGAGGTCACCCGCCCGCCATGACGTGCCTTGTCCTCCAGTCAGAGGAAGCGCTGACTCCACGCCAAAGGCACGCAGCACTTTCGTTGGAGGCACCGGCTCGTTCATGGACGCACCGTACAGAGCAAGCCCGACACCACACAGGACGCATCACGGCCAAGGCGTCCGCACATCGGCATCTCCGGTCGCTTGCGCTCCGACAGGGGGCGCTATGACGCCTCTGCCCTGGACAAGCAAGTTGAGGCGTCATGTTTGCCCATCGGTCTCGACTGGTGCAGCGAGACAACGTGGTAAGTAGTCTCGAATCGTGATGGGCGAGCCATCCGGCATGTTCGAGGCGATCTACGCAGGCGCGGAGGCCGGTGGAGCCAAGCCGCC
>JAXDIE010000143.1:0-2775 GCA_034664165.1 Thermoleophilaceae bacterium | reverse complement strand
AGGACGGCGTCGTGAACGTCGAGGAGGGCCAGACGTTCGGCATGGACCTCGAGTTCACCGAGGGCATGCAGTTCGACAAGGGCTACATCTCGCCCTACATGGTCACCGACCAGGACCGCATGGAGGCGGTGCTCGAGGATCCGTACATCCTCATCGCCAACCAGAAGATTGGTTCCGTGCGTGACGTGCTGCCCGTCCTGGAGCAGGTCATCCAGTCCGGCAAGCCGATCCTGATCATCGCCGAGGATGTCGAGGGTGAGTCCCTCGCCACGCTCGTGGTGAACAAGCTCCGTGGCACCTTCACCGGCGTCGCGGTCAAGGCTCCCGGCTTCGGCGACCGCCGCAAGCGGATGCTCGAGGACATCGCCATCCTGAGCGGCGGCGAGGTCATCACCGAGGAGATGGGCCTGAAGCTGGAGAACACACAGCTGACCCAGCTCGGCCGTGCCCGTCGCGTCGTGGTGGCGAAGGACAACACCACGATCATCGACGGCGCCGGTGACAAGGACGCCATCAAGGGCCGCATCTCGCAGATCAAGTCGGAGATCAAGAACACCGATTCCGATTTCGACCGCGAGAAGCTGCAGGAGCGCCTGGCCAAGCTGGCCGGCGGTGTTGCGGTGGTCAAGGTCGGCGCAGCCACCGAGACCGAGATGAAGGAGAAGAAGCACCGCGTGGAGGACGCTCTCCAGGCGACCCGTGCAGCCCTCGAGGAGGGCATCGTCCCCGGCGGCGGAGTCGCACTGCTTCAGTGCGCCGACGCTGTCAAGGCCGACAAGCTCGAGGGCGATGAGGCCACGGGCGCGAAGATCATCCTCCGCGCACTCGAGGAGCCGGTCCGCCAGCTCGCCGAGAACGCCGGGCTCGAGGGCTCGGTCGTGGTGAACGATGTTCGCAAGTCCAAGAAGGGCTTCGGCCTCAACGCCGAGAGCAACGAGATCGTCGACCTGGTCGCGGCCGGGATCATCGATCCCGCCATGGTCACGCGCTCTGCCCTGCAGAACGCGGCGTCGATCGCCAAGAACATCCTCACGACCGAGGCGATCGTCGCCGAGATCGAGGATTCAAACGGCGGCGGCATGCCGGGCGGAATGCCCGACATGGGCGGAATGATGTAGCCAGACGCCCTCTGGGTGTTTGAGAAGGGCCCGGCTCCGGCCGGGCCCTTCGTCGTCAAGGGGCGGAACGGCTACTGCCTGTCAGTCGCCTGAGTCAGAGCCGTCGTCGATGCCCGAGTCGGCCTCGTCGCTGCAATCCCCGGACCCTGAGTCAGCCTCATCTGCCTCATCGGCGCTGTCGTCCGCGCTGTCGTCCGCTGCCGTGCGGGCGGCCTTGTCCTCGATGCCCTGGCCGCCGTGGCCGCCCACGTGAACGACTTCCTCCCCGTTTTCGACGCCATCGTCATCTGAGTCCTCGTTGCCGTCCTCGAGGCAATCTCCATCGGTATCCGCGTCCTGCGGGTCGGTGCCGGCCTGGAACTCGCCGACGTTGACCAGCGCGTCTGCGTCCGGATCCTTCGCGGCGTCCTTCTTGTGGACCTTCAGCCCGTTGTGGCGCTCCCACTTGTTCGGCATTCCATCGTGGTCGCTGTCACGAGCAGCGGCAACGGCAGGTGCCGAGACGGCGAGGACGGCCACTCCTGCTGCGAGGATCAACTTTAGGCGGGTCACTTGGACTCCTTCTGGATGAGGGCCGGAGAACGGCGAGTGTTCCTTGGGTATCGGCCACCCGCCGATGCCGGGAGATAGTTCATTCGTCAGTCCGGGACAACCTTCGTCCAGCACGTCGGCCGCTTAGATGCTGGTGGCCAGCACCTTCGCCATCGGCAGCGGCTCGACCCCCAGCTCGCGGGCGTCGGCGGTGCCCCGTTCACTGACCATCGGGATGGCCATCAGGTCGGCCTCCTCGGCCGTCGCGAACACCGAATCCTGGGCGGCCCATTCCAGAGCGCCAAGCGTCCGGCGGACGAACGGGAACGGGATGTGCAGCAGCCTGCGGTCCTTGCCGAAAGCGTTCAAGGCGGTGCGTGCTATCCCGTCGTAGGACAGTGTCTCCGGGCCTGCCAACTCGAGCCTGCGATGGCCGTTGGCCCCCTCGCCCAGGACCGTCTCCACACACGCCGCCACGTCGTCGGCCCAGATCGGCTGGTAGAGCGCCTGCCCGGAGCCCGCGATGGGCATCACGGGCAGGAAGGAGAGCCGCTGGAGCAGCGTCATCCAAGGGTCGCCAGGCGCGTAGATGATCGAGGGCGCGAAGACCACCGTCGAAAGGTCGGATTCCTCGGTGGCCTGCTCGGCCAGCGCCTTGGCCCTGAAAAACCGAGCCGGGGCGTGCAGGCTGGCACCGATCGCGGAGAAGAAGATGAACTGCGAGACACCGGCCGACTCGGCGGCGCGCAGAAGCCTCAGGGTCGCCACCCCGTTCAGCTCCTCGATCGAGCCGAGCGGCTGGTCGCGGATCGAGGCGGCCAGGTGAACCACCTGGTCCACGCCCCGCAGCGCGTGGCGGAAGGAGGCGGGGTCTGCCAGGTCGCCCATGGCGATCTGAACCCTGACCCGCTCCTGCCCGAGCTTGCGCGGCTCGCGCACGAGGCATCGGACCTGGGCCCCGGAGGCGACCAGGCGCCTGAGCAGGGCACGGCCCACGGTTCCGGTTGCCCCGGTCAGAAGGATCACTAGGCCAGAGCGTAGCTATCATGCGCGCGATGGCTTACGTGATCGCACAGCCCTGTATCGGGCAGAAGGACAACTCGTGTGTCGAGGTGTGCCCGGTGGA
>JAXDIE010000135.1:0-9066 GCA_034664165.1 Thermoleophilaceae bacterium | reverse complement strand
GCCCACCTGGCCGACGTCACGACCCCCGTCGCGCGGTCGCTGGCAGAGCGCCGGCAGCTGCTGACCCAGCTCACAGACGACCTCGACGTCCTGTTCACCACCCTGGGCCGCCGCGGCGAGCAGCTTGCGAGCGCCATCGATTCGGGCAGCCGCACGCTCGAGGTCACCTCGCGCCGCGGCCCGGAGCTGGCCTCGGCCACGCGTGAGCTGGCTCCCGCCTTGACGGAGACACAGCGGGCGCTGGCTGCCGGCCGCGCGCTGGCCGAGCCGCTGGTGCCGGCCCTCGACAAGCTCAACCCCGTGGCGCACGAGATCGAGCCGACGGCCGACCACCTGCGTGACCTCAACCCGGAGCTCAACCGCCTTGTCGGGACCGCCAGGGACCTCGTGCACGAGGGCCACACGCCGGTCAAGCAGCTGGCAGGCGGCCTCAAGGGCCTGCCCGAGCGGATCCAGAAGGACCAGGTGCCTGCGCTGAAGGAGCTCCTGGACCTGTCCGACCTGCTCTACAAGTACCGCAACGGCCTGGTCCAGTTCGCCGACAACTTCAGCGGGTTGACCTCGGTCAACAAGCGCTCGGGGACATTCGGCATGTTCAACATCCTCGACCTCGCCCTGGACCCGGCGAGCTTTGGGCTGAGCAGCAGCGCCGCGCGCGTCAGCGGCGACGGGCCCTCGAAGCTCTCGACGATGCTCGCCAAGATGCTCGAGTACACCTGTCGCGACAGCAACCCGGTCGCGTGTCTCGTGCGCTTCGGGCTCCCAGGGCTGCCCGAGAGCCCGCTGCTGGATCCGGCCGAGAAGAGCGGAAGCGGGGGCTAGATGGACCATCGACTTCCAAAGGTGGGAATGGTGATCAGCATGCTGTTGGCCCTCGCGGCCCTGGTCACGTTCCTGTTCCTGAACAGCAAGTTCGAGGGCCCCGACCCCACCAAGTTCCTGCGCAGCCCGTTCGAGCTCACCGCGAGCTTCAAGGACACGAAGAAGCTGCCGACCAAGCAGCCCGTGCTCTACAAGGGCATCCCGGTCGGCCATGTGAACCGGGTGACTTGGGATCCCGAGCACAACGTCAGCGTCGTCACGTTCACGCTCGAGGACGGCTTCGAGATCCATCAGGACGCGGTGCTTCAGATCGGCGAGCGCAGCCTCCTGGGTGATCCCTACCTCAATCTGGCGACCCGCGGAAGCGACGCCTTGCCGCGCCTGGCTTCCGGCGACGTGGTAGAGCACACCGAGGCGAGCGTGAACTTCGACGAGGCGCTGGACTTCCTCGACGAGAGGGGCCGCCGCGCCGTCAAGTCGCTGATCAGCAACGTGGCCGAGGGGGTGGCGCCCGAAGGCAACGGCGAGCGCCTGAACGGGACCGTGGGTGGCCTCAGCCGGACCCTCGGAGAGCTCAACAACCTCACCAATTCACTCAAGGGCCAGGAGGGTCACATCGCGGGCCTGGTGCAGAGCGCCAGCACCGTGCTCTCCGAGATCGGCTCGCGCGAGCAGTCGGTTCGCACGATCGTCGGGTCGGGCCGGATCACGCTCGACACGCTGGCCGCCAACACCAGCTCACTCGACTCGGCGCTCCAGGAGCTGCCGCGCCTGCTCGATTCCGGGCGCCGTTCACTCGCCGAGGCGCAGCCGCTCCTGTCGGCCGCGCGGCCGGTGGCGGCCGAGCTGAGCCGCGCCGCCCCCGATCTGACGCGTGCCTTCAAGGACTCCCACGGCACCTCGGTCGGCGACATCGTTGACGATCTCAACAGCGTGGTCGGCGGGCTCCGGCCGCTCCGGCGCCAGGCCGAGCCCGTGCTCGGCAAGGCCGCGCCGATGCTCCGCAACCTGAACAAGCTGGTCGAGTTCGCCGCGCCCACTGCCCGCCTCCTCACACCCGCGCTTGCCTACCTCGAGCCGCGGGTCGACGGCATCTCGGGTCTCTACGCGCTTGTGGCCGCTGCCGCCAAGCACAAGGACAGCGTCGGGCACTACGCACGGGTCGGCGTGAGCCTTGACCCGGCGGAGTTGCTCGACCAGGCGAGCCCGGACGCCGACTGCAACCCGAAGACCCAGAATGACTCGCCCAACCAGGGCTTCTGCAACAACGCCTACCCGGGCCCGCACGACGCTCTTGATCCGCAGCCGTTCCAGGGCAAGTACCCGAAGATCGAGCCGTGCACGGTGCCCTCGCGCAAGACGCCCACCAAGCCCTGCAAGTAGTCCTAGGGCCAGCGGGCGATTCGGCGGCTGTGGTAGGCCAGCAGGAAGCAGGCCATGAACAGCAGCACGATCGCCACCAGGGCGCCCACCCGGAAGATCGCCATCGAGAAGAAGGAGATGGTCAGGCCCAGGAACGCGAGCAGCATCGCGGACAGCCAGCCCGCTTCCGTCCGTCGCATGGCGGCCGCGGCCGCGGCCAGCTCACCGAACCCCAGAACCAGCACGATGGCTCCCCAGACGGCGAGCGAGAAGTACAGATGGCCGTAGTCCGGGTTGGACTCGATCTGCTTGACGTTTGCCTCGAGCGCGGGCGTGCCGAGTAACGCTGCGCCGCCGAGCACCACGTGGAGCAGTCCGGCCAGGAGCACCAGTGCCGCAGCGGGCCTGGTCAGATCGGGCGGCGCATCGTCCTCGTTCGAGTCGACAGGGAGATGGTCGGCCACGGCCCGAACAGTAGACCCAGGGCCCCGTCAGGCGCAGAAGCGGTCGGCCAGCTCGGCGACGAGGCCCGAGAGGCGCGACTCGCCGCGCGCCAGCGCCAACTGGCGCTCGGCCCCGCTCGAGATCGCCATGTCCCGGACGTGGTCGATCTCGAACTCACAGCCGAGGGCCTTGGCGTGCGGTGCACACGCTTCAAGAAGGTCACGGGTGATGTCGGGCACCGCCCGTCGCGTCATCGCCTCCGGGTCGATCAGGCGAGCCCTGATGCCGTCGCGTGCCGCGATGAACCGGTTCTCCTCGAGCGCCTCGACGGCCTCGATCAGGTCGGTGCCCACGTAGCCCTCCTCGACCTCGAGCCTCGCGATGCACCGGACCAGGGCCACCAGGGCGGCCGTCTCCTCCACCGTGGTCTGGGCGTCCATGATCCGGACCTCGACCGTCCCGAACTTCGGCTGGGGGCGCACGTCCCACCAGAGGAAAGTGGGCTCTGGGAAAGCCCCGGTGTCGATCAGCACCTGGACCGCGCGGACCCAGCTGTCGTAGCTCCGGAAGGCGCGCGGTATGCCGACACGCGGGAAGGCCTGGAACAAGGGCGTGCGCGAGGAGGCAAGCCCCGAGTCGCGACCCTGCCAGAAGGGCGAGTTGGCCGAGAGGGCCAGGAGTAGAGGCACGTGGCAGCGCATGGCGTTGGCCAGCCGGATGGCGTCCTCCGGGTCTTCGATCCCGACGTGCACATGCAGGCCGAAGGTGGGCTCACGGCGGGCCAGCTCGCGCATCGAGCCATAGACGGCCGCCTGGCGCTCGCCGGTGGTGAGCACGGTCTCGCTCCAGACGGTGGCCGGGTGCGTTCCCGCACTGGCCGCGCCCAGCACCAGAGGCCGCAGCTGGTCGCGCAGGCTTGTGCGCAGGCTGCGGAGCTCGGTGGCCAGGGACTCGACGGTGTTGTGGACCCCGGTGCGCAGCTCCAGCGCCGAGCTGTGGGTCTCGGGGGTCACGTGCTTCATCAGCTCGGGGGACAGGGTGGGCAACACGCGGTCGATCTCCCAGGCCAGGGCCCAGTCGCTCAGCAGGAGCAGCATCACCTCCTCCTCGGCACCGATCGTGTAGCTCTCGGTCGGCTGCCATACCGCCCATGAGGGACGCTCCTGTGCGCCGGTCACGCCGTGACCTTTTTCGCCTCGGCCTCGGCGGCCTCATAGCGGATGGCGGCCTCGACCAGGCCGGTGAAGAGCGCATCCTCCTCGGGGAGCTCGGTCAGCGTCTCGGCGTGCCACTGCACTCCGAGCAGGAAGTCGCGCTCGGGGTCCTCGACGCCCTCCACGACCTCGTCCGGGGCCCACGCGACGGCCACCAGGCCGTGGCCGAGCTTGTCGACGGCCTGGTGGTGGAATGAGTTCACCTGTATCCGGCGTTCGCCCATCACTCGCGCCAGCTTGCTGTCGGGAGTGATTCGCACCGCGTGCGTGGTGTGGGTGCCTGGCTCCTGCTGACGATGGTCCAGCGAGTCGACCCGGTCGGGCAGGTGCTGCTCGAGCGTTCCGCCGCGCGCGATGTTCAGGGCTTGCGCGCCGCGGCAGATTGCCAGCAGCGGAATACCCCGCTTGTCGGCGGCGGCGGCCATCGCCAGCTCGAAGTCATCCAGCTCCTTTTCGATGGGGCCCAGCTCGGGGTGGGCCCTGGCGCCGTAGCTCGACGGGTCCAGGTCGGGGCCGCCCGACAGGCAGATTCCGGACAGGCGGTCGAGCAGAGGCTCCACTGCGTCCAGTTGCATCGGCGGCAACACCACCGGCAGGCCGCCCGCGGCCTCGATGGCCTTGAGGTAGGGGAGGCCCAGCGCCATCTCGCGCTGGGGCGGTTCGCCCTGGGGGGTCGGCTCCACGCGACTGCCAAGCCGGACCTCCGATGTGGAGACTCCGATCAGGGGGCGCGGTCTGCCGGCCCGGTTGTTCAATCCACCACCCATGTGTCCTTGCCACCCCCCTGCTGCGAGCTGTTCACCACGAGCGCGCCTTCGCCCAGCGCCACGCGGGTCAGGCCGCCGGGCACGACGTGCTCGCCCTCGGCATCGGTGAACACGAAAACGCGCAGGTCCACATGTCGCGGTGCCAGCCGCCCGTCGATCACGGTGGGGTGTCGCGAGATCGAGACCATCGGTTGGGCAACGTAGCGGTCGGGGTGGGCGGTAATCGCCGCGACCGCCGCCTCCACGTCCTCGCGCTGCGCGTGGGCGCATACGACGATCCCCTTTCCGCCGTGTCCCGTGCGGGGCTTGATCACCATCTCGTCGATCCTGCTCACGACCTCCTCCAGGGCGCCCTCGCGCTCCAGGTCGAAGGTCGGGACGGACCGCAGCAGCGGCTCCTGCCCGAGGTAGAAGCGGACCATGTCCTCGACGTATCCATGCACCAGCTTGTCGTCGCCCACGCCGGTCCCGAAGTCGTCGACGAACGCCACGTTGCCCGCCCGCCGCGCGTCGCCCACCATCAGCCCCAGCGTGGTCGCGTTCCCGTCGAGGCCCACGAGCCGGTCTTCGTCCATGCGGCGGTAGATCACGGCCAGCCTGACCTCCTCGCCATCGATCGCCGCGTTGAGGTGGCCGGCTTCGGCGTGCAGCGCATCCGGTGTGATGAGGGGCAGGCCCAGTCGTGCCGCCAGGGTCTGGTGCTCGTACCAGGCGCTGTTCGAGGGGCCGTCGCTCAGCAGCACCACTTCGCCCTCCAGGTCGCCGCGGGCATCGTCGATGCAGCTGCGCATTGCGGTGAACGAGTCGGCCAGGCTCCGGCGGCCCGACGGCGCGGGGAGGGGCAGGGCGTTGTCCAGCGCTTCGCGCGCGGCGGCCAGGTAGGTGATCCCGGACGGGGTTCGGAGGTTGTCCTCGAGCACCTGCAGGCTGCCGTCGGCGCCCCGGACCACATCGAGCCCGGCCATCGGCGCGCGGGCCACACCGATCGGCGGCGCGCCGGCCATCCCCGCGTCCAGATGGTCGGCGGCCTCGAGGACCCGGGCCGGCATCACACCCTCCGTCACGATCCGGCGGTCGCCGTAGACATCGGCGATGAAGGCGTTCAGCGCCCGCACTCGCTGGCCCGCGCCCGCGGCGAGGGCGTCCCACTCGGAACCGTCGACCACCCGCGGGACGGCGTCGACGGGGAACGGCTGGCGGGTCGGGCCCGACCCGAATTCCGCTCCGACCGAGTCGACCTGCTCCTGCACCGCCCGGCCGAGCGCGGCAAGGTCGGCCCCTTCCAGCGCGGTGAACATCTCCCTGTAGATCAGCGCCGCCGACCCGCCGGCGTCGAGGGCCTCGTCAACGAACGGGCTGCTATCCGGGGAGTAGCCGGGCAGCCCAGGGGCGGTCGAATCGTGCGTCCGGGTCACACATGGACGGTAGGGATAGTCGCGGCTGCGGGGATTGTCCCGTTGGCTGAAATACGGCCGGCGGGCCTTGTACACGGCGTCGAGCCGTCCTGCCGGGACGCCTGGTCGAGCTGGAGCAGCGACACCGAGAGGGCGCCGGGGAGGTCCGCAGCGTCGGGCAGCGCCTGGGGGTCGGCGTAGATTCCGAAGAACAGCCGGTCCAGGTTGGTGAAGATGCCGATCGACAGCGCGTGGTCCTCGGGGATCGGCACAACCGGGTAGGCCTCGACCAGCTGCGACCCGAGCATGTAGAGAGGAAAGCGCGGGCCGGGGATATTCGACACCGTGAGGTTGAAGATCCGCGAGCTCCCCGCCGCCTTGGCCGCGCGATCGCGTACCAGCGGCGGCAGGATCCCCAGCCCCCGGACCAGGTTGCCTGTGGCCTCGGCGCGCCCGCTGTCCTTGAAGGCGCGGGTCTGCTGGTTCACCAGCCTGAGCCGGGCCATCGGCCGGCTCTCCTGCACGGGCAGATCGATGAAGGCGAACGAGATCTGGTTGCCCAGCGCGTCGCGCTGGTCCTCTGTTCGCAGACTCACGGGCACCATGACCTTCAGCGGGATCGGCGGCTCGCCCCGGGCCATCGCCAACTCCCTCATCCCGCCGGCCACAACGGCAAGGCACACGTCGTTCAGGGTCACGACCGCGCGCTTCTTGATGGCCAGGAGGTCGTCGATCTGGACGCGGTGCTTCACAAGGGTCCGCCGCGGCCCGATTGGCACGTTCACGTAGGAGGACGGGGCGGGGCGCAGCACGTCGTCTCCCACCGACAGCGCGGCTCGCCTCAGGGTGTCGGCGATCCGCCCGCCGCCACGACCCGGGGAGCCGGCCAGGCGGGCGAGGTCCCGGGCCGCCCGGAACGACTCGCGCGCGTCCCGCTCCAGCGCCTGCAACGCCAGGCGCGCGGTGCCGGGCTCGGGCTCGGGGATCCAGTCCCCTGGGGGTTCCGGCTGCGCGTCGGCGCTCATGTCGAACAGCAGCAGAGCGACCTCGACGGCGGATTTCCCGTCGACCAGTGCGTGGTGCATCTTGCAGAGGACCCCCGATCCGCCGCCTTCCAGCCGCGGCGCCAGGTAGACGTGCCAGAGGGGCCGGTTGCGGTCGAGGGGCTTCGACAGCAGGCCATCTGCCATGTCCTCGAACTGCTGGCGGGTCAGCGTCTTCGGCCCCAGGGTCGTTACGTGCGCGCGGATGTCGAACTCCGCGTCGTCGACCCAGAACGGCTCGCCCATCCCGCGTGGCGGGAAGGCCAGTCGCCGCCGGAACTTCGGCGTGTGCTTGAGACGTCCCCCGATGCTTTCGCGCAGGCGGGTTACCGAGGGGGTCAGGCCGCCGCCGTCGAAGAGCCCAAACCACGCCACATGCATGTGTGCGTTGGGCGTCTCGAGTCCGAGGAATGAGGCATCGAGCGGAGTCAGGGGTTCCGGCATGACAGAACGATGGCCAAATGCAGGCAGAAAATCATTGGCCAGCCGTCCATGATCGGGTACGCCCGGCTCTCCATCTGGTAGAGAGCAGACATGCGCGCGGGGCTCTGCGACAGCTGTGTCCACCAGCGGGTGGTTCGCAACACGCGCGGCTCGTCGTTCTCGCTCTGCGAGCGCTCGCGCACGGACGACCGCTTCCCGCGCTACCCACGGGTGCCCGTGGAGAGCTGCCCGGGGTGGGAGCGGCGCGACTCGGCTCCTAGGAAGTCAGACGCTTGATTTCGGCTGCCACCCGTCCCGGCTCGTCGAAGACGTCGGCCCACGTATAGCGGCGAAAGGCATCGCCGCGGGCGTGGGCTTCACGCTCGCGGACCCGGTCGCCCTCCCACGACTTCCGGGTGTTGTGGAAGCGGAAGCTGTCGAGCTCGACGGTCAGGCGATGGTTCGGCCAGCGGCAGTCGACGCGGTTGGAGCCGGCTCTTCGGTTCGTCGTCGGGAGGGGGAGGCTCGTCTCAGAAAGCAGGGCAATGAAGGCGGACTCCAGGCGGCTCAGCAGGACCGGCTCATCGCCGTTGAGTATCCGGCGGAGCGGGGCGGCGCCCGGAGTTCTACGGCGGCGCTTCAGTACGGCTTCCACCTGGCGTGGAGCGGTGCGGTGCTTGACGCCGGCCTCGTGGCAGGCGCGGGCGAGCTGCTCCGCGGTGAGGGTGGCGGCCAGGTCGACGAGGGTCCGGGGGACGGTGGTGACGGGGATGCCTTGCGCCGTGGTCTTGTCCGCGGCAATGAGGGTGCGTGAGCGGTGGGTGGTGATTCCCGCGACGCGGCGCTCGGTGAGGGTGAGGACTTCGGGCTTGGGGACTGGGCCGCGGATGATCTGATGGAGGTGCGCTGCGGACCTGCCGCAGAGAACGCTGCCCTCACCGCAGGCGAGTACGGCCGCAATGAGGGTGGCTTCGCGGTTGGGGGCGGAGTGCCCGACCCGATACACGTTGCGATGCATCCGTTGGAGCGAGCCGCGCGCGATCCGTGTCTTGATCTGCTCGTCGCTGAGACCGGCACCGGTCATCTGCGCTCGGGTGAGGACCCCATGACTGAGGCGCGCGAGAGTGGCCAGCCGTTGATCAACCGTCCTGCCCTGTGGGTGCATAACACCCATAAGTCAGGACAGTGGAGATCTCGCCCCGATCAGTGAACGAACCGTCCTGCCCTGTGGGTGCATAACACCCATAAGTCAGGACAAAGGAGAAAGTCCCGCGGGATCTGGCGGCTCCGCGGAGCCGGGCGCCGCTACAGGACACCCACCCTCATTGCTGCCGTTGCCGTAAACGCCCCGGCAGACCACCAGCAACTGAGCCCTAGTACCGCACCTTCCGGTCACCAGTAACCACAGACTTCCCGTCCTTGGCCACCTCGGCATCAACAGGCGCGTCTGACACGTCGCCTTCGAAGTTACCCGTGATGGGCTGGCCGTCGGAGCCCTCGGCGGACTGGCCGGGCTCGACTCCGCCCTCGACGTTCCAGGTCAGCTTGTAGGGGCCGGCCTTCACGGCCGTGACATCCCAGCGGAAGATCGCGACCT
>JAXDIE010000063.1:0-5533 GCA_034664165.1 Thermoleophilaceae bacterium | reverse complement strand
CGGCCATCCCCAGGACCACGGCCAGGATCAGGCCAAGCACCACCTCGACGCCGGTTACCGCCACGCCTGCGAGCAGCAGGGGCCAGTCGTCCGCCATCGCCCCCGCCACCTGCGCGGGCGATGCCAGCAGCAGGCGGTCAACAAGGCCGCTCGACACCAGGCCCTGCCACGCGGCCAGGACCAGCGCCAGCAGCAGGCCGGCTGCCAGGTAGCGCCTCATGCCTCGAGCGCCTTCAGGGCCTGTTCCCGCAGGGCGACGAAGGCCGGGTCGGTCACGGTCTGGCGCCGCGGGCGCGGCCGCGGGAACGGCACTTCGAACTGGGCCACCATCCGGCCCGGCCGCGGCGACATGACCGCCACCCGATCGGCCAGGAACAGCGCCTCCTCCACGTCGTGGGTCACGGCGAGCACGGTGCGCGGCTCGGCCGCGAGTGCGGCCGCCAGCCACTCCTGCATCGATGCACGCGTGATCGAGTCGAGTGACGCGAACGGCTCGTCGAGCAACAGGAACGGGCGGCCGGGAAGGATCGCCCGCATGAACGCCACCCGCTGCCGCATGCCGCCCGACAACCCCGCCGGCGGGGTGCGCTCGAACTCGGCCAGGCCGAAGCGCTCGAACAGCGGATGTGCCTTCGCCCTGGCTTCCGTTCCGGGCACGCCGGCGCACTCGAGGGCCAGAGCCGCGTTGCCCAGCGCGTCGCGCCACGGCAGCAGCAGGTCCCGCTGGGGCATGTAGGAGCAGGCGGCCATCCGGTCCGCCGGCGCCGCCGCCCCGGAGACGGTCACCTGGCCTTCGTCGGGCTCCTGCAGCCCGGCGACCAGCTCGAGCAGCGTCGATTTGCCGCAGCCCGAGGGGCCCACGACCGCCACGACCTCCCCGGGGGAGACCTGCAGGTCCAGCGATGCCAGAGCCCTCACCGGTTCGCCCCGCCGCCCGACGGGCGGATAGGTGCGGCTGACGCCCGTGAGTTGCATCGCTCCCTCCGCGAGGATTACCTCGACCAGGTTCGTAGGGTCAGCGCCGGTCTCCTGGGCGCTATCTCAGCCCGCTTCCGCGAGCCCCCCTGTTCGCGCCAAGGTTACTTGGGCGGCTTGAGCTTGACCGTCTTGGAGGTCGACGCCGGCTGGCCGCCCGGTGCAGTGAGGTCGATGATGAACGTCACCGGGACCCGTCCAGCCGCCCTGAACTTCTTCGACGCCTTCTTCGACGCCGTGAGCACGACCGGCTGTGACGCGCCCGGGTTGATCGTCAGCGTCAGCGAGGCCAGCTTGAGCTTCCTGCGCTTCTTCGACGCGGGCACCGAGGCCGTGGCGCTGGCCGTCAGCGTGCAGGCCGAGGTGGCGTCCCTCGGGCACGTGGCGGTGCTGCCCGTGTCCAGGACGATCTTCTTCTTCCCGCTGGCCTTGGGCGCCGGGTCGGTCACCTTGGCGGTCGTATCGGGAGCCGCCGTTGCGGGGTTCACCGTCTCGCAGCCGCTGATGATCGAGTCGGGATCGACTGCCGCGACGTCCCGGTTGAGGACGTCGGTGCCGCCACCGCAGTTGAGCTCGGCGTCGGTTACCCCGTCGCCGCCGTTCAAGGTGTCGTCCCCGAGCCCGCCGCGCACGGTGTCGGCGCCGCCGCCGCCGGTCAGCGTGTCGTTCCCGTCATCGCCCTCGATGGTGTCTGCGCCGGGCCCGCCATCGATGGTCTCGGCTACCGGGATCCCGTTGATCGTGTCACCTGCAGAGCTGCCGATCACACTCTCGACGCCAACGGTCCCGGTGGTCACGCTGGTCGAGGGGCGGACGTACTTGTTGGACTGGTCGAGGCCGATCTGGCCGCGTATCTCCCCGTTCGGGAAGCCGCCGGCCGAATTGTGGACGTTGAAGTAGAGGTTGCCTGCCCTCAGCACCGGTTCGGTGATGTCCGAGGGGACCGGGGCGGAGACCGGCCCATCGACCTTGAACAGGTTGGGGCCGACAGCTGTGTAGCCGGCTCCGGGGCCGATCGGAAAGATCACGGAGCCATTCGTACCTGCCGGGGCGGAGTGGATATGTGAATCGCTCACGTCGGCCGGAGCAAACCCCTGGAGGAAGAGGCTGTAGGTGAACTTGTTGGCGACCATGTCGTAGATGAGCTGTCCGATCCCGGTCCTGGCCGTCACCGCCGGCGGGACCTGCTGAGCCCCGTCCAGGCTCGCTACGAAGTAGGCCTGGGTCGGCGGGCCGATCGTGACGGCCGTGGTGCGGGCGCTGTAATCGAGCGTGTCGGTGCCTGTCTCGCCGTGGAACTTCTTCACACCGGTTCCGTCCGGCAGGGCGAGCGTGTCATTGTCCCCGCCGCCGTAGACCGAAGTCGTCGTGACGGCCTGGGCGGTGACCTGGTCGTTCCCGCCATTGGTAAAGACCTGTGGCCTGTCGGTGCCGGGGAAGAAGGCCACGGGGGCCCCGGTCAGCCCGGTGATCGAGCCGGCCTGCAGCGTCACCGTGTCGGCCGTCTCGAGGCCGTAGACGTTCAGCTCATCGTCGTTGTTGCCTCCGTCGACGGAGATGGTGGCATCGACCCGGTCGGTCGCCGGGGGCGTGGCCCCGATCTCCACCACGTCGTCTCCGTCACCACCGATGATGATGAGCTGGGTCCCGGCGACATTCGTCAGCTCCTGGTCACCCGCCTGGAGGGTGTCGAAGTCGGTGGGACTGTTGAACGCGCCACCGACCAGGTTGTGTCTGAGCTTGCCCGAGCCCGGAGCCGAGCTGATCCTGATGGTGTCGTTCGCCGCGTCGCCGGTCATGGTTGGCAGTCCCACGGTGGTTGACGTAACCGCGGCCTGCGCCGGCGCGGCCAGAGCCAGGCTCGCGAGCACAAGGGCGGCGCCGATTCCTTTCGACGATCTCATCGCCGCGAGCCTAGCCGATTTTCACGTCGGCGAGGGCTTTCACGAAGCCCTCCAGCTGACGAGTGGTCCAGCACTCGAAGACGCCGTCGCAGTAGGGCTCGTAGGCCTGCATCACCGAGTCGCCGTAGTTCCAGTAGAGCATCGGCTCGGGGTTCAGCCAGAAGGTGCGCCCGGCCCGCTCGGACACCGCGCCGAAGGCCTTCTCGAACGGGTCACGCCCATTGGTCCGCGCGTCCCCCAGCACGATCACCGTGGATCGCGGGTCCAGATCGTCCATCACCTTGTCCAGGAACTCCAGCCAGACGCGGCCGTAGTCGGTGTACCCCGACACATCGGCCACACCGGCGTCGGTGGCGATCGCGTGCGAGACGGCGGCGAATGAGCGCTCGCGCTCGAACACGTCGCTGACCTCCGAGATCCGCTCGACGAAGACGAAGGTCCTGAGCTTGCGGAAGCTGTCGTGCAGCGCGTGCAGCACGGAGAGGAAGAACACGCTGGCGCTGGTGACGCTGGTCGAGACGTCGCAGAGCACGTAGAGCTCCGGGCGGCGCGGGCGGCGCGGCTTGAACTTGAGCTGCACGGGCACGCCGCCCGTCTCCAGCGATGCGCGCATGGTGGCCCGCACGTCGATCGCCGACTGGCGGTTCTGCCCGCGGTTCTGGCGGCCCTGCGTGGCCAGGCGGCGCTTGAGCTGGGCCACGACCCGGTGCACCGCGGCCAGGTCCTGCAGCGGGCCGCTGGGCAGCGCCCTGTCGAACTCCTGGAGCGGGCGGGCCGGGGGCAGCGACTGGGTGCGCTCGATGCTCTGGCGCTCCAGCTCCCGGCGCAGATGGCGCTCGAACTCGCGCAGCCGCTCCCGCGGCACGGCGTCGGGGTCGGGCTCGGCGCCCGGCGCGGGCTGGCCTTCGCCCTTGAGGCCGAGGGTGCGGCGGATGCGCTGGACGTCGACCCCGATCACGCCGGAGCCCTCGCCCTGGCGGCCGAAGGCCGCGATGGCCAGGCGCGCCATATCGCGCATCTCGCTCTCGCTGCCGTCGCGGATGGCCTGGCGGATCGCCTCGCGCAGCGCCTCCAGGTCCAGCTGGTCGCCACCTGGCTGCCCGCCGCCGTCCTCGCCCTGCTCCTTCACTCCCTGGTTCATGGCCTCGCGCTCGACCGCGCGGAAGAAGAAGCGGTCGAAGACCAGGTCGAAGACACGGCGATCCTCGGGGGACTTGGCAAGCGTTGCCGCCAGCGCCGCCCTGAAGTCGTCCTGCTCGTTCCAGCTGATCAGGCTCAGCGCCTCGAACGCGTCGAGCAGCTCAGAGGTCCCGACCGCCATGCCCTCGCGCCTCAACTCATCCGCGAGCTCGAGCACGCGGGCGCTGAAGCCGGCGGGGCCGACCTCCGGCATCAGGTCATCGATGCGAGCTTCACGCCGGCGCGCTCGGCCACGATGTCGAGATCGGTGCGGTGCTTGACGATGATCGACATCGTCTGCTTGAGCATGTCTTCATCGATGTCGGTGGCACCCAGCAGGATCAGCGCGCGCGCCCAGTCGATCGACTCCGCGATCGACGGCGGCTTCTTGAGGTCCAGCTCACGGACCATCTGCACGACCTCGACCAAGCGGCGCGCCACCGCGCCATCCAGCTCGGGCGCGTGCAGCTGGACGATCTGCAGCTCGCGCTCGACGTCGGGGTAATCGAGCCAGAGGTAGAGGCAGCGGCGCTTGAGCGCCTCGGTCAGCTCGCGAGAGTTGTTCGAGGTCAGGAGCACCAGCGGATGCGTGGTCGACTCGATCCGGCCCATCTCCGGGATCGAGATCTGGAAGTCGGAGAGAACCTCGAGCAACATGGCCTCGAACTCCTGGTCGGTCTTGTCGATCTCGTCGATCAGGAGCACGACCGGCTCCTTTGAGGCGATCGCGCGCATGAGCGGGCGCTCCAGCAGGAACTCCTCGCCGAAGATGTCGTCCTGGACCTTGTCCCAGCCGGCGTCGTTCGCCTCGGTCTGGATCCGCAGCAGCTGCTTGCGGTAGTTCCATTCGTAGAGGGCCTTGGCCTCGTCGAGACCCTCGTAGCACTGGAGCCTGATCAGCTCACGCCCGGTCGCCCGTGAAAGCGCCTTCGCCAGCTCGGTCTTGCCGACCCCAGCCGGGCCTTCCACCAGCACCGGCTTGCCCAGCCGCTGAGCCAGAAATGAGACAAGGGCGATGTTCTCGTCCGCGAGATATCCGGCCTCCTGCAGGCCGGTGCGGACCTCCTCGACGTTGTTGGGCTCGGGCGCCACCGCCCTGAAGGATACTTTCGGGCAGTTGCCGACCAACTTCCCGGACAACGGGCCCAACTTCATCCCGCTGATAATTCTGGGCGTCGCCGGCTGGCTGATCCTCGCCCTCGGGCGGGTCACCAAGTCCAAGCCGACCCAGATCGCGGGCATCACGATGGTGGTCGTGGCGACGTTTGCAGTGCCGGCGATGGCCTTCCTCGTGTACCGATGAGCGCCGATCACCAGGCCCAGGTGGAGCTTGCCATGCGCACGCTCCGGCGCAGCAACCTCGCGGCGAACCTCTCAAACGTCGCGGGAGTAGTGGTGGTCAGCGGATTCATCTTCCTGCTGTTTCCCGCCGAGGGCGCCGGGTTGGCCTCGACTGACCTGAACCTGCTCGTGGC
>JAXDIE010000037.1:0-2728 GCA_034664165.1 Thermoleophilaceae bacterium | reverse complement strand
ACGGTCGGCTCTACGCCGTCAACGACCAGCACCAATGGCTTGGCCATGACGTGCCAGTGGGTGACGACCGAGACGTTCCGGACGGGGAGCAGCGACTACAACGACCTGCCCTTCGCCGATATAACCGCCACCGGCGACAACCGTTACATCTACGGCTCCATCCAGACCCTCCAGCACAGCTTCTGGGTGCAGAACTACAACAGGGGCAACGGCATGGGAACGCTGAGCGTTCGAGGCTCGATCGCCCAACGCTGGCGTGGCATCGTAGGCACGAGCAGCGGCGCCACGGGATTCGCCAAGGACTATTCCTACGACACCCGGTTGAAGTTCTCCGGGCCGCCCTACTTCCCGCAGTGGACCAACTCGGTCTGGGGAGCCCAGACCACCGGCGAGGTCAAGCCGGCGTACTAATTCCGGGTTGCCACGCTCGTCGACCTATGAACGCCCCGCAGCACACGTGTGGCGGGGCGTTCAGTCGGCGGTGAACGAGCCGATACTGACACCATGACATCTGCTATGTGGTCGGCCGGCGCGTTGATCGCAGTGACGATTCTCGGCCTTATCATCGGCTCGTTCCTCAACGTCGTGATCTGGCGCGTGCCGCGTGGCGAGTCTGTGGTGCGTCCTTCATCCCACTGTCCGTCCTGTGGCTCAGCCATCAGGCCGTGGGACAACGTCCCAGTCCTGAGCTGGCTGCTGCTGCGACGCCGCTGCCGAGCATGCTCTGCGCCGATCAGCGGCCGCTATCCGGCCGTTGAGCTGCTGACCGCAGCGGTCTTCCTCGTGCTCGCTCTTCGGATCGGCCTCGATGCCGCCCTGCCCGCGTTCCTCTATCTCGGGGCTGCGGGCGTGGCTCTGGCCGTGATCGACCTGGACGTGAAGCGCCTGCCTGATGCCATCGTGCTGCCGTCCTACGTCGTCGCCCTCGTCCTGCTCGGCGGGGCAGCAGTTGTCGACGGCGAGTGGTCGAACCTCCTGCGCGCGCTCTTCGGGATGGCGGCCCTGTTCCTCTTCTATTTCTTGCTCGTTCTTGTCTATCCGTCGGGCATGGGCCTGGGCGACGTCAAGCTCGCTGGGGTTCTCGGCCTCTTCCTGGGCTATCTGGGCTGGGCCGAGGTCGTCACCGGCGGATTCCTAGGGTTCTTGTTCGGCGGCGTCGTAGGCGGGGCCCTGATGGCCATGCGCAAGGCGGGTCGGAAGTCGAAGATCCCCTTCGGCCCGTTCATGCTGGCCGGCGCGCTCGTCGCCATCGTCGCGGGCGGCGCTTTGGCAGACCTTTACCTCGACAGCGTGCTCGGCTGAGCCGAACGCTCAAGGAGAGGCCGGAGACGGCCGATCCCCTTTCTTGACACGGCCTAAACATAGGTCACCACGCGGCGTCAGCCGCCAGTGGGAGGGAAACGATCGTGGCAGGACGATCCGCCATCGGTCTCGACATCGGGACCTCGGGCGTACGCGCCGCAGAGCTGTCGTTTGGCAAGGGCTTGGCCACTCTGGAGAAGTTCGGCCAGGTCGCTCTGCCTGAGGGCGCTGTCCGCGACGGAGAGGTCGTCGACCCCGACGCCGTTGCCGCCGCGATCAAGCAACTCTGGGCACACACCAAGTTCAGCAGCAAGAAGGTAATTATCGGGGTGGCTAACCAGAAGGTCATCGTCCGACAGGTCGATCTGCCCTGGATGCCGGCCGATGAGCTGAAGAAGTCGCTCGCCTTCCAGGTGCAGGACTTCGTGCCGATGCCGGTTGAGCAGGCGGTGCTGGACTTCCACCCGCTCGAGGAGCTGGTCAGCGACAACGGCACTAAGGTGCTGCGCGGCCTACTGGTCGCGGCATCCCGCGACATGGTCAATGCCAGTCTCGAGGCGGTGCAGAAGGCGGGTCTGAATCCTGTCATGGTCGACCTGACCTCCTTCGCCGTCGTTCGTTCGCTGGCTGATGCCGATCACCTCGGCATGGGCGCAGCGGTCGAGGCGCTGGTTGATGTCGGCGCACGGGTCACGAACTTCGTTGTCCACGAGGGTGGGGTGCCGCGCTTCGTGCGCATCCTGATGATGGGTGGTCAAGATGTGACCGACGCCGTTGCCGAGCGGATGGGCATCCCTCAGGAGCAGGCCGAGGCCATGAAGCAGCAGATCGGCGCCGGTGCCGCACCAACGGGCATGGACACCGAAGCCGCCTCTCGTGTCATCGAGGCCATCAGCGCAGCGTTTGTTGACGAGGTGCGCGGATCGCTTGACTACTACCTCGCCTCCAGCGGCTCGACGCCGATCTCGCGTCTGATTCTCACAGGCGGTGGCGCTCGGCTCGGTGGCCTGGCGCAGCGCCTCCAGACGATGACTCGCGTCGCAGTGGAGGTCGGAACACCGATGAACAGCCTGCAGGTCGGTCGCACCGGGCTCTCGCCGGAGCAGATCGCATTCGTCGAGCCGCTGGCAGCCGTGCCGGTCGGACTGGCCCTCGGAGTCGCATCATGAGCACCCAGACCACGATCCGCCTGGCGACACTGCCGCAGGTCAACCTGCTGCCGCCGGAGATCGAACAGCAGCGTCGGTTCCGTCGCGTGCAGGTGGCCCTCGGTGGAGCGGTGCTCGCATCGATCGTCGTGGCTGCTGGCCTGTTCGTGGTAGCCAGTGGCCAGGTCAGCTCGGCGCAGGACGACCTGGACGCCAACAAAGCGCAGGCCGCGCAGCTGAACACCAAGGTCGCCGACTTTGCAGAGGTGCCTTTGGTT
>JAXDIE010000030.1:0-8493 GCA_034664165.1 Thermoleophilaceae bacterium | reverse complement strand
CCAGCAGCGGCCGGCGCATGAGGATCGCGACCTTCCACGGGGCGCGGGGCAAGGTGCGCTGCCTCAAGAAGTCCGAGAAGCCGGTCAAGTGCGTCAAGCCGGTCAAGAACCTCCGATCGACCCAGCCGGACCCCGTGCAGGTCCCGGCAGACACGCCACTTCGCCCGATTCGCTACCCAACCCCTTAGTGTCGTCCGTCATGTTTCCCCTTCGGCCCTCATACATCGGCCTCTCGGCCGTCCTCGCCTGTGGCCTCGCGCTTTCGGCCGTCGGGGCCTGTACCGCCTCGGCTGCCGAGCCGGTGGTCGTCCACGAGGGCTTCTATCCCTTGGCCGGGCCGGTCTTGTCGGGAGACACCGTCGTGTGGGCCCAGGGGGCCTCGGGTGACAAGACTCGCGTTCGCGCTGCCGTCCCGGGCGCCCAGGCATCGACGCTGCTGACGCTTCCATTTGTCGCCTTCTCGAGCGATGGCGGCTTTGTCGATCTGGCCGGCTCCCCGGAGGCGCTCGGTGTGCGAACGACCACGACGAAGTTCAAGAAGCGCCGTGTGCACGGCGACGACCCGGTATTTGTCCCGTTCAGGCGCCCGACAGCGAAGAGGCAGAGGATTGCCGTTCCCACGAAATCGACCGACACGCTGCTAGGCGCAACTCCAGGCAGCACGCCCGCGCCCCTCGCGGCGTTCCCCTACCGGCTCCCGGCCCCGAAGAAATGCAGTGCTCCACTGACCCTCGACGGAGGGTTCTCGGCTGCCGGCGCGGACCTCCTCTGGAGCGAGTCGATCACGCCGTGTGTCGCTGGGAAGCTGCGTTGGGGGCAGTCCTCGGGCCGGATCGTCTCGCAACCTGCGACGGGCGGCCCGGTCACCGTGCTGTCCCTCCAGGCTCCGGGCGCATCCCAGGTAACTGAGGTCCACGGTGAGGGCGACTTCGTCGCATCAGAGCTGAACCGGGTGGACAGCCCCAGCGCCTCGATCGAGGTTCGCCGGCGCAGTACCGGAGAGCTGATCTCTCAGGTCGCCCTCGACGAGTATGTGCCGTTTGACGTCCAGGCCGACGGGACGCTTGCGTACGTCGCCACCGACTTCGCACACAACGACTTTTCCTACACGCCCACGGTCCTTCTGCCCGGTCAATCCGTCGGGCAGCCGCTTCCCTTCGAGGCCACTCCCGAGAGCATCATCAGGATCTCGGGCGGCCGGGTCGCGTTCTCGGTCGGGAAGCGCCACGCGAGCCTCATCCTCACCGACCTGGCCGGGATCGGCAGCCGGATCGGCAGCCTTGGGGACCCGGTCTTCTTCACGACGGTCTTTGACCTGAGCCCGACGCGGATCACCTGGTTGCAGGTGAAGCGGAAGGGGCCTGCGCCGATCAAGGCGCAGGACCTGTAGCCCGTCGAGTTGCCCCGTACTCGGAGGGTGAGCCGCCGCAATGCCAAGTCGAGGGACGCCTGTCCCCGGGAGGAGGAGACAGCTGCCTCAATCGGCGAGCAATTCGACGTATGAGCTGATCATCAGCCCACGCACCGTCCCGCGACAGCAGCAGGGGGCGATACTGCGACGCACAATGTCGCCGGCGGAAAACATCGAGGTCCTTCGGCGTTCTTCACGGCGCCCGTGGGCTCCGGGTCACGGCCTACTGGCCCGGCGCTACGTCGCCGGAGGAGGGCCGTTGACCCCGAACATCATCTGCTCAGTCAGTTCCCTTACGACGCGGTCGCGATCCTCGAGCATCGTCCCGCCGAATTGATGATCCACGGCGAGCGCGAGACAGGTTCCCACGGCCGAGGCCACGACCAGTCGAGCCTCCACACCCCCGTAGCCCCAGTGCTCGCGAACGGCCAGGAGGTCCGCGCTCAGCCTCTCGATGGTCGGTAGGACCCGGCTCGTATAGAAGGCGCGACCCCTTTCAGGATCGGTAGAGAGCAGCGTGCCGAGTCCCGGAGCGATCTCGAGCACCCCGGTCAGTAGCGTGCCGATCACGGCGACCGCCTGCTCCTTGCGAAGCACGGGGTCCTCCCAGATGCTGGTGTCGGCTTCAGGCCCCTGCTCGTGAAGCGCGGCGATTGTCGCCTCCAGCGGTTCGGTGATGGCCACTTCGAAGAGTTGCTCCTTGGATTCAAAGTGCCTGTAGATCAGCGCTTCATTGACGCCGGCGACGGCTCCGATCTCCGAGATCCTGGCCCCGGCGAGACCTGCCTCCAGAAAAACCTCTCGGGCAGCGCCGACGATCCGCTCGCGCCGCTCGACCGCCGTGAGCCGAACTCGCGTGGAGTGTGAGTCCGCACTCTCGGAAGCCGCGGGATCTTGACTCGGGCGTGCGGCCATCGATCCCAGCCTAGCTAGCTGCGAATTAGGAGAGCTGGTCGCGAGTCGGACCACCTCTGCCGGTTCGGGGTCATCCAGCTTGCGCCCCGCCATCACGCTCGCCTGATCGCCATCGTGCCGTTTCGGGGCGCAAGCAGCACCACCTTGTTCTGTGGGCGCTCGAGTTCTTGGTCGGCCGGCTCGAACTCTGCCTGGGTCAGCATCCGAGCGAGCACGACCCTCATCTCCATAGGGGCGAAGTTGGCCCCGATGCAGCGCCGCACTCCGCCGCCGAACGGAATCCATTCATAGGTTTGTGGTCGCGTCCCGAGAAAGCGCTCCGGCCTGAACTCAAGCGGATCGGGGGGGTAGAGGTCATCCCGCCGATGGACCAGCCAGATGGCCGAGAAGATCGTCGTGCCTGGCTCGAAGTGGTAGCCCCCGATCTCGACAGGCTCCATCACCACCCGCTGGGAGGTGGCCACCACCGGGCGGATCCGAAGCGACTCATGGACGACGGCCTCGAGGTAGCTCTCATCACCGGCTCTCAGCTCCTCGCGCAGACGATCTAGCACTCGGGGGTGGTGGAGCAGAAGGTCGAACGCCCACGCCAGCGCGGTAGCGGTGGTTTCATGGCCGGCGATCATCATCGTGATCAGCTCGTCGTGGATCTCGCTGTCGCTCAGCGGCGTAGCCAGCAGCATCGAAAGGATGTCCTCGCGCTCGGCGAGGTCATCGGCCTGGCGTCGCTGGCGTATCTCGTCATAGATCAGCGCGTCGGCTCGTGCGCGCTGGCGCTCAAAGGTGGACCAGTGGCGCAGTGGGCCGAAGTCACGCCGAAGGCGTGGGAAGACCAGAGCAAGGCGCTCTGAGAGATTGTCGAGCTCGATCAGGCGTGTGACCGCCTCACCCAACTGCTCGCGGCGCTCGCCCCGTTCGACGCCGAAGATCGCCCGCATCATGACCTCCATGGTGATGTCGCCAAAGCGGGGGCGCATCGGCAGCGGCGTGTGCATCGGCCAGTCGGCAAGTGAGCGATCGGCCGCCTCGGCCATTATCCCCTCGTAGGCCCGCATCCGCTCCCCGTGGAAGGGCGGGAGAACGAGCTTGCGGTGGGCGAGGTGCTTGGCGCCATCGAGTGAGAGGAGCGAATCCGGGCCGGCCACTGGTGTCACTGCAATCCCGGCGATCTCGCCGAGGCGCAGCGCGCTGGAGCTGCCGCGGAAGACCTCCTTGATCATCTCCGGATCCGCGAGGAAGACGGCCCGTCCGGTCCCGAAGCCGTAGATCCGGGCGCGGAACACGTCGCCATAACGGTCCCGATTTCGCTCGAGGAAGACCTCCGGGCGCCCCAGGAACTGGGCCGTCTGGATCCAGGCCGGGGTGCGCGGACCCGGGATCGGCGGACCTTGACCCTCACACAAACTCATACTTGGCGCTGAGCGGGCTTCGCCGATGGTCGACTGCATATCAAGCTCCCGGAATAGTCAGTAAGTATTTACTATACCGTCGCGTGAGCCTTATGCGGGGGACTACTCGAAGGCGCGATACTGCGCGAACGATGTCTCAGGAGAATGTGGAGTTGGTGCGTAAGACGATGGAGGCCTTCTCGGCCGGCGATCAAGACTCGGTCTTCGATCTCGCCACCACGGACTTCACCTTTGACGTGAGCCGGACCGATTTGGAGGGCGGCGTGCACACAGGTCGCGCGGCGATCCTCGAGTTCCTCTCAAACTGGGTCTCGACGTGGGAGGACCACACGGTCGAGCCTGTTGAGTTCATTGACGCCGGAGGAGATCACGTCGTTGTCGTCCTCCACGAGCAGGGCCGCATCAAAGGCATCGACACATGGGTCGAACACGTGCGGGGCGTCGTCTACACCGTCTGCGACGGAAAGGTTGCCCGCTACGACGAGTACATGGACCGAGCGCAAGCCCTCGAGGCCGTGGGCTTCTCGGGGTAGGCGATGAGTCAGGAGAACGTGGACGCGTTCCACAGGGGGCTCGACGCCTACAACCAGCGCGATGTCGAAGCCATGGTCGCGATCTCGCACCCCGACATCGAGTGGCATCCGCTCTCGGCCCAGGTCGAAGGAGACGAGTCCTTCCGTGGGCATGATGGCCTCAGGAGGTGGTGGGCCAACATGGAGGCAACGTGGGAGGAAATCGAGGCAAGCATCGATGAGGTGCGTGATCTCGACGATGCAACGCTTGCCTTCGGTCGGCTGCGCGGCCACTGGAGGAGCGGTGTCCCGGTTGATGCGGAAGTGGCCTGGGTCTATCGCTTCCGCGATGGCCTCGCGATCTGGGGTCGCGTGTACACCCGCCGAGAAGACGCCCTCGAAGCCGTGGGCCTGGAGGAGTAGACGATGAGCCAGGAGAACGTGGAGATCGTGCGGGACGGCCTCGACGCCGTCAATCGCCGTGATGCCGAAGCCTTCGTAAGGGACGCCGACCCAGAGATCGAGTTCCACGCCTACTTCAGCGAGGTTCTCGGTGGAACGTTCAAGAGACACTCCGGGATGCGGGCGTACATCTCGGAGATCGCTGAGACGTTCGAGGAGTTCGTAATCGAGTTCGACGACATCGAGGATCGTGGCGATCTTGCGGTCGCACAGTTGCGGGCGCATGGACGCGGGATGAGTGGCGTGGCGGTGCGTTGGCATGCCGTGGTCGCCGTGCGATTTCGCAACGGGAAGGTGTGGCGGATCGCTACGCGTCCCACCGAGACGGAAGCCCTCGAAGCCGTGGGCCTGTTGGAGTAACGATGTCGGGCGAGAAGCTGGAACAGGTGTACTACGAACTCGTAGAAGCCTGGAACCGGGGTGACCTCGATGCCCTGGTGGGGCTGATGGCCGAGGACGTCTCGATCTCCACCGCCTTGGCTGGCGTGGAGGGCGGCTATTCGGGTCACGCGGGGGCCCGTCGCTGGTGGAATGACTTCCACGACGTGTTTCCGGACTGGCACGCCGAGCCGGTGACGGTGCGCGCGATCGGCGAGGCGACTGTTGCCCAGCTGCGCCTGACCGGCCACGGCGGCGAGAGCGGCGCTCCGGTTGACTTGACAATGTGGCACGTAGTGAACTGGCGGGCCGACGCGGCCGTTCGCATCAGCCGTCACGACACGGAGTCCGAGGCCCTCGAGGCCGCCGGCGTGTCTGAGTAGCTCCCGGCCCGCTTGTATCCCGGGGTCCCGGCTGCGAGGATCGCCGGGTGATGCGTTGTGTCCCTCTCCTGGCAGTCCTGGGCCTTTGCCTGGTCGCCGGTCCGGCGAGCGCAGCCCAGACGATCGGCTCGGCACTGACGGCGTCTCCGACCAACCTGATCTGCGGTGGCTGTGATGCCTCGGGGGTGCAGACGGTCAAAGCTGCGGCGAGCCCGTTTCCGGTCTCTCCGAGCAGCGACGGGGTCATCGTCTCGCTGCGGCTGAAGCACGCCTTCACGAACGCGACCCCCGGCGATACGTTCGGGATCCGTTTGGTCACGTCATTGGGCGGAACCACCTTCGGCGTTCGCAAACCAGCCCGGGCGCTCAGCACAACCTTCGGGACCAACGTCGTGTCCGGGGTCAGGGAAATCGTGCCGACCGATGCCGCGGGGCAGCCGCAGGGAGTCACTATCCACCCAAACGAATTGATGAGTGTCTCCGAGGACAACGAGCCTGGCCATTCCGGCCCCGCGTTGATGAGCGCTCCGCAGGCCGGTGCTCAGACGCAGTTGGGACTGGGCATCGTCGACTCCGTGAGTTTCGACTACCCGATCGGCTCGGCCAACACCGAGCTTCTGGTCCAGGCGACCGTGGAGCCCGACGCCGATGGCGACGAGTATGGCGATGAGACGCAGGATCTCTGCCCTACCGACGCGACGAAGCAGGGTGAGTGCGTGGCTCCGTCGGCTCTTCTCGGCAAGCACCCAAAGAAGAAGTCGAAGTCGGCCACCGCGAGCTTCAAGTTCAGCTCCGACGATCCCGCCGCGACCTTCCAGTGCGCGATCGACAAGAAGGCGCTCAAAGCCTGCAACTCGCCGAAGAAGTTCAAGAAGCTGAAGGCCAGGAAACACAAGTTCCAGCTGGTGGCGACGGATGCGGCCGGGAACGCGAGCGCGCCGACGGTGTTTCGCTGGCGGGTCGTGGACTGAGATAACCCCGGAGCCGGATCGCTCGATTACTCGCGGACGGCTTCGCCGGTTTGCGCGTATCGGCCGGGGGTAGGACCGAAAGAGTGGTGGATCGGATGTCCCGTACCCTGCGTCACAGTCTCTGGGTCATCCCGCTCGCCTGCCTCCTCGCGGGCATCGCGCTTTCGTTCATTACCCTCGCGATCGACCACGCGCACGACTACCGGCTGATCTCCCAGGACGTCGTCGGCGACGCGACGAGCTCGCAGACCTTCCTCAGCACGACAGCCACCACGATCCTCACCCTCGCGAGCCTCGTTCTTTCGCTGACCTTGGTGGCCGTGCAGGTCGCGATGGGACAGTTCTCGCCCCGGATCGTGCGCGCGATCTTCAGCGACCGCGGGAATCAGCTTGCGTTCGGGCTGTTCGGCGGGACCTTCGCGTTCCAGATCCTGATCCTGCGCCAGATCCATGACGCCGCCCAGGGCCCGGACCAGGTTCCGGGACTCTCGGTCCTCATCGCATACGTCCTCACCATCGCCTCACTGGTCGCGCTATTCCTCTACGTCCAGCATGCCGCCAAGTCCCTGCGCGTCGCCGGACTCGTCGACCTGGTCGGGGACAACACCCGGGAGCAGCTCGAGCGCTGGTACCGGGCCGACGCCGAGAAAGTCGGTCCCCGCGATCCAGATGACAGCGTCGTCGTCGCGTCGGATTCGGGCAACGTCGTCTTCGTGGACGAGGCCGGCCTCGTCGGCGCGGCGTGCGAGGCCGCTTGCAAGCTCGAGCTGGTCCCCGCGATGGGCGACTTCGTCGCAGCCGGTTCGATCATGCTCAGGATCCACGGTGACGGCTCCGCTCTGAACCAGGACAGGGTCTCCGACTTCATTAGGCTCGCCCCCGAGCGCACACACGATGACGATCCCGCGTACGGCTTTAGGAAGCTGGTCGACATCGCGGAACGGAGCGTCAAGGATCCGTTCGACGATCCGACCACGGCGGTGCAGGCGATCGACCGCCTCCACGACTGCCTCGGGCTGCTGGCCGAGCGTCCGTTCCCGACCGGCGAGTTTCACGACGGTGACGGGGAGTTGAGGCTGGTAGTGCCGACGATGACCTGGGCCGGCTACCTCCGGCTCGCCTTCCACGAGGTGACGCTTGCAGGCGCCGGCTCACCTCAGGTGACCAGGCGGCTGCGCGCGGCACTCGATGACCTCAAGAAGCTCGCGCCTCCTGACCGACAGCAGCCGCTCGATGCTCAAATCAAGCTGCTCGAATCCACCGTCAGGAACACGGTTGAGGATGAGGAGGAGGCGAAGTTCAGCCTGGTCTCCGACCGCCAAGGGATCGGTTCTGGAGAGGACATCGTCGCCCGATGGTCATCGAGCCCCTCCGACCGCCGGTTGATCTAGCTCAGGCGGCGGCAGCGACGGGCTGGTCAGGCAGCTAGCCGGATCCGTTCGACTAAAGTCCATCCGTTCCAGGCTGGCGCTACTCGAAGGCGCGATACTGCGCGAACGATGTCGCAGCCGAACGTTGAAACCGTTCAACGGGCCCTGGCCGCGCTTCTGCGCGAGGACTGGGACGCTGCAGTGGCCGACCTGAGCCCAGGCGCCGAGATTCGCGATCACGACATCCCGGATGCGGATGTGTACCGTGGGCCTGAGGGCTTCCTCAAGTGGGTCTCGCAGTGGGGTGAAAGCTGGGAGTCCTGGTCCGTTGAAGACCTCCAGGTAAGGGCCGCCGGGACCGACCGGGCGGTGGCCCTGTTCCGCATGGTTGCCAAAGGAAGTGGCAGTGGGGTGGAGGTGAACCGCCTCGATGGCGTGGCCTATGCATTCGAAAACGGCGCGATCGTCCGAATCGACTACTTCAACGACCAACAAAGAGCCCTCGAAGCCGTGGGCCTGTCGGAGTAGGCGGTGAGCCAGGAGAACGTTGAGATAGTGCGGCGAGCGTTCGAGTTCTTCGGGCGCGGTGAACTCCCGTTTGAAGTCGCTGACCCGGAGATCCGGATCGACAACATTCCGCAGTCGCCGCTTCCGGGCCCCTACCACGGACACGAGGGCATGC
>JAXDIE010000028.1:0-7098 GCA_034664165.1 Thermoleophilaceae bacterium | reverse complement strand
CGGACTGCGCGTACAGAATCGCTGCACGCTTGTCCTGCTCGGCCGGGCTGGCATCGGCGGGGTTGCCGGAGCCGCCCACGGCTTCCCAGGTGCCCTGCATGAACTGGTAGGCACCATAGAACCCGTTTCCGGTGTTCGAGCTGTAATCGCCACCGGACTCACAGTTGCGGATAGCCGCGAGCGCGTCCGGAGTCGGACCGCCCGAGACGTCGCTCACGGCCTGCTCGGCCTGAGCCTGCTCACGGGCAGCCGCACGGCGCTCCTGGCGCCGCTTGCGCTGCTCAACCTCGCGGGCCTTGATGTGACGGCCAACGGGGACGGCCGAATGACGTCCGGCCTCATGTGAGCGCTTCCAAACTGCTGTTGCTGCAACTGCGTTCTTCGTACTGCTGTCCTTCTCGTTGTCGGCGGCGAAAGCAAACGCGACAGGCGTTGCCAAGCCGACGCAGAGCACGGCCACGAGGAGATTCCTCAAGGGAAGTTCAACTCCAGGGGTCGGGATCGCGAACGACTCTCATTCCCTCTGCCAGCGCCCTCTCTCCAGGGCGTGTCCCACCTTTGGGCTGCGATGGGTTCTGGGCCGGTCGGGAGCCCTCTCAGGGGTCCACGCGGACCGGCCGCTCGCTATTGAAGGTGACCCACCTGGACCTTTACTTATGTGACGCTGGTCACACTCGTCGCGGACTGACCGTCATGTTGCAAAGGGGCCCAATCCGGCCTCTGGCCGCTTGCCAAGCGGGTTCGCCGGTAGTTTCCACTGAATGAACGTGGAACTGCCCGATGGGTCGAAGCTGGAGCTCCCGGAGGGCGCCAGCGGGGCTGACGCGGCCGCCGCCATCGGCGCCGGGCTGGCCCGTGCGGCCCTCGGCATACGCGTAGACGGCGAGTTGGCGGACCTGTTGGCGCCCCTGCACGACGGAGCGCGGATCGAGATCGTGACGGCCAAGAGCGAGGGCCAGCTGGGTGAGGACGCGCTCTGGCTCGTACGCCATGACGCGGCCCACGTGCTGGCCACCGCCGTGACGGAGCTCTATCCGGGAACCAAGGTCTCGATCGGCCCGCCGATCGAGAACGGCTTCTACTACGACTTCGAGTTCCCTGAGGGCGTGAGCATCTCGGACGGCGATTTCGAGGCCATCGAGCAGAAGATGCGCGAGCACATCAAGGCCGACGAGGAATTCGAGCGCTCGGACCTGGCCGTCGCCGATGCAGTCGAACGCTTCAAGGCCGAGGACCAGCCCTACAAGGTCGAGCTGATCGAGGACCTGGCACGCGATCAGGGCGTCGAGACCGTCTCCCTCTACCGCAACGGCCCCTTCACGGACCTCTGTCGCGGGCCGCACGCTCCCGGCACCTCCAGGATCAAGGCGTTCAAGCTCACCTCGGTGGCCGGCGCCTACTGGCGCGGCGACGAGAAGCGCCAGATGCTGACGCGGATCTATGGCACTGCGTTCCTGTCCAAGGAGGCCCTGGCCCTGCACCTGGAGCGCCTGGAGCAGGCGCGCGCGCGCGATCACCGCAAGCTCGGCCGCGAGCTGGGCCTCTTCCTGTTCCGCCAGGAGTCTCCGGGGATGCCGTTCTGGCTCCCGGGCGGCATGGTCATCCAGAACGAGGTCAGGGGCGCCGTTCGCGAGCAGCTGGTCAAGCGCGGCTACCAGGAGATCGCGACCCCTCACGTGCTCGACGAGGAGCTCTGGCACCGCTCGGGCCACTACGACAACTACCGCGAGAACATGTTCTTCAGCGAGGTCGACGGCCGCCGCTTCGCCATCCGGCCGATGAACTGCCCCGGCGCCTGCCTGGTCTTCGGCAGCGGCCGCCACTCCTACCGTGACCTTCCGCTGCGGCTGGCCGAGTTCGGCCAGGTGTCGCGCTGGGAGCGGGAGGGAGTGCTCCACGGCCTGCTGCGCGTCCGGGCTTTCACCCAGGACGACGCCCACGTGTACTGCACCCTCGAGCAGATCGCCGACGAGGTGCAGGACATCGTCAGGGCCATCGACGAGCTGTACGCGCTCTTCGGCTTCACCGATGTCCGCGTGGAGCTGTCCACCCGCCCGGAGAAGTCGATCGGCAGCGACGAGACCTGGGAGAAGGCGGAAGAGCTGCTCAAGGGCGCCCTCGAGGGCCTGGATCGCGAGTACCAGCTGAACGCCGGCGACGGTGCCTTCTACGGGCCCAAGATCGACTTCCACATCACCGATGCCCTGGGCCGCTCATGGCAGTGCGGCACCTGCCAGCTCGACTTCTTCATGCCCGAGCGGTTCGACCTCTCCTACACGGGCGCCGACAACGCCGACCACCGCCCGGTGATGATCCACCGTGCGCTGCTTGGGTCTGTCGAGCGCTTCATCGGGATCCTGATCGAGCACCACGCCGGCGACCTGCCGCTGTGGCTGGCGCCGCTCCAGGCGCTGGTTCTGCCCGTATCCGACCAGTACCTGGAATATGCGCGGAAGGTCGGGGCGGAGCTGCTGGAGGCCGGGATCCGGGTCGAGGTGGACGAGCGCGGGGAGTCTGTCGGGCGGAAGATCCGCGACGGCGAGCTCCGCAAGGCGCCCTTCATGCTGATCGTCGGCGAGCGCGAGCAGGAGGCGGGCGAGGTCTCAGTCAGGCGCCACACCCAGGGCGACACCGGGGCCGTGCCGATCGCCGCGTTCATCGAGCTCGCTCGCACGGAGATCGACAGCCGCGCGACTCAGGCCCCGGGCTGAGGGCCAAGTCCGTTAGACTCATTCGTGAATGAGGGCACCTACCGATCGACGCCAGCGCCGTTGACCCGTGCTCCTTCCTGTTTCTGCCTCGATCGCTCGACCTTTTTGACGTCTAGCACTCTCTCGCACTAGTGCCGGTCCCTCGCAGGTTCGATCGGCGCCCGCCAGAGCGGGACCAGACACGTATAAACGAGCGGATTCGCGCGCCCGAGGTTCGCCTGATCGGCGAGGACGGCGAGCAGGTGGGCGTGCTCAAGACTCCGGAGGCCCTGGCCTACGCACAGGCCCGTGACCTCGACCTCGTGGAGATGTCCGCCGAGTCCCAGCCGCCTGTCTGCCGGGTCATGGATTACTCCAAGTACAAGTACGAGCAGGAGCAGAAGGCCAAGGCCGCGCGCAGGCACCAGAAGACGGTGAACGTGCGCGAGATCAAGCTCCGGCCGAAGATCGCAACGCATGACTACGAGACCAAGCGCGGCCACGTGCGGCGCTTCCTCGGCGACCAGGCCAAGGTCAAGGTCACGATCATGTTCCGCGGGCGTGAGACGACCCACCCGGAGCGCGGCGAGATGCTGCTTCTGCGCCTGGCGGAGGACGTCGCCGACCTCGGAGTCGTGGAGCAGCGGCCCATCCAGGACGGCCGCAACATGACCATGATGCTCGGCCCAAGCAAGGCCAAGGTGGAGGCTCCCAAGGAGGAGGCTCCCGCGGCTCTTCCTGACGAGTCTCAGGCAGAGGCCCCTGCAGCGGAGCCTGCAGAGGCTCCCGCCGCCGAGACCCCGTAAATGCTTCAATAGACGTCCTATGCCGAAGATGAAGGGTCATTCGGGCGCCAAGAAGCGCTTCAAGGTCACGGGCACCGGCAAGGTGCGCGGCAAGCACGCCATGACCAGCCACAACCTCGGCCCCAAGAGCGCCAAGAAGAAGCGCGCGCTCGGCCGGCCCTATGAGGTCGCCGCCGTCGATGCACCCCGGATCAAGAGGCTGTTGAGCAAATGAGCCGCGTCAAGCGCAGCGTCAATGCCCGCAAGAAGCGGCGGTCAATGCTGGAGCGGACCAAGGGCTTCCGCGGCCAGGCCCACTCCAGTTACAAGCGTGCCAAGGAAGCCGACATCAAGGCCGGTACCTACGCGTACCGCGACCGTCGCAACAAGAAGCGTGACTTCCGCCGCCTGTGGATCACCCGCATCAACGCCGCTGCCCGCCAGGAGGGCATGACCTACGGCCAGTTCATGCACGGTATGAAGCTGGCCGAGATCGAGCTGGACCGCAAGGTGCTGGCCGATATCGCCGTGCGCGACCCCGAGACCTTCCGACGTTTTGTCGAACGCGCCCGTGAGGCGGCCGCTGCCTGATCCTCAGGCACTGAGCCGAGACCTGCACGGGGCGCCCATCGAGGCGCCCTTTTTATTTTCATGATCACTTCACCCGACAACGAACAGCTCAAGACAATCCGGAAGCTCGCCCAGAAGAAGGAGCGGGCCCGGACCGGCCTGTTCGTGGCCGAGGGCGAGGACCTGGTCGATGCTGCGGCGGCGGCCGGCCTGCGCCCGGAGATCCTGCTGCGCTCGGGCGAGGATGTCGAGCCCGCGCTACTTGACAAGGTCAGCGCGCTGGGATCGGGTGCGCGGGTGATCGGCGTCTACGCGCAGCGGTGGACTGAGCCGGCGGGTGATCTGTGCGTGTACCTGCACGGGGTCGGTGACCCTGGCAACGTCGGCGCCGTCATCCGCTCTGCCCACGCCCTCTGCGACGGGCCCGTGATCCTCGGACCGGGGTGCGCCGACCCGTACTCGCCCAAGGCGGTGAGGGCATCGATGGGATCGGTATTTGCCCGGCCCCCCGCCAAGGCGGCCTTCGAGGACCTCGCAGGCACCCTCGTGGCGCTGGACTCGGGCGGGCAGACACCGCTGGCTTCGGTGGAGGTATCCGCTCCTGTCGTGCTCTGCCTGGGCGCCGAGCGGGAAGGCCTGCCACCGGCGCTCGTCGAAAGGGCAGCGGTGAGCGCGAGCATCCCCATCCGGGAACACGGGCCGGAATCGCTGAACGTGGCGATGGCGGCGACCGTTGCCCTCTACGACCTTGGAAATAGGATGGCCGGCCATGCCTGATGCAACCGCCCGCCTCGAGGAGATCCGCGCCGAGGCCGCTGCGGCGATTGCCGCCGCGAGCACGGTGGCCGAGCTGGAGGACATACGGGTGCGGACGCTCGGCCGGAAGGCCGAGCTGACAACGATCCTGCGCTCGATCGGGGATCTCCCGCCCGAGGAGCGCGGCCCGGTGGGCGGGGGCGCCAACAAGGTCCGGCAGGCCCTCGAGGTGCAGCTCGATGCGCGCGTCGCCGAGCTCGAGGGCGCGGAACTGGACCTGAAGCTCGTCGAGGATCGGGTCGACGCGACGCTCCCGGGGGACCCGCCGAGCCCGCCGGGCCACATCCACCTGATCACCGAAACCCGGCGCAGGATGGAGGACATCTTCGTGGGCCTCGGCTTCTCCGTCGTCGAGGGCCCGGAGATCGAGTTCGACTACTACAACTTCACTGCGCTAAACATCCCCGCCCACCACCCGGCTCGGTTGGAGCAGGACAGCTTCTATTTCTCCGATCAGGTCGTGCTGCGGACTCACACCTCGCCGATGCAGGTGCGCGCCATGGAGGCGCAGGAGCCGCCGATCTACATCGTCGTGCCCGGCCGGGTCTACAGGCGGGACTCCGACGCCACCCACACGCCGATGTTCCATCAGCTCGAGGGCCTCGCGATCGACGAGGACATCACCATGGGCGATCTGCGCGGGGTGATCCTCGAGTTCGTCCAGGCCATGTTCGGGCGCGAGCGCCAGATCCGGCTGCGCTCCGGTTACTTCCCGTTCACCGAGCCGAGTGTCGAGGTCGACGTGTCGTGCTTCAACTGCGAGTCCAAGGGCTACATGCCCGACGGCTCGCGCTGCCCGCTCTGCAAGGGCTCGGGCTGGATCGAGATCGCCGGGGCCGGAATGGTCGACCCCAACGTGCTCGGCTTCGTGGCGAGTAACGGCTACGACCCCGAGCGCTACCAGGGCTTCGCCTTTGGCTTCGGCATCGACCGGATAGCGATGCTCCGGCACGGCGTGCCGGACCTCCGGATGATGTTCGAGAACGACCTCCGCTTCCTGGAGCAGTTCGGGAGGGGCGCATGAGGGTCCCCTTCGCGTGGCTCAAGTCGTATTGCGACCCGGGCCTGAGCGCCGAGGAGGTTGCCGCGCGGCTCACGTCCGCCGGCATCGAGCTCGAGCGGATCGACCCGCTGGGGGCCGGCGGGCCGGACGGGTTCGTGGTGGGCAAGGTGCTCAGCGCCGAGAAGCATCCGGACGCCGACCGGCTCAGCGTGTGCGTGGTCGACACGGGCGAGGGCGAGCGCACCATCGTCTGCGGGGCGCCCAATGTGGCGGCCGGCCAGACGGTCGCGGTGGCCAAGCCAGGGTCGGTCATGCCCGATGGCACGACGCTCGGCGAGGCCAAGCTGCGCGGCATCGTGTCGCAGGGAATGATCCTGGCCGAGGACGAGGTCGGCGTGGGGGAGGGCCACGACGGGACGATGGTGCTCGACGATGCCCTGCCGGCCGGGGCAGCCCTGATCGATCACCTTCAGATCACCGACCAGGCGCTCGAGGTCGAGATAAACCCCAACCGGCCCGATTGCATGGCGGTTTACGGGATCGCGCGCGAGGTGCATGCCCTCACGGGAGCGGAGTTGGCGGAGGACCCGACCGCGGCCGACGCCGAGCCCGGCGGCTCGGACAGCGCCGAGGACCACGCGTCGGTCGAGATCGATGCTGAGATCTGCCTGCGCTTCACCGCGCGGGTCTTCGACGACGTCACGGTGGGCCCCTCGCCGCTCTGGCTCAAGCAGCGCCTGATGGCGGCCGGCCAGCGTTCCATCTCCAACGTGGTCGACATCACCAACTACGTGATGCTCCTCACCGGGCAGCCACTGCATTCGTTCGACCTGGACAAGGTCAGGGGCGGCAGGATCGTGGTCAGGAAGGCGGCCGAGGGCGAGACGATGACAACGCTCGACGGCTCCCAGCGGCAGTTCGACTCGGAGATGGCCCTGGTGTGCGACGCCGAGGGCCCCTCGGGGATCGCCGGGATCATGGGCGGACAGATCAGCGAGGTCGAGGAGGGCACCACGCGGGTCCTGATGGAGGCCGCCACCTGGGTCGGCCCCAACATCCTCAAGACCTCGAAGAAGCTGAGCCTGCGGAGCGAGGCAAGCGCGCGCTTCGAGCGCCAGCTGCATCCCGACTCGGCCATGGCGGCCCAGCGGCTCGCCGCCCGGCTGATGGTCGAGCTGTGTGGCGCGCGCCTGGTGCCCGGGACGATCGATGTTTATCCCTCACCGGCGGAGCC